>JAZUEH010000130.1:0-26313 GCA_045640065.1 Bacteroidaceae bacterium
CTCTGGGGCGGCATGTCTCTGCTGCTGCTTTCGTTTGAAAAGCTGTTCGGCCTGAATGTGGACTCCGATCTGTATGAGGACCTTGCCTGTTTCAGTTTCTTTCTTGTGGCTCCGATGCTTGTGCTGCAGGGAGTGCCGTCAGGCCAGGACAAACACAATGCGGCCCTGGCCGTCATGCCCGCCTTTCTGCGGGGGGCAGTCCGATACCTGTTCATTCCGCTTGTATCGCTTTATTTCGTTACCCTATACTGCTATGCGGTCAAGATCATTGCAGACCGGACACTTCCGGACGGATGGGTGTCGTATCTGGTATCGGCTTCCATGCTTCTGGTCGTTTTGCTGCAGCTGGCGGTGAGGCCGTACAGACAAGACCGGACTTTCGGCGGGTTTGCAGTGCGTCTGGTATGTGTCTGGATGCCAAGGCTCATGCTGCCGCTGCTGGTGCTCATGAGCGTGGGCATTGTCCGCCGTGTATCGGACTACGGAATCACGGTCAGCCGCGCATATCTGATTGCGTTCAATCTGTGGTGCTATGTGGCCTGTATCATTCTATGGCTCAAGAATGACGACCGTATCATGTGGCTGGCTCTGACTCCGGTCGTGCTGTTCATACTGCTGTCCGTCTTTCCGGTCAACGTGTCATCGGCAGTCCGTGACGGCATGTTGCGACAGGTCCGCTCCGTCATGGCAGCAAGTGGCAGGTCCGATGTTCCCATGGATGCCGATGTCTACCGTGAGTGGCTGGTCGGTCTGGACCGTGAGACCGCGTTCAAGGTGGACAGCAAGCTGGATTATCTGAGATCCAGGTACCCGCGTGACGTGATAGGGCTGTTCGTGACCCCGGATGCACTGACAGGCGGAATGGAGAAGGAAAAGCGCGATGCATTATACCTGTCAAGCTACCACCTGAATCTTGAAAATGTGGAGCTGGAGGTTCCGGAAGGCACGACTGCAGTCGTTCCATATGAGAACCGTTCGAATGTGGGTGACATGGAAATGACCGAAGACAACGTACGGGCATGCTTCCCTTTGAATGATTCGTTAAGTTTTGAACTGGATTTGCCCATGTCTGATCTGCAGGCCATGTCCAAGGATTTCCAAGGCATATTGGAATCGCACAATGGTATCAGACCCGGCTATCAGGGCGTTCTGTCAGACGGAAGGGCATGTGTGTTCTACCTGAACCATTTCTACCTGCGCTCCGATGACGAAGGCAAGTCAATGAACGTCAGCGGTCTGCTCTTCTACTGAATCCGGCCAATCCGGAGGTTACAGGTAGCGGGCGGTGATGGAGTGGGGGCAGTGCTTCAGGTCGTCGGGGGTGCCTTCGAACATTACCTGTCCCCCGTTCTTTCCGCCTTCGGGTCCAAGGTCGATAATCCAGTCGGCTTTGCGGATCAAGTCCAGGTTGTGCTCTATGATTACTACCGTGTTGCCTTTGTCGACCAGTCTGGAGACAATCTGGAAGAACGTGTCTATGTCGCTCATGTGGAGGCCGGTGGTGGGCTCGTCCATTATGTAGATCCCGCCCTCTTTCTTGAGACAGGTGGCAATCTTGAGGCGCTGGCTTTCGCCGCCTGACAGTGAACTCAGGGTCTGGCCAAGCTTCAGGTATCCCAGGCCCACCTGCGTGAGCAGGTCCAGACATTTTGCGGTCTTCTTTTCGTCCTTGAAGAAGTCCGATGCCTCCAGCACGGTCATGTCCAGCACCTGAGCGATGTCCTTGCCATGGTAACGGAAGCTCAAGGCCTTGGGATTGTAGCGTTTGCCTTCGCAACAGTCGCAACGGGTCTTGACGGCATCCAGAAAGCTCATCTCGTAACTCAGATAGCCGCGTCCCTCGCACTTGGGGCAGGCACCGTCGGCATTGAATGAGAATAGCGAAACATCCTGGCCGCAGGCATCGGCAAAGAAACTCCGGATATGGTTGAAAATGCCTATGTATGATGCTATGGTTCCGCGTGACGTGCGGCCTATGGGCTGCTGGTCAATGACAACGGCATCGGGGTGCTGGACTGCAAAGCATTCGTGAATAAGACTGCTCTTTCCACAGCCGGCGACGCCTGTCACACAGGTCAGAATGCCCTTAGGAATACGAACCGTTATGTCCTTCAGGTTGTTGGCCGATGCATGCTCCACCAGATATGATTCCGTCCATGGCCGGCGCCGGACGGGTGCTGCGGGCAGCATGCGCTGGCGCAGGGCACGGCCGGTCATGCCATCGGACTGCTCCAGACCCTGAACGGGACCGCTGTATATGACTTTGCCGCCCAGGCTTCCGGCTTTTGGGCCCATGTCGACTACCCATTGGGCTGAACGTATTATGTCCGGGTCGTGCTCGACCACGAAGACGCTGTTGCCCTTGTCGCGCAGTTCACGCAGCAGACCTATCAGCATTTCCGTGTCACGCGGGTGCAGACCTACGCTGGGTTCGTCGAGCACGTAGAGCAGGTCCGTGAGGTCGCAGTCCAGCTGGCGGGCCATCTTGACGCGCTGGCTTTCGCCGCCCGAGAGAGTGGATACGGGGCGGTCAAGCGACAGGTATCCCACGCCAATCTTCACCAGCTGTTCCAGCATGTATACCGTTTTGCGTATTATCGGGACCGATATTCCCATGGGGTCGTTGACTCTCCGCATGAACTCCAGCAGGTCGCCCAGTTCCATGCCGAAAGCCTGGTCTATGCTGACTCCGTTTATTTTGATGCTTCGTGCGCGGTCGTTTATGCGTGTCCCGTGACAGTGGGGGCAGGTCCTGTATGTCATGAACCGGTCACGGGCGTTCTGCTCGTCCTGGGACTTTTCATCATCGGCCTTCTCTACGGCGGCCCTTTCAAGCTTTGTGATGATTCCCTCGTGGAAACGGTTGTAGGTGAGTCCGGTCGTATCCTTGTCCAGTTCTATCGGTTCACTGTAGAGAAGTTTGTGCAGTTCGTCATCGGACCAGTCCTTGAGCGGCTTGTCGTTGTCGAATATGCCGTATCGGATAAGTTCCTTGAGCATGTAGGAACCATTTTTGTAGAACGGATGCCTAATGGCTCCCTGACGCAGGGACTTTTCACGGTCAAGAAACAGGTCCAGGTCTATTTTCATGACCTTGCCCAGACCCTGACAGTGGGGACACATGCCTTCAGGGTGGTTGAATGAGAAGCACCATGACGGCATGTCCAGTCGCGGCTGTCCTATGCGCGAGTACAGCAGCCGTATGTAGGTGGCCAGTTCCGTGGCAGTGCCTACGGTTGAGCGCAGGTTGCTGCCCATCTTTTTCTGATCAATGACAATTGGCGTTGAGAGATTGAGAATTTCATCAACATCGGGCCGTGAGAGCCTTGGCAGTCTGGCACGGGCGAATGACGAGAAAGTCTCTATGAGCTGACGCTGCGCCTCTGTGTAGATGGTGTCGGACAGAAGTGACGATTTGCCGCTTCCACTCACGCCGCAGAATACTACAATACTGTGTTTTGGAATCTCAATGTCAATGTTCTGCAGATTGTTGCAGTGGGCATTCCTGACTATTATCCTGTCGTTCATGCTGCAAATCTACAAAGTGTGGAAATGCCATTTTAATTGATGACATAATTTAACAGATTGCGGAAAACGCAATCAAAGGTTGCAGGCGATAATGGCATCGATGAGGTCCTGACTGGGAAAATCCATTGGGATGATGCCGGTGGGAGTGGGGTGTTGCTGCAGCTGTTGCAGCAGTCTGGCATTTGTTGCGGTCGCGTTACGCCTTATGTTCGTGGAAATGCCGTGTCCGGTGTAACCCGATGCATGGTTGATGCACCAGATGCCGGTGAAATCATCCATTCCGGAGTTCTTGAGCAGGTTTGCAGACATCAGTTGCCACTTGCGCTCCAGATAGTCGTCACCGCCGCAGTAATAGTCCTGCCAGAGAACGGACGCGCTTTCATCGGAGTCATAGGCTTCTATGGTCCTGAATTCTGGTCCCGAAGGGCTTGGCCCGGCAAAGTATGCTCCTGTGGCCTTGCCGCTGCGATGCAGGAACAGAATGCGTCCGCGCAGACTGCCTGTCTTCAGATCCGATGTGAATCTGGCGGTCATGGAATCGGGGACGGTCTGGCGGATTTCCTCATTGACCATTCTCATGGCTTGCCTGTCTCCACCAGCCAGGTTGGTCATCACTATGCAGAATTCTGTAGGGTGTGCCTGCAGTTTCTCCATAAGTATGAGAAGCGCCTCGGAAAACGTCAGATGGCAATTGGCGGGGCCATGGTAAATCTCAAGACGGTCACCGTCAGGCTTGGGACGCAGGTCGTAGAATCGGATTCCGGCATCCCACTGCTCTGCCAGCGTCAGGGTCTGGGTCCTGGCATAGTGCCTGGTCGGAAACCGCACTCCGGCTGTGCCGCTGTCATGCGTTCCCGGAATGGAGACGCGGCAGACCGGCATGTCATCGGGCAATAGCGCCATCCATGCGCTTCTTTGGGCCGATGCCGTAAGACACAAGCATAGAAGCGGTATTGTCAGAAGCCGTCTCATGACAGGAGTACTACGGCCGGGAACTGTTTACTTCACGGCCCAGAGTATGCCGCGCTTCATTATTTCGAATGATTCCGGACAGTTGATGAAGTCCTTTGCCGTATGACCCAGTGACGAATAGAAAACCCGTCCGTTACCATACTGGGTTTTCCATACTACGGGGATGTTCCTGCCGTCTATCCACCAGTCGTTGTCTCCGGTGTACCTGGTTTCGGCCAGGACCTCAACATTGGGGTCAACCTGCATGTAATACTGCTCCGAATGAACCTGAAAATCCTTGATGCCCTTGGTGATCTTGTCCCTGTGATTGGTTATCTTGACCTTGTAGTCGATGATGTTGCCGGGATGTGCCACCCACTGGCCTCCTATCATATACTGGTAATCGGTGCTGTTGCGGAATGAATCTCCTGTGCCGCCATGCCAGCCGGCTATTCCTGCTCCGTTTTTCACTGCTTCCAGCAGACCGCGCTCCTGTGCTCCGGAAATGTTGCCCATGGTCCAGCACTGGATAATGAGATCGGCCTTCTCCATGATGTCGCGCTCCAGGTATATGTCAAGATTGTCGGACTGATGGATTGTGGCTCCCTGTGATTCAAGCCAGGGAATGAACAGATCCCGGCATCCTACGGGGTCATGACCTTCCCATCCTCCATAGACGAATACGATTTCCTTTCCCTTGAGACTCTGGCTTTTTGAACAGCTTTGGACCGATGCCGCCAACAGAAGGACGGCGCATATTGCCAACAGTGATTTCTTCATGACTTATCTTATGAAATTGGTGAATGTTCCGGGTTCGCGTTCAGGCTTCCCGGCTTTGCCGCTGTCGAACTGCTTGAGCATGTAGGCCATGTTGTCAGCCAGGGTACGCATGGTCTGCATACCTTCAGCATCCTGTGACACCTGTCCCGGGGCTGAACCGTACGCAATGTTCCAGTATTGCGATGTCACAATGGGCATGTTCAGCATTTGGAATGGCATCTGGAGAGTCTGGAAGGCGGCCGATGCTCCACCGCGGCGGCAAACGGTTACGGCTGCTGCCGGCTTGCCCTGCATGAATGTGCCGCCAGCGTAGGCCATGCGTTGCAGAAGAGCCAGAACCGTGCCGTTGGGCTGTCCGTAATAGACGGGTGAACCTACTATCAGCGCATCGGACTTCGCCATGAGGTCTATGAGATGATTGCAGATGTCATCCTTGAACGTGCAGTGGTGTTCATTGTCACCGCGGCAGACAGAGCAGGCCGTGCATCCGTGTACGGCTTTTCCGCCTATGTTCACTATTTCGCTGTCTATTCCGTTCTTTTCGAGTTGGGCTGCTGCCTCTTTCAGCAGTGTGGCAGTGTTGCCGCTGGGACGCGGGCTGCCGTTGATGAGCAATACTTTCATTTTCCTGAAGTTGAATGGTTTGTCCGGACTGCATGCTGCCAGCGCTTCAATTCCGCTGGTGGTGACAGCAGTCGCGGCTGCAATGGCACCCATTTTCTTGAGTGCCTCGCGTCTTGTCATTTCCTTTTTTTCCATAGTTCCGCAAATATAATCTATTGTCTTTCAAATATCATCCGGAAGACTGTAGTTTTTATGGCTGTCCGTTGTCTAAAGGAAAGAAATGTTATTGATGCGCAAGCAAATTAACAAAAGACGGAAATATTCGTCTTTGTAATGATATCTATAAAAATAAGTAGTTTATGTTGTTTGAAAAAAGCTCTCAGAAATCAATAGCGCCCGCTATTGTGTTTTTCATCATGTCAGTTGTTTTTCCCTTTGTCCCCCTGAAGGCACAGATTGTTGAAGGTACGGTATGGGATGAGAATGGTGACCCTATGCCTTTTGTCACGGTTTCACTGCGCACTCTGCCCGATTCGGTCATAGTCAATGGCGGGATTACCGATATGGACGGCAAGTTCATGATAGAGAGTGCTGAAGAGTGGCAGATAGCCCAGGTTTCAATGATGGGCTACGTTACCGAGACTCTGAAACTGCAGGATTTTGCATCCGGTGGGGCCGAAGTCCACATGCGTCCTGACACAAAGGTTCTGGATGAGGTCGTAATTACCGGCATACTTCCGAAAACTGAAATCAAGGGTAATGCCGTTGTCACGAGTGTAGCCGGATCAGTCCTTGAACATTATGGCAATGCGCAGAATGTTCTTGACAAGGTGCCCGGCATGATTACCATAGGCGACAAGCTGGAGGTGCTTGGCCGTGGCGAACCGGTAATATACATCAACGGTCGGAAAATGACTGATGATTCGGAACTCAGAAATCTCATGGCTGCCGATATAAAGTCCATTGAGGTAATCAGCAATCCCGGAGCCATGTACGGAGGCGATGTGAACAGTGTCGTGATTATCCGCACCGTAAAGCGTCAGGGCGATGGATTCAGCTATGCTCTGACAAGTCAGGCCCGTCAGCATATCTATGACAATCATGACTTTGATCCTTCATGGACTGTGCTGGACCTGAATTACCGTAACGGCGGATGGGACTGGTTCGGCAAGATAGTCTATTGGAACCAGCGCGGATATCAGAACAGTGGTATCGAAGGCGGTTCCATTGTAAGTGCAGAAAATGGGATTCTGACCAATACCCAGGTGGGCACATTGGATTACGTTGGCCATAATGGCGGATTCCAGTACATAGCCGGAGCAAACTGGCAGATAAACGACAACCATTCCGTAGGTATGAAAGTTGGATTGGACCGCAACACCATAGGAAACAGCAATATGGTAATGGAGAACGATATATTCAGAAACGGTCAGCTCATAGACCATCTGATAGCCGTGAATGACAGCCACAACAATGATAATGACCAGTTGAGCGGCAATCTCTATTATGATGGGAAAATCGATAAGCTTGGCATCAATTTCAACGCTGATTTCATGAGTGGCGGCTATACTACAGTGACCGAAGTCACCGAGACCGGCTGGACAGGTCCTGCTACAATGGAATCTGAATCGGGCGGAGACTTTGTCATGGGTGCCGGCAAGTTGATCCTGAGCTATCCTGTATGGAAGGGAAGTCTCCAGACTGGAGTTGAGGAAACCTATTTTAAAGCCGGTCAGAATTACAGGATTTCCGGAGTGGATATTCCGCAGACCGATGCCCTGATCATGGAGAACACCATTGCCGGCTTTGCCGAATATGCATTGGGACTGCCGTTCGGACAGCTGAGTGCCGGAATGAGATATGAGCATGTGAACTTTGACTATACTGACAGGATTGTTGAAGAGAACAGCATGAAGCGCAGGCAGGATAACTGGTTCCCGTCGTTCAGTTTCTCTACCAAGGCCGGTCCGGTCAGCATGAATCTCAGCTATACCTACAAGACCATACGTCCACGCTTTGACCAGATGACGACTGAAGTCACATACGACAACCGTTTCACATATCAGAGCGGTGATCCCACAATGAAGAACGAGATTCACCGTACTCTGGCACTGAATGCAGGATGGCAGTGGGTGAATCTGAGCGCATCGTATGAGAACATTGAAAACAGTTTCTTCCAGTGGGCATCGCCATACAGCAATGATGGTGTTGTCATGATCCGATACGCCAATTCGCAGAATCCGTTGGACAAGATAGGTGCATATCTGAATGCTGCGCCGGTAGTCGGCGTGTGGAATCCGCGCGTTACCATCGGTCTTGAAAAGCAGTTCTATTCGCTGACTGTGAATGATCCTCGTGCCGATGGCGGTCAGCGCACTGACAAGTACACTCATCCCATGTTCCTGTTCCAGGCCGCCAACGCATTCAATTTCAAACACAACTGGGCGCTTGATGCCGACTACCAGTATATCAGTCCGTGCAATGACCTGTTGATGTACATTGAGAAGCCCATACAGCGTTTTGACCTGGGACTGAGCAAGTCATTCTTCAGGAACGAGGCTCTGACGGCACGCATCGCATGGAACGACATCTTCAATTCCAGTATTCCGTATTTCCGTTCCGATTACGGCTATGTCTATAACAATCAGAACAATGACGGATACACACCAAGTGTGGAACTGCGTCTGTCATACCGTTTCAACAGCGCTGGAAGCAAGTATAAGGGAACCGGCGCCGGCCAGTCCGTCAAGGACAGGATGTAGGCGCCGGTTCAAGGCATCGGACTGCCCGTGAAAATCACTTCACGGACAGTTTGTATATTACGGTGTGCTGATACTTTTCGCCCGGGCGAAGGGTGGCGTTGGGGAAACCGGGGTGATTGGGCGCATCCGGGTAGTTCTGCGATTCCAGGGCAATGGCCGTGCGTGCGCCGGTGAACACCTGCATTCCTGGCTGGTTGTTCCAGACTTCCATGTTGCGGCCCGATTCCGGTGAATAAAGTTCAGCAACCTTTTCCACCTTTTCCGAATCCTGGTGGATAAGGCAGTAGTTGTTGTCGAAACTGCGGACCATGCCTTCGGGAATCGGACCTCCCATTCCTCCGAATCCTCCGAATCCGGCGGCAGGACGTCCTGCGGTACCAGCGGCGGGCTGCGGTGGGTACTGACGGTCACCGATCTTGGTGGCCTTCTGGAAATCATAGGCAGAACCGTCAACTATCACGTAGTCACCAGTCGGGATATTGCTGCGGTCAGTTTCGGTAATGAAACCGGCGTTGATGGTCAGGTAATGCCCCAGAATGTCTCCGTTGCCTGTGCCGTTCAGGTTGAAATAGGTATGGTTGGACAGGTTGACAACGGTTGCCTTATCGGTTGTGGCCTCATAGCTTATCTGCAGACCTCCGTCCTTGGTAATGGAGTAGGTCAGGGTGGTGGTCAGAGTACCGGGGAAGCCGTCCAGTCCGTCGGGCAGCACACAGCTCAGAACCAGCTTGCTCTTCTTTGCCTTGACAACCTTCCATGCAGTGTGGTCGAAGCCCTTCGAGCCTCCGTGAAGGGTGTGCTGGCCGCTGTTCTTCGTGATGTTGTATTCTACTCCGTCAAGCGTGAACTTGCCGTTTGCAATGCGGTTTGCATAGCGTCCAAGGGCCGGGCCTATCATACCCATGTTGTAACGCATGTACTGATGGATGTTGTCATAGTGGTTGACCAGATTCGCGTATTCTCCGTTCCTGTCGGGAGAATACAGACCTACCACGAATCCGCCGTAATTGGTTATCTGGGCGGCAACGTTTCCCTTCATGATGGTATAGAGGGCAACCTTCTGCCCGTCAATGATGGTGTCGAAAGGTGCGCTGTCGACAAGTGGAAACGCGACTTTTCTGGCACAAGCCGGCATGCTGCACAAAACCGCTGCAGCGATGGCAAGAAACAATGATGCTTTCTTCATATCTGTAATGTTTGGGGTTATCTCAATGGCAAAGATAATTCTTTTTGCGATTTGACAAATAAACGATAGTTTTGCAGTAATCAAATGCACAAATATCAGTATGGTATGAAAGTGTTTTGAAGAATCGAAGAAAGCATTCAGATAATTTACATACAGCATTTATGAAAAAAACGATTATTCTTATGGCTCTGGCTGCCGCCACAGTGACGGCACAGGCCCAGAAACCGGTCAAGGCACCTGCCGGCGGAAAGCAGATCAGCAGTGAACTCATCGGCATTTTCTTTGAAGACATCAGTTCGTCGGCCGACGGCGGTCTTTGTGCTGAACTCATCCAGAACGGGTCGTTCGAATACAGTCCGGCAGAACGTGACGGCTGGGGGGCAGGCACTGCCTGGAGAACAGAAAGGCCGGGACATTCATTGGGTTATATCGAGCCCAAACAGCAGGATCCCATACATAGCAACAACCCGAACTACATGCGTCTTCATACCGAACGTTCCAAGGAGTTCTATGACTATAACGGCTGGAAGGGATTCGGAATAAGCAACAACGGTTATGACGGGATTGTCCTTAATGAAGGTGCAAAATATGATTTCTCCGTGTTCATGCGCAATCCTGACGGCATTGACAAGGAGGTCCGCATTGCTCTGACGGCACCTGCAGCCCGCCCGACAGGCGGACAGGGCGGTTTCCCGGGTTTCGGCATGCGCCAGCCCCAGATCGTTTCCGATACCATAATCAAGGTGTCAGGCAAGGACTGGAAAAAGTATGAACTTACCCTGACAGCCGCATCATCGGCCACAAATGCCACATTCCAGCTTCTTTCGCTGACCGTAGGTGACCTGGACGTTGACATGGTGTCACTGTTCCCGCAGGACACATACATGGGACATGGTCTCAGAAAGGACCTGGTTCAGGCTCTTGCTGACCTCAAACCCAGTTTCATGCGTTTCCCGGGCGGTTGCGTGGTACATGGAGGCGGTGACGGATTCTGGGATACCTACCGCTGGAAGACCACTGTAGGACCGCGTGAGCAGCGCCGTCAGATCAAGAACACATGGGGCTACCACCAGTCAATGGAGATGGGCTACTTCGAGTATTTCCAGCTCTGTGAGGACCTTGACATGGAACCTCTGCCGATTCTGCCTTGCGGTGTGAACTGCCAGGGAACCAATGGCGGCTGGAACATGCGTACACAGGCCCAGGATGCAGCTCCAATGGAGGATATGGATGAATGGGCTCAGGACGCTCTTGACCTGATAGAGTGGGCCAACGGTCCTGCTGATTCAAAGTGGGGCAAGGTGCGTGCCGATGCCGGTCATCCGGAACCCTTCAATCTGAAGTATCTTGGACTTGGAAACGAAGAGAAGATCACTCCTGAATTCGAAGAGCGTTTCAAATACATTTACGATAAGGTCCGTGCCGCACATCCGGAAATCGTTATTGTAGGCACAGCAGGCCCGGGCTCACATCCCGGTAACGGTGACTACGAGGAGGGCTGGAAGTTCGCTTTGGATCTTCAGGTTCCCATCCTGGACGAACACTATTACGAACAGCGCAACTACTTCCAGACGAGCCGTCAGTATGACAGTTATCCGCGTGACCGTGGAACCAAGGTCTATCTTGGTGAATACGCAGCCAAGGACAAGAAACTCATTGACGCCCTTTCCGAGGGCCTGTACCTGCTTCACGTCGAGCGCAACGGTGATGTTGTCTGCATGACATCATATGCCCCCCTGTTCGCAAAGAAGGGCACCAACAACTGGAATCCGGACCTTATCTACTTTGACAACGAGAGACCTTATCTGACCTGCAGCTATTACGTACAGCAGATGTTCGGTCAGTCAAGCGGTGACTGGTTCTATGGTGACTGCGTGAAGTTTGACCGTGAGGACAATCTCCTTGGACAGTCTGTGGTTCTTGACAGCAAGGCACGCAAGCTCTATGTGAAGATCTGCAATGCCAGCGAGAATGCCGCCAAGGCCAGTCTGAACCTTTCACGTTTCGGTCTCAAGCCAAATGCCACCCTGACCACCCTGAAAGGCAATGCCATGGACGAGAACAACTATGACGCCCAGCCCATAGCCCCCGTCACAGAGTCAGTAAAGGTGAGCAAAAAGATGAACGTTGACGTTGAACCTTACTCAATGGTCATGTACACCATCTCTCTGTGAACAAAGTCCGGTTATTGAATGGAATGGAACGGTCTTGACGGACTGTTCCATTTCTTTTGTCTTTTCCGGTTATAATTGAAAGAAACGCCGGTCAGCGTTCCGGCATTTTGCCGTTGCAGATTCCCCGGATGAAACGCTTCACTACGGCGTGTGCCGGGGACGGCATGCCGCCGTGGTCATAGCCGTCGAATTCGTACAGCAGACAGTCTTCGTTGCCGTTCAGCTTCATCATACGCCAGAAATATGCCTGTTCCTCGTAGCGGCCGTACAGTTCCAACTCGCGGTCGCCTGATAGAACGAGCATCGGCATTGCTATCTTGCGTATGTGGTAGAGTGGGGCTGTGTCGTCAACGCGTGGTGTAAGGGCTCCCACTCCTGTCTGCTTGCGTACGTTATAATGGGTGATTACCTGTGCGCTGTAGGGGAAAGCACCGGCTATTTCATCGGCATCGACTCCATATTTCTCAAGCCAGTGCTTGTCCAGAACTATCATGTCAATGAGATATCCTCCGGCAGAATGTCCAGCCACGAAAATCTTTTTGGGGTTTCCACCACGCTTTTCAACCTCTTTGAAAGCCCAGGCGACAGCTGCTGCCGCATCGTCAATGGCTTCCTGGACAGTGGCCTTTGGAAGTAGCCTGTAACCCACTCCGATCACGGCCATTCCGCTGTTCTGAAGTTCCCGCGGAATCTCCTTGTTCCCGCTCTCTATGCCGCCTCCGTGGAACCAGATGACAGTGGGATAGTCCTTTGCATTCTGAGGATAGTAGTAATCCAGCTTGCAGCGTTCTGAGGCGTATCCTTCGGCATCGGCACGATATGGAATATCCTTTTCGGTGGTGTATGTGAAACGTCCGTTTTGGGCCTGCATGACGAGCATGGCCGGAAGCATGGCCAGAAAGAGCAGTATCTTCTTCATAATATTCTGAGCGTTAAGTTGTTTGCTACCCGCAAATATATGTATTTTTGCACCATTATGAAAAGAATCATTCCTATCCTTGTTATGGCAATACTTGCCTCGTGCGGGCCGAAACCCGACAAGATCATTGCACTGAGTTTTGATGACGGTCCTTCTAATGTGACTGCCGACATTCTTGACATTCTGAAGAAGGAGAAGGTCAAGGCAAGCTTTTTCGTGGTCGGTTCATGGGGTGGAGACAATACCCAGGACATGGTCCGCGCTTACCGTGAAGGCCATGCCATTGAGAACCATTCCTGGAGCCACCAGTATATGGCGCGTCTTTCTGCCGAACAGATGACCGACGAGATTGAGCGCAATGCCGACTGGATTGAATCATTCATAGGTGAGCGTCCGGAGTTCTTCCGCCCGCCTTACATCAACGTGAGTCCGCTGCTTCACGAGACCGTGGGGCTTACATTCATCAACGGAATCAACTGTGAGGACTGGGAACCCAGAGTCGATGCCGCCACCCGTACTCAGCGCATCCTTGACCAGGCCAAGGACGGGGACGTCATCCTGATGCACGATATGGCTGACAACGTTCAGACTGTCGAGGCCATCAAGACCCTGATTCCGGCACTCAAGGAACGCGGTTTCGAGCTGGTTACAGTTCCGGAACTGTTCAAGCGCAAGGGCATCACACCGCAGCCGCATAACGGCATTGTGTATTCCAATGCACTGCAGACCCGCTGATCAGCCCCTTATTTCGCGTCAATCTGGCGCAGCAGTTCTTCAACTGCAGCCTTGAGCTGGTCGTCCTGACCCTTGACAATCTGTTCAGGAGTGTTGTAGACCAGAACATCGGGCTCAAGCTGGGTGTTCTCCAGATAGCGTCCGTTCTCCTGGCGGTAGCCTATTACCGGAATGCCGAAGTACATTGAGTCGTCAATCAGGTCGACCCAGTTCACGCTGGTCATGGTTCCTGGAACGGGAGTGCCGACCAGTGAACCCAGTCCTGTGTGGCTATAGACCCAGGGAGTTCCGTGGGCATTGCTGTAGTCGCATTCGCACTGGAGCATGATGCTTGGCTTGATCCAGCGGCGAGAAGGCATGTCGCACGATTCGCGGCCACGGATTACCTGAGTCAGGTACTGGTGTCCACCGAACATGATTTCAATGTCCTCGTGCATGCGGCCGCCTCCGTTGAAGCGCTGGTCAATGACTATGCCGTCGCACTTGTAGTACTCGCCCATGATGTCTTCGTAGATGGTGCGGAAACTGGCATCGTTCATGCCTTTTATGTGGACATAGCCCAGACGGCCGCCTGAAATCTTCTTCACGTAATCGGCATTGCGCTTGACCCAGCGCTCGTACAGGAGGTCATTCTGGGCCGATATGCTGATGGGAATGACCACCATGTCATCCTTGTCCTTGACGCTTACAAGAGTCTTCTTTCCGCTGCAGTTCATGAGCAGCAGGCTGGGGTCCTGCTCGGTGGTGATTTCCTGACCGTTGATGGCAGTTATGATGTCACCTTCCTCGAGATCCAGCGATGCGCGGTCAAACGGGCCTCCTGCAATGATTTCGCTTACTTTCAGTCCCTTGCCGGCATAATCAAGGTCGTAGAGCAGACCCAGCTGTGCTGTGGGCTGTGACTTGCCGCCTGCACTGTAGCCTGAACCGGTATGTGACACGTTCAGTTCGCCGAGCAGTTCTGACAGCATTTCGCTGAAATCATAGTTGTTTGAAATGTGGGGCAGGAAACGGCGGTATGCCTTGCAGTAGCCTTCCCAGTCGACACCGTGCATGGCGGCATCGTAGAAACGGTTCTTCTCTTCGTTCTCGACATAATTGAACATGTACTCGCGCTCGGCAGCATGGTCGATGCTCAGCTCTGCACTGAAATCTATGGACTTCAGGTTGTCACCGTCAAGCTTCTTGAAACTGCTCCCAAGCAGGAACAGCGTCTTGCCGTCACCGTCATAGACAAAGTCACCGCTGCCGGCGCCTTTGGATATGAGTTTTGTCTCCTTCTTGCGGACATCCATTTTCCAGAGATCCTGACCGCCTTCAAAACTGGCTGTGTAGTACAGTGTCTCACCGTCACTTGAAAGCATGTAATTGCCAAGATCGCTGCTGTTTAAGGTGACTCGTACTATGCGGTCGCGTATGCCTTCGGGCTCGAAAGTGATTTCCTTCACCTTGTCCTTCTTTTCGCTGTCAGCGTCCTTTCCATCGTCCTTTTCTGCTGATTTCTCCTGCTCTTTCAGCAATTCGTAGTCTTCCTTGGAAAGGCGGTAACGGTCATATGCATCCTGATTCATGAAGCACAGGAACACGTCTTCCTGCGAACCCCACGATGCGTGTGAACGCATACCGTAACGGTCGCTGCGGAAAATCACCGCATTGCCGTCAAGAACGAATTCCGGCACTCCGTTCATGTAGCCGCTGCCGGTCAGGTCAGTGATCTGGCCTCCCTTGGCGCTTACCACACCTATGTTGTAGTAGGGATCGTGGGCGTTGGGGACAAATTCAAGTGTCAGGTAACGGCTGTCATTGCTCCATGCGTAGTGGAATGCATCACCAAGATCATACCACTGGCTTCCGTCGGTCACCTGGGTTATCTTCTTGCTGTCCATGTCGGCAACCATCAGTTTCGTGCGGTCCTCTATGAAGGCCAGCAGCTTACCGTCAGGCGAGAACTTGGGGTTGGAACGTTCCACCTTCATATCCTTGAAAATGGGCTCTTCCTTGATTGTGGTGGCGTTGGCGAAGTTGGGGTCGGCCTCACGGGCAATGCTTGCCATGTACAGCTGGCTCTTGCCGTCACGGTCGCTGGCATAGACAACTGAGCGGTTGTCATGGCCGAATGTCACACCGCTTTCTGCCTGTGGAGTGTGTGTGATGGCCTTTGTGGTCTTGTATTCGACCGATGTCACGAACACCTCGCCGCGCAGAGTGAATGCAATCTCCTTGCCGTCGGGACTGACTGCGGCATCCTGTGCTCCGCTGGTCCTGGTCAGTATCTCAGGAAGGTTCTCCTGGTCGCGGGTCAGCTCGATCCTGACTTTCTGTGCCTTTCCATCGGGCTTTTGGGTATAGATCTCGCCGTCCCAGGTATAGCATAGCAGCCCGCCTCCAATGCTCAGGAAACGCACCGGATGTGTTTTGAAGTCCGATACTTTCACAAGTCTGTCTGGACTGTCCATATTGAACGAGAACACATTGATGCTGGTCTGCCAGCCCTTTGCTGTGGGGTATCCGTCACCCTTGGCAGGCTCGCTCAGAATATATACCTTGCCGCTTGCCGGATCAATGACCGGATTCAGGTCTTCACCCGGGCGGTTCGTCAGGTTGGTGTGCTTCCCGCTTTTCAGATCGTATTTCCAGATGTCCCGTGTGACCGAAGAAATGTGGTGCTTGCGCCAGGTGTTCTCCATGCCCTTGTTGTCCTGGTAAAGGAAAAAGTCACCCTTTGGGCTGTAGCTTATCGACAGCGCCGGGGTGCCCAGCACCTGTGTCGTCTTGCCGCCTTTGACCGGGACGGAGTACAGTTCTCCGAGACTGGCACGGGGGAACATTGCGCTTGCGGCCGGATCCTGGATGTTTGCGCTGAACAGCACATCCTTTCCGTCAGGACTGAAGCCCTGGGGAATTTCCGATGTCGAGTTGAAGGTAAGCCTCGTGGCCTGACCTCCGGTGGCGGGCATCAGGAAAATGTCAAAGTTGCCGAAACGGTCACTGGCAAAGGCAATTGACCTGCTGTCCGGACTCCATATGGGATTCTGCTCGTAACTTTCTCTGGTCGTAAGCTGCACGGCAGTGCCGCCTGTTGCCGGAACGGAATAGATGTCGCCCATGTAGCAGAAGGCAATTGTCTGTCCGTCAGGAGAAATCTGCACATCTCGCATCCAAAGTGGAGTAATGGCCTGAGCCGAAATTGCAGCTGCAAAAAGAACTGCAGTGGAAAGTAATTTCTTCATATCCTATTGTCTGTTAGTTTCAATGAGTTTCCAAAGATAGGAATAATTCTACTCATTAGTATTGTAAATTACCCGATCAGGGAGATATATCTCTTCCAATAATCATTATTTTTGCAGAGTACACATGCTGATCAGTTGATTATGAAAAGACTTACGTTTGCAATTATTTTACTTTGCAGCCTTCTTGAGGCAAGGGCCGGACTGGTTTTCCAGGAAATCCGCACAGCTGCTGACAATGTCATAGAACTGTATTTCAAGAGTGACACTCTTGACGTGAACGAATGCGACATAAGCGACACCCAGGCCTGGAAAGTCAATGGAGTGCCGGCTCTGGCCGTCAACCGCACTGCCGCTGCTGCCGACATGTGCGACCATTTCGTGTATCTTACGGTTCCGACACTCCAGAACGGGAAAAAGTATTCCATTGATACTCCGTACGGCAGTTTCAGCTTCAAGTTCGATGAGAAGAAGGTGTTCTGCGAATCCATCAAGACAAATCAGGTGGCCTACAGCGCTCTGTCGACAAAGCGTTTCGCCAATCTGGCAATCTGGCTGGGCGATGGTGGCGGACGTGAGATAGAAGGCGAAATGCCCCGATATGCCGTTTATCGGGAGAAGGGTGGAAAGAAGGTCTTTGAGGGCGTTCTCAAGGATATGGGACAGGATCAGTCATCGGGTGACCATGTATACAGGATTGACCTGTCGGGCGTTCCTGCCGGCGGTCCGTACCGTATCTGCGTGAGCGGCTACGGCAGCTCGTACCCTTTCCATGTGGGTGGTGAGCAGTCGGCACAGCTGGCATACATGAGCTTCCGCTCGCTTCTGAACCAGCGCTGCGGCATCCAGCTGATACCTCCGTATGTTGACTATCCGTACAGGACAAAGAGGTGCCACGAGACCATATACAAAACGTATTACCGCATCAATGAAGCATCGCTTCCGGTCAAGGGTGACGAACCCACCATGCAGGCCTGGGGCGGTTATCACGATGCAGGCGATGCTGACCGCCGTACCTATCACATGGACGTGCCATCGACCCTGCTGACCACTTTCGAGGCCTTTCCCGAACTGTTCACTGACCGTCAGTTCGACATGCCTGACATATTCGACAGCGAATGGAACATCCTTGGAAGCGGCAACGGCATTCCTGACATTCTGGACGAGGCCGAGTGGGGTACTATGTTCTGGAAATACTTCCAGGAGGAGGACGGCCAGATTCCATGGGGCACCGAGACCCAGGGCTATTCGCCTTTCACCAGCTATGACTTCGAGGACCATCTGTTCGGCAGCGAGGTTCTCGATGCCCGCACATCGTCATGGGCAGCCGGCCTGTTCTACCATTTTGCCAGGATAATAGGACCTTTTGATGAAGCTAAGTCAAAGGAATACGCATCGAGGGCCGAACTTGCTCATGCTGCCGCTGAAAAGGCTCTGGCTTCGAGAGGCGGTATCCAGGCAAACTTCCAGATGTATTATAATGTGGAGAAGTACCTGATGACAGGCAACGAAACATGTCATGTTTACGTGAAGGAGCACGCCCAGGATGCCCAGGCCATGTTGACCACCTACAACCAGGGGTCCGAAATCTTTGCAGGACGCGGCTGGCTGGCATCGTACTTCATGTCATACGTGCTTGCTCCTTCGTCAAAGACCGATGCCGCCACTGTAGCCGTGTTCCGTGAAATACTCGATGAAACCGCCCAAAAGCAGATTGCAGCCTTTGAAGCGAACGCCTATCCCAACGGTGCCCCGATGAATGTGAACTGGTGGGGCAGCAATGTGGCCCAGGGACAGTACTCATATCCGCTTGTCATGATGTGGAGACTTACAGGTGACCAGAATTACATTGATGTGGTGAGTCAGATGATGGACTATGCGCTTGGCCTGAACCCGCTTGGCAAGTGCTATCTGACAGGAATGGGCCATGACCGCGTGCACTGGCCGCATGACCGTGAATCGGCCTATACCATCGAACAGGGCTGGGGTCCCAGACCGGGCATCCTGGTGTTCGGAGCCGGCAACTATGTGCGGGACTATCCCAGCTATCCGGTAATCCAGCGCGGCAGGACAGCCCGTGAACGTGCCTACATCGATGTCCTTGACAACTACCAGAATAACGAGTACACCATATATCAGAGTCTGTGCTTCCCGTCGGTGGTATATCCGATACTGTCAGGCGGCAAGGTTGCCCGTCCAAAGGCTGAATACATCTGGCGCAAGTAACAATATTTTTGTTATATTCGCGGCATGGTAAAGGAAAGGGAATCATTCAGAAGCCGGACGGGTTCTGTCCTGGCTCTGGCAGGGAGTGCTGTCGGGCTGGGTAACATCTGGCGTTTTCCTTACATGCTGAGCGAGTATGGCGGCGGTGCGTTCCTGCTGGTCTATATACTGTGCATAGTGCTCTTTTCCCTGCCCATCATGATGTCCGAGTTCATTGTGGGCCGAAGCAGCCACGTCGGTGCGGCCGATGCGGTGGGACAGCTAGAACCGCGCGGTCTGTGGAAACATTACGGCATACTGGCGGTAGGAATACCTTTCTTCACGCTCTGCTACTATTGTGTGATTGGCGGATGGACGCTCCAGTATCTTGTCGATTCCTGTCTCCTGTCATTCCACAAGGCCGGAACCGATGAAGCCGTCCAGAGCATGTTCGACAATCTTGTGGCATCGCCCGTGCGGCCGGTTGTCCTGGATGGGGTGTTCCTGCTTGTCACTGCTCTCATAATCATGAACGGAGTCCATAAAGGCATTGAGAAATGTTCAAAGGTCATGATGCCGGTCCTGTTCTTCGTCATGATAATCATTGCCGTCTGGGTTGCCATCCAGCCTGGAGCAGGGCAGGGAATGGCATATCTCTTCAGACCCGATTTCTCAAAGATAACGCCTAAAGTGTTTCTGGCGGCAATGGGCCAGTCATTCTATTCCCTGTCAATAGGAATGGGCATTCTCATTACCTACTCATCGTATCTTGACAGAAAGATAGGACTAACACGGACGGCCGTATCGACCATCATCGCCGATTTCGTGTTTGCCATCATAGCCGGCTGTGCCATCATTCCGGCACTGTTCGCATACGGCATGCCTACAGACCAGGGTACAGGACTGGTATTCAAGACCCTGCCGGTGGTGTTCTCGAGAATGCCGGCAGGAGGCGTCGTGTCTGTGGTGTTCTTCTTCGCTGTTCTTCTGGCAGCCCTGACATCGGCCATGTCACTATTTGAGGTGCCTGTGTCCTGGCTCATTGACCGTTATCAGATGAGCCGCGTGGGGGCATCGGTCCAGGTGCTCGTATGTGCGTTTGCAATAGGTGCGCTATGTTCCCTGTCATTCGGGGTGTTGAGCGGTTTCACTGTCGGCGGACGTGTGCTGTTCGATTTGTTTGACTATACGATAGGCAATTACCTCATGCCTCTGGCGGGCCTGATTATCGTTATCTTTGTAGGCTGGAAAATGAGCCGCAAGGTCATTCTTGATGAAGTTGTCGGATACGAATATGCTGCAAACGAGCAGTATCATCGCGGCTGGCGCAAGTTCCTGCTCTTCATGATCCGATGGATAGCTCCGGCTGCCGTCATTGCGATCTTCCTGTCCGGAATCTTATAGACACTTATTTTTTAACCTTTTAAATTTATACAGAAATGAAAAAGTATTTGGCTGAAATGGTTGGAACCATGGTTCTGGTTCTCATGGGTTGCGGCGCTGCCGTAAGTCTGGGCTGTTCATCGGCTGCTCCCGGCGTTCCCGGTGTTGTAGGTACTGCACTTGCATTCGGTCTTGCCGTTGTGGCAATGGCTTATGCAATCGGTGGAATTTCGGGTTGCCACATCAACCCGGCTATCACCCTTGGCGTATGGATGTCAGGCCGCATGAGCGGTAAGGATGCCATCATGTACGTGATCTTCCAGGTTATCGGTGCCATTATCGGTGCTGCCATCCTGTTCGCACTCACTCCGACCGGAGGACTTGGACAGAACGCCTGTCAGGAAGGCATCAATCCTGCCACCGGCTTCATTGCCGAACTGGTGTTCACATTCGTATTCGTGCTTGTAGTACTGGGTACTACCGATTCTGAAAAGGGTGCCGGCAATCTTGCAGGTCTTGCAATCGGTCTGACACTGGTCCTGGTTCATCTGGTCTGCATCCGCTACACCGGCACATCAGTAAACCCGGCCCGTTCAATCGGCCCGGCTATCTTCGCAGGTGGTGAGGCACTGAGCCAGCTCTGGATATTCATTCTTGCTCCTCTTTGCGGCGGTGCTCTTGCAGCCGGCGTATGGAAGTGCCTTTCAAAGTGATTTCCGGCTCTTTTGTCCGATAGAATGCAGGGTGGGGATTTTCCCCGCCCTGTTTTTTATTTTTAATACAGGTTTTTGATGCTGGAAGGGTGGCTCTGCGGACTGCCGCTCCATGGCCTGCTCCTTCGGCCTTTCAGGCTGAAACGCGGAACTCGCGGCTCGCGGGAAACATGGTGCAAAAAGAAAGCACAGACACATTCTTCTGTGCCTGTGCTTATGTGCGTTGAATCTGAATGATTCTTAGAGATTGGGATCCCATACCGGGCGGATGGGTGTGGCATAGTCCGGATAAAAGATGTACACGCCGTACATGTCGACTTTTATATCCTTGCCGTCAATATAACTGTACCAGTAGTCGTGTTCGTGGTATTCGAAATCCATATAGCAGTCCTGATAGGCTGAAATGTAATATGTGCTCTCGTCGGTTTTCTCGCCTATGTAATCGCATTGTGTGCTGGCCGGAAGCATCAGCCACAATGAGTATGTGTTGTATTTCCTGTTGCTGCTGTAATATGCACCCATTTCTTCTTCCTTGTCCCAGTAATATCGCTTCTCTCCTGTGTCGTACATAAAGCCCGCAAACGGAATGATCATGGATTTGCCGTTGTTCTTGCTCTTCAGTTCCGAAACGTATTCGCCGTTTACCATGTGGTCAACGATGGTGCAGTTGCCAAACAGTTCCTCAAGCTCCTCCTTTCTTGGCATGCGCCACTTGCCTCCCATCTGCATGTGTGCTGCGTCATGCTCGGTTCCGGCAATGTCACCTACGTTCTGGTAGCCAGTTTCCGGGTCATAATACCAGAGGTCGGAGGTTGTGCTGGGACCGTTGATGGGCTTTGTGGTTGCCCAGAAATAGTAGTCGCCGAATTCGAACGGGGTGTCGGCTCCCAGATTGCTGCTTGCCCATATTGTGCCCGATGGCAGGCCAAGATCAAGCTTGAGTCCGTCCAGATTGCTTGTCTGGAAGGTCTGTTCCTGTCCGTAGCAGATGTCGTCAGTGGCATTGACCTTGACGAAAGAACGGTAATAGTAGGTGGTTTCAGGTGCAAGCCCTGTGATCTTGGCCGTCATTGTGGGGTCCTTCATCTCAACCTTGAACTCTGTTCCGTTCTGGGCAGTGGGGTTGTGATCCTTTCCTATGACGTAACCAAAGGTGCAGTATACCATGTCGGCAGCTCCAAGACCTGCAAGATTGCATGACAGGTCAGCGGAAAAGAATCTGGAATTTACAGCGTTATTCTCGAATTTGGGAGCAAAGTCATTGGTCCTGAACTGCTGGATCTTGCTTATTTCCCTATGAGTGCCGTCTTCTGAAATGAATCCTACGCAGAAATCATAATCTGTGCCGGGAGTGAGGCCTGAGATGTTGGCTTCGTAACCGCCTCCGGATTTGACTTTGCCAGTGGTGAATTTCTGACAACCGGGATTGTCGTTGCCGTTCTTCCATGATTCGAACATTTCTGCGCTTCCGGCATTGGCTTTGCAGTAGAGTGTTACAAACTTTCCGTACAGCACGTCCTTCTCTGACAGCTGGTCGAATGAGCACTGGATGTTGATTGAAAGTGCCTGAGCGTCAATACTGGAAAAACTTACATTCTCCGGCTCCGGCTCGTCAAGAGGCTTTTCGTTGCACGATGCCAAAAGAACCGCTGCAAGGCAGAAAGACAGGAATTTTATCTGTTTCATTTTCTTATGAATTTATTCTGGTTCAAATATACGAACTAATGGTTGTCGTCAAAAAATATATCGGCAATGATTAACCTAATTTAACCGTTCTACACAATATTATGGATACTGCAATATTGAATACAGGTTTTCATACACTGCTTTGTTCTTCGGATGAAGTTCCAAACGGCATTCATCTGAAGAAGGCCACAAAGATAAAGACGCATTCAGCCAAAAGTCAATAGTTGTCCCGGATTCCGTGCAATCTTACAGTTCTTACAGTTGACAGTTATCTAGGGGAACCATACCATATATGCGGGGTCAGAATTTTAAATACCCCCCTATGGTAACGCGTCCCAGACAACTGTCAACTGTAAGAACTGTAAGACAGAGACCACCCCAAAACAGATCAGTTTAGAAGACCTTGACAATTACATAGACCAGGAATCACTTGCCGACAAGCAGTTTCTGAGTGCCGAGAATGCGTCCCTGACGCGATATCATGACCGTATAGACTCCGTGTGACAATTGTGCGGCGTTTATCGTTGCCTGTGTCTGTCCGGCATCCAGATGACAGTCAGCCACCGTCTGTCCGGCCATATTCGAAAGCATGACGTCACTGTCTGTCATGTCATCGGGCACATTGATATCGACCTTACCGTCTACAGCCTTGGCAAAACGGTCCTGACGACTGACAGTACTCACAGGCCTGACTGAATTGACACGCCTGTCATACAGGTAAAGGGTCTGATACTGAGAATATGTTCCATCACCGTCATAAATATCCTCATACACCAGCATACAGACATTTCCTGCCACTAGAAACACACTCTCCAGCTCCATATCAAAGGCATTATGGCCATTTTCGATTTCCGCTATCACACTCCCGTCCTCTGATACGATTCTGAAACCGATGCAACGGTCTGCGGTATATCCGAACCTGTGCATCACCATCTTTGTCTCAGATGCCCCGATTTTCTCGGACGGCTGGTCGATGACACGCCGATACTGCTCCATAACCGGGACCACATATTCCCACTTTGAATCGTCATTGAACAGATTCTGGGACAGATACAGTCCTCCGTCTGCAGGCAGTGAGCTGCTGTCATAATCCATGAAATGAATCGGCTCGACCGCAACGTATGAAGTATCATGAATTGTCTCCCCATAACTGTTCCACGTTATATTTTCAGTGGAATATCCATATTCGTATGGCTGTATGTAATCCCACAGCTGGCCGTCAATCACGCACCAGTAGTGATACGGATACCTTTCACCATATTTATCATACATCCAGAAATTCCAACTGTTTCCATAATCGCAACAGCTCATTCTGCCAGCGGAATCATACCAGCCTTTATATTTGCTTTTGTAGCCACCATAAATGCCCTGCACGACTGCTGCAAGACTGTCCGGATCAGGGATCGAGTCGAATATCACAGAATCAGGCATCCAGACAGTACCATAACCCGGTCTGAGATAGGGTTCGCCAGGCACGACCTCCACAGGATACAAGGTATCGGAAACCTCATTCCAGCTTGAGTTGACCCTTTCCTCAAGATTGATGTCAATGACCTTTGACACCTCCATGTCATTGTCATACAACGAAATTCTTGATGTCCGGCCATCAGTCTCGAATACGCCAATCACCGGAATCCTGTCTACAGTGACATCGGCCGTTATCACCGAAATCCTGCCGTTATCCAAAGTGAGTGACTGGGCCGATGCACATACGCACGACACAAGCGAAAGGATTGCCAATGGAAACTTTTTCATAATGCCTTCATTTTCTGCAAAAATATGACTGCTTATTGACGTGACAAAGAGTTATTCCGGATACTTTTTGTTAACTTGCCGGCATGAAAAGGACAGTATTGGTATCTCTTGTCCTGCTCCTGACCTCAAGTGTCTGGGGGCAGGACTTGAACTGGCAGGACATAGGGACCCATGTCCAGGCCGGTCATGCACAGTTCGAGATGTTCGAATCAGTTCAGAGCATTTCCGCAGTCCGATACAAGGCTTCAAGATACAGCACCCAGATTGTCAACGATATGGCCGATATGGCCGACAGCACATCGGCCCTGGCCGTCAGACACAATGCACTTGGCGCAATAAACGGCTCCTATTTTGATGTACGCAGACTTATCCCAGCCACATTTGTCATCGATGACAGACAGCAGGAGGGTTGGACTGCCGAAAACGAGAAGTACAGGACTGACGGAGTCGTGGTCCTGAAGGGAAAGCACAAGGTTATCATAGGCCCTGACGTTCCCAAAAGGTGTCGTGAAGCCCTTGCATCAGGTCCGTTGCTGCTTCAGGACGGCAGTCCGGTAAAGGACAGCTGGCCCGATGATCCGTTCTTCAGCAGCCGTCACCCGCGTACCATAATGGGCACTGGCTCCGATGGATGGATATATTTCATTGTCATAGACGGCAGAGCCAGCGGCAATGCGGCAGGTGTCACAATACCTGAGGCCGTCCAGGTGGCACAAATGCTGAATCTTGATGATGCCATCAACCTTGACGGAGGCGGTTCCAGCACTCTCTGGACCGACAGTCTTGGAGTCATCTCCTACCCCTGCGACAACAGGAGATTCAACCACTATGGACAGCGTGCCGTCCCGAACATTGTGATGTTCAAATGAACTGAGAGTACGAAATCTAACGGATGTCAACCCGAAACCTGCCGATTCCAAATTCCAGGAGGAGTATTTCCGGAAACTCAAGAAGATTCTGGACGAGCAGGGTCTGAAGACTGAACTGCTCGTCCCGGACACGCTCAATGTCAGAGACACTGCAAACTCAAAGTACAGCCCAAAAAAAGCGGTGCAAAAAGCGTGACAATATGAGAAGTTATAACAAAGACGTAAGAGAAAAACACTTTATGGAATGAATTATTATTTTATGATTATCATTTTGTGATAATGAGATATTCTTTCATATCTTACGAGTCCCTGTTCTATCAGATGCCCCAAAAACAAAGGGCGGTCTTTCTTGCAATAGCATCAGACGGGAAAGCGGCCGAAGTCATGAGCGGTTCGTTTGTAAAAAGACATTCTCTCGTTTCGGCAAGCAGCGTATCTTCAGCCTTGAAGGGACTTCTTGACAAAGACTTCATCACAAATGACAACGGAGTGTATTCTGTGTATGACAAATTCTTCCAGATTTGGTTGTCAAAAAAAGGTCTGATCTGAAAGTATGGTGACCAAGCCGCAATAACGCAAAAAATGGTGTAATCCTATACAGAAATACACCATTTCATCGGGGGAAAGCGCCAGCTGTGGACCTCTCTGTCTTATTTCTTTGAAGGCTGCGGGGTCAGACGGTACAGAATCACGTCATGACCCGGAACTGTCACGCTGATGTTCTTTCTGGTGGTAATCTCCTTTGACTTCTTCACCTTCTTTGCAGGCTTGTTCCAGAGGTCCTTGACCGTATACGTGATCTTGTCAAAGCTGGTTGAAAGGTGCGATACCTCATCGTCCGTCAGGTTGAAGTCCTGCCAGTTGATTTCCAGCGAT
>JAZUEH010000131.1:0-4415 GCA_045640065.1 Bacteroidaceae bacterium
AAAAACCACCAGCAATCATGAAGAAACTGACCAGAAAAGAACTGTTCATCATGCAACTGTTCTGGGAGCATGGACCAATGTACGTCAAGGAAATACGGGAACTGTATGAAGAACCGCGCCCGCATGTGAACACAATATCAACCCAGGTGCGCATACTTGAAACCAACGGATACCTGGGCCACAAGGAAAACCTGGGAACATACAGGTACCATGCTCTGGTCAGCCGTGAAGACTATCAGAACATAGACCTGCAGAACGTGGTCAATGACCGTTACGGCCAGTCATACAAGCGCATGGTGAGCAGCCTGATAAGCGAGGAGAAGCTGTCAGTCGACGATCTCAAGGAGATCATTGCCATGATTGAAAAGGGGAAGGAGAAATGACATGGCCTTCCTGTTCTACATTCTGAAGGCGGCTTTCGTTCTTGCAGCCTTCTTTGCGCTTTTCAGGCTTCTGGCTCTGCGTCAGGATACCTTTCACGCGCTGAACCGCACACTGCTGCTTGGCATGCTGGTGCTGTCATTCGTCCTGCCGTTGTGCAGAATCACCATACACAAGCCCATACTGGAACCGGGACATGAACCGGTCCGCACGTTGAGCATCGGCCCCGGTCAGACAGACGTAAGCGGTCTGGCCCTGTCATCGGGCAGGATGATGCTTCCGGCTGACGGACAGACCGATGCTTCAGCGGTCCAGACGGCCGTGCCCGAAGACATTCTGCCTGACAACATCATTGAAAATCCCGATGCCTTGACCCCGAGGTCCATACTGCTCCTTGTTTTGCTGGCTGTCTGGGGTGGGGGATTCCTGTTCCACCTGTTGCGTACCGCCAGATCCCTGATTCAGATAAGGCAGATAATAAGCTGTGGCAACCTGGCCGGATGCCGTGACGGAGTGCGTATTGTGACCGTTGGAGAGGACATGGAACCGTTCAGCTGGAACAGGACCGTTGTACTGTCACGGAGCGATTGTGAAAGCGACAGTTCGGACATTATCATTGAGCATGAGTGCGCTCACGTTCACTGTCGCCATTCGCTGGACATTCTGGCTGTTGACCTGCTCAGTTCCATGCAGTGGTTCAATCCGGTAACGGTATGGCTTAGAAGTGACCTGCAGAGCGTTCACGAATACCAGGCCGACAGACTTGTGCTGACCAGCGGATACAATGCGGGCGGATACCAGATCATGCTCCTGCAGCGCCAGTGTGCCGCTGACAGTTATGAAATGGCCAGTCCCCTTGCAAGGAACGGACTGAAAAGCCGCATACGTATGATGAACTGCAGGGAAACCAGCTCCAGAAGCCGAATCAAGGCACTGTACGCACCCTTGCTGACACTGCTTATTCTTGCCGCACTGACAGTTACCGTGTATGACCGCACCACTGGCGGATTCCGGGGCATCAGACCTGACAACTCGATGTTCGGCGACTCCATAGACATTCTTGATGCCAAATTCGGACAGGGCAAGTTCAACCTTGACGGTTGGGAAAGTGCCACACTGTGGATTCAGCCCGATATGATGACCGCCACCGTTGAAAGCCTGCAGCAATACCTGGACGGTTCCGCGAAGGACGGTTCCACACAGGACAGGCCCATCAGGCAGGTGACCGTATGCCTTGAGGGAATGCAGCTTGAAAGTGAACGGACATGCGCGCTTGACACATTACGCCCCATACTGCAGAAAATGTCCGGAATGGGTGTGAGACCGATTGTCGTAAGCAAAGGCATACAGGTGGCCCAGGCCGAGCTTCCAACATACAGGTACGCCAGAATCTGCCCCATTGGCAATGGCACATACAGGCTTTCGCATAACGGTCTCAGCGTAGAAGGCAGCCTCAGGGACATGGCCTGGTGGACCAACACCCTTGACATAAGGTACATGGCCTTCTATCCCGATGCCCACATGCCCTGGACCCATGCCCAGAAGCTCATGAACGTGGCTCTGAAACGCGGTGTGCGCACTTTCTTCGTGTGCATGAAGGAACCTGACGGACAATACCGCATGACAGTCCTCCCCACACGCCCCAGGTCAACGGCCCGGTTCAGCGGCAAGACTGTGGCACAGGTAGCTGAAATGCTGGAAAACCAGGTACAGCACTCCTTTGAGGACAGGGCCGGGAAAGTCATCCTGAATCCTGAATGCAGTGCCTGCCTGACCGATTCCAAGGTGGAACGTGTGGCCTGGTGCAGTGACGGCCTTTATGTGGTGCTTCGGGACAAGGCTTACAGCCGTAACGTATGGATACGTCCACTGGAAGAGGGAACCGTATCGGCAAGGGTCGGGGACAGGCTTTACCCGCTGGTGGCACATTACGGATTCCAGGAGTTTGCCGACTATCCGCTTGTTCCGGAATTAGGATACGTCAACGGCTGTTTCTGCTGGGTTCCGGAACCGGGAGTGCACTACTCGGTCCTCAAGTTCGAACCGGTACCTGCCGATGCTGACCTGATTGACATAGAGTTAAGGGATTCACCTGACATCTGCCTCATAAAGGGTCTGAGCTGTGAAGAGCATCAGTCTCATGTCATCGGCATCGGCATGCCCGACAATCATGGAATCCTGACCGATGTGGAAGACCTGGTGTCAGATCCTGCCAACCGTTATGTGGTGCTGTACTTCTGGGATTCTAAAGAAAGCCACAGCATTGAAGATATGCCTTCATACGGGCAACTCTATGACCGCTTCCACCCCAGGGGAGTCTCATTTACAGGCGTATCCCATGACACAGCCAGCCAGTACAATGTGGAAACGACACCTATGTTCCTGGTCATCGACTGCAGTGAAAACCGTATCTGCGCCAGTGGCACGGACGCCAGCAAACTTGAATCGGTTCTTGAACTTCTGACAGAATGAATGACATGAGAACATTTGACATCACTATTGAGTTTCCGGATTGTGCTGACACCCCCGAGACACAGAAGCTTGCGCTTCTGTATGCCATGAACGGAGCCGTGAAGTCCATGGAGGGCGCATACCCTGGCTCAGTCGGTCTCAGAGTGAAATTCAGGAGTTCGGACGGGAAAAGGCAGGAACATGAAAAAACGTCTGTCATCTGACTTGAGGAACCTTATACAGGAAGACTTCGGCGACAATCCCGTATACCTGTTCCTGCGTCCAACGGTCCTGGAGTTCCAGCAGACGCTGGAAGACGTGAAACTGTTCCCCGAAGAGGTCTTTGCAGAGTGCTTCCGCATTCTGGACCGGGTAAAATCCCATGCCGACTCGGCATCGGACTGCTGCTCCGGCATTTTTGACGACTCGTATTCGGACCTGCTGGACCTGTTCCCCGGCGCACGTGACAGCGAGATACGCAACGGAGCTACCATCATCTCTCTGTCAGTGGCCATGTGCCTGTTTGCCATAGGACAGGATGAACTCTTCCTGCGCCTCATGAATCCGGTCATGGGCAAGGACCTGGGATGGACGGCAATATCCAGGAGTTTCGTGTCGCGCTATTCCCGGCACAGTGACTCCTTGAGCGGTTTCCTGAACGGATACATGGCTTCCGCAAGAATGCTGTCACAAGAGACCGGCCAAACGTCCCGTGCAAGACAGATTGATACTGCCCGGCTGAAAGGCTTCTTCAAGAGCTCGTTCCGTGGCATAGGGAACGGGAACATGATTGATCTCTTTCCACTACTTGTCCACAGGCTCCAGACCGACAGAAACGCCAAGGAATTTGCGGTTATTGCCCTTATGATATACAACTCGCCATATCACATCAACAGGCAGTGCACGTTCGTGAAGTGGCATCGGCAGTTCTGCAGCATGGTAGAATGCGAATATAAGCCCTACAGGCCAAGCCGGCTCATTCCAAGCCAGTCGCTCAAGAACGAGTTCTCAATGCTGCTGTAACCGCCCGCCGTTCACGCACGAGCAGACCATTTGAATTCCCGCGGTGAGTGGATTGCCGCCATTCACTCACGGAATGGAAATACGTTCCCTCGCGGGACCCCGCGGTAAGCAATCCCGCGGGTTTCACTCACGGGACAGCCATTTGGAGAGCCGCGGTGAGTGGATTGCCGTCATCCACTCACGGAACTGGAATGCGTTCCCTCGCGGTGAGCAATCCCGCGGGTTTTACTCACGCGCAGGCCATTTCCATTCCCGCGGTGAGTGGATTGCCGTCATCCGCTCACGGAACGGGAATACGTTCCCCCGCGGTGAGCAATCCCGCGCGTTTCACTTACGAGCAGACCATTTGAATTCCCGCGGTGAGTGGATTGCCGCCATCCGCTCACGGAACAGGAATACGTTCCCTCGCGGTGAGCAATCCCGCGGGATTCACTCACGAGCAGACCATTTGGAGAACCGCGGTGAGTGGATTGCCGCCATCCACTCACGGAACGAGAATACGCTCCCTCGCGGTAAGCAATCCCGCGGGATTCACTCACGGGCAGACCATTTGGAGAACA
>JAZUEH010000132.1:0-39942 GCA_045640065.1 Bacteroidaceae bacterium
TCTGACATTAGTACGAGAGGACCGTGTTGGACAGACCTCCGGTTTACCGGTTGTGGCGCCAGCTGCATTGCCGGGTATCCGCGTCTGGATCGGATAAGCGCTGAATGCATCTAAGTGCGAAGCCGGCCGCAAGATTAGATCTCCTTTGAGGGTCGTTCTAGACAAGGACGTTGATAGGCTGCAGGTGTAAAGGCGGTGACGTCAAAGCCGAGCAGTACTAATTGCCCGAATTTTTCTCTTGTCCAAGCTTATGCTTGCATTTTCGTGTTTCAGAGAAATGTCGTATGCCGCAGTGGTCGTTGAATGAATTAATCGTTTTGTGTTCCAGACTGTCACCCCATTCAGGTGGCTATAGCAACGGGGTTCCACCTCTTCCCATTCCGAACAGAGAAGTTAAGCCCGTTCACGCCGATGGTACTGCGCAAGTGGGAGAGTAGGTAGCCGCCGTCTTACGAGGAGAGCTTCAGGCAATGCGCCTGAGGCTCTCTTTTTTGTCTCTATATCAGTGGCACCTTTTGCAGGTTTGGATTTTAATCTTATTTTTGCTAACAGCAGATATGAATTGCTGGATAATTATCTGTGTCTTGAGGTTGATTTTACATGTACGTCCAGATATTCTGAACTCTATTTTGTTTGATCAGTGAAGTGGATTTTTACTATTTGTGGTTGATGAGAATCTGCCGGTTACCTAAAAAAGAATAGAACCACTTGCTGGGCCGAAAGTTTGGGAATTGCTCATGGGCAGTATATTTACCGATGCAACAGAATCAGAATTTCCGGTGATATTACAAAGGAACTGTATTGGACATCAGGAGTTGCATTAAAAATGTCGTGTTTGATTATTGGGTGACATAACGCTGACTTGTACAGACAGTTTGTTTTATTGATTATTCAATAAAAGGAACAATATACCAGTTAACTGCAAATGGAATAATTTTCCCTGTGCTTCTTATCCAATTCCATCATGAAAAAACTGTATTCAATATTGTAGTTATCAAGTCTATCGTTTCCAAATAAAAAGGGTGGAATCCCCACGGATTCCACCCTTTTTGTCTGTCATTGTCTCTTAGTTATCCCTTCTTACCCATGAAGATGTGAAGCAGGATACCACCTACCAGAATAACCATGGCTCCAATTTGAATGCCATTGTAGTCTTTACCTCCAAGGAAGAAACTGAGAATAAGTATAATGGCTGCAATAATGACCAGAATTGCACCCAGGTACTTTTTGAATTCGTTCATTGTTTTATGTTGTTTTGTTTGTTTTCCAATCTGCAAATTAACTGATTTTTCTTTTAATACGAAAGACTGGAAACATTTTTTATTGGAAATAGGATGGTATTATTTCCGTTATCTTTCATAAAACAAGGTATGTCGGTAAAATAGTTGTCAACCGGTTTGTTTTTGACAATATTTTAAGTACCTTTGCATCCGCATTTTGCACAACAACTATTTTTATTAATCAACCCAAATGAATCAGTACGAAACCGTTTTCATTTTAACTCCCGTTTTATCTGATGTTCAGATGAAGGAAGCGGTAGAAAAGTTCAAGGGCATTCTTACGGCCGAAGGTGCAGAGATTGTCAATGAAGAGAACTGGGGCATGCGTAAGCTGGCCTATCCTATTGAGAAGAAGTCAACAGGCTTCTATGAGTTTATTGAATTCAATGCTGAGCCAAGCGTCATTGAGAAGCTTGAAGTCAACTTCCGTCGTGACGAGCGCGTTATCCGTTTCCTGACAGTAAAGCAGGAGAAGTACGCAGCTGAATATGCAGCAAAGAGAAGAAGTCTTAGAAATTCAAAATCAGAGGAGGCTTAATTATGGCAGAGCAGACATCAGAAATCAGATATTTGGCTCCTCAGACAGCCGATGTCAAGAAGAAGAAATATTGCCGTTTCAAGAAGGCAGGTATCAAGTATATCGATTATAAGGATCCCGAATTCCTGAAGAGATTCCTTAACGAACAGGGTAAGCTTCTTCCCCGTCGTATTACCGGTACTTCACTGAAGTTCCAGCGTAGAGTAGCTCAGGCCGTGAAGAGAGCTCGTCACATTGCTCTGCTTCCTTATGTAACTGATATGATGAAGTAATCTTTAAAGCGTAAAAGACAATGGAGATTATTCTTAAGGAAGATGTTATCAATCTTGGATACAAGAACGATATAGTAAAGGTTAAGGACGGTTACGGTCGTAACTATCTTATTCCAACAGGTAAGGCAGTCATTGCTACAGAATCAGCAAAGAAGGTTCTGGCAGAGAACGAGCGTCAGCGCGCACACAAGATTGCCAAGATCAAGGGTGATGCTGAAACACTTGCAGCTAAGATGAACGGTGTAGCACTGAGTATCAGCGCAAAAGCCAATGAAGATGGTACTATCTTCGGTGGCGTTGGTGCCGCTCAGATTGCTGAAGCTCTTGCTGCCAAGGGCTTTGAAATTGACCGCAAGGCTATTGCAGCTGAGACCGTAAAGGCTCTTGGCTCATACAAGGCAATTGTTACCCTTTACAAGGATATCAAGGCTGAGGTCACTTTCGACGTTGTTGCTGAAGAGGCCGCTGAATAATATTATTCTCAGATATTTGAAAGGATGGCCTTCCGGTCATCCTTTCTTCGTATATGACGAAATCAATCAATAGGGAAATACTGAAACTGGCTATTCCAAGTATTCTGGCCAATATCACTGTGCCGCTTGTCGGCATGGTTGATATCGCTGTGGCCGGACATCTGGTGGCGGAAGGATCGGCTGCTCTGATAGGTGGAATAGCTGTCGGTACGAATCTGTTTGATCTGCTGTATTGGAACTTTGCGTTCCTTAGAGCTGGAACCGGAGGACTGACCGCTCAGGCGTTTGGCCGTGGGGATTACCGTCGTTGTACAGAGATGCTGATTCGTGGCCTGATAATGGCTCTGCAGATTTCTCTTGTGCTGATTGCAATACAATGGTTTTTCCTGAAGTTCGCATTCCTGTTCATTGACTGTACTCCTCAGGTGCAGACTCTGGCAGAATCGTATTTCAAGATACGAATCTGGGCTGCTCCGGCAACATTGGGGCTTATGGCTTTGAAGGGCTGGTTTATTGGAATGCAGGATTCGTTGAGTTCCATGGTGGTGGATATCGTTGTTAATGTCGTCAATATTGCCGGAAGCATTTTTCTTGCAATGGGCATATTCGGATGGTCTGGATTTGGATTCGACGGAATTGCATCCGGTACAGTGTTGGCACAATATTCCGGCTTTGCATGCTCCTTGTTGCTCCTGCATTTCCGCTACCGTGGCATGTTCAATGACATTACTGTACATGACTTGCCTGTTATACTGAAATCGACAGACAGAAAGGCATTTGCAAAGATGAATACCGATCTGTTTGTCAGGTCTTTGTGCTTTATCGCAATATATATAGGTTATACAGTCATCTCGGCGGCATATGGTGATCTGATGTTGGCATCGGCTTCAATCATGATGAAATTACTTATGCTGTTCTCGTATTTCACTGACGGATTCGCATACGCCGGCGAGGCCATGAGCGGCAAGTACATTGGTGCCGGGAACAGGGAAAAACTGAATGCTACAATGCGTTGGGTGTTTGTTTGGAGCGTTTCAATTGCGTTGCTGTTCATTGGGATATACTATGTTGCGGGAGTACCTATGCTCCGGGTGCTTTCCAAGGATGAGGCTGTGATTGAGGCATGCCGTCAGTTCCTGCCCTGGTTGGTGCTGATGCCATTGTTGGGTGTGATAGCTTTTACATGGGATGGCATCTATGTTGGGGCAACAGCTACCAGATATATCCGCAATACAATGATATGGTCTGTCGCAGCATTCTTTCTTGTGTGGTATTTGGGAAAATACATTTTAACCTCACATGGAATAGCTACTGATGAGAATTGTATCCATATGCTTCTTGCTGCATATTTTGCCCATTTGTTGGCACGTTCGGCATATCAGACTGCCATATTCAGAAAGGCTATTGTGATACCCTAATATTTTCCTAAATTCGCAGTCGTGATGGATAACGAAATCAGACTTGACGGCAAGGCTGCTGCCTTCTATACTCTGGGTTGTAAACTGAACTTCTCAGAAACGTCGACCATTATGCGCCAGCTTATTGATGCTGGAGCTCATAAGGCCGTGAAGGGCGAGAAGGCCGATGTATGTGTCATAAACACGTGCTCGGTTACCGAAGTGGCTGACCGCAAGTGCCGTCAGGCTATACACAGGATTGTTCGCGAGAATCCGTCGGCCTATATTGTGGTGACCGGTTGCTATGGTCAGCTGCAGCCGGGTGTGGTGGCTGATATACCTGGTGTTGACATTGTGCTGGGACAGGATCAGAAGGGTAGTGTGTTGGAGAATCTGAATGGATTGGAGAAGCGTGAACATGGCATTTCCAAGACAGTCGGTACAAATGATATAAGGAATTTCGTTCCGTCATGTTCGCGTGGAGACCGGACCCGCTTCTTCCTGAAGGTTCAGGACGGATGCGATTATTACTGTACTTACTGTACTGTTCCCTATGCCAGAGGACACAGCCGCAACGCTTCGATTGCCAGTCTGGTTGAGCAGGCGCGTCAGGCAGGTATGGAAGGCGGACGTGAGATTGTGATTGCGGGTGTCAATATCGGCGATTTCGGAAAGACCACAGGTGAGTCGTTCCTTGATCTCTGCCGTTCTTTGGATACAGTTGACAGCATAGCCAGGTATAGGATATCATCAATAGAACCGAATCTGCTGACTGATCAGGTCATTGATTTCGTCGCTGGGTCAAGGGCATTCATGCCTCATTTCCATATTCCGCTGCAGAGCGGTTCGAATGATGTCCTCAAACTGATGCATCGCAGGTATGAACGCGAGGTTTTCGCCGCAAAGGTCAGCAGAATCAAGCAGGCCATGCCTGATGCATTCATTGGAGTTGATGTAATTGTGGGAATGCGTGGCGAAACTGACGGATTCTTTGAGGATGCTTACAAATTTATCAGTGATCTTGATGTTACGCAACTTCATGTGTTCAGCTATTCAGAACGTCCAGGTACGGCAGCTCTTAGGATTCCTTATCAGGTGAGTCCTGAACAGAAACATGAACGCAGTCAGCGGCTTCTGGAACTGTCTGATTTGAAGACACGCGCGTTTTATGAAGCTCACATGGGTAAGGAAGCTCAGGTTCTGGTCGAAAGGCCAAGACGCGGTATGTCTGCTCACGGATTTACTCCAAATTATGTGAGAGTTGAGATTGATGCGGCACGGGTTCATGAAAACGAGATTGTCAACGTCAGACTTGGTGAATTCAATGAGGCGGGAGACGCTCTGATAGGCACACTGATATGAAGATTGCAATTGTCATACTGAACTGGAACGGCAAGGATATGCTTTCACGTTATCTGCCGACTTTGAAGAAGTGTTCCCAACTTGAGAACGCAGGTATTATTGTGGCAGACAATGATTCGACAGACGCATCGGTCGAGATGATGGAACGTGATTTTGCAGATATTCCACTGATTCGTCTTGACACTAATTATGGCTTTGCCAAGGGTTACAATATGGCTCTGCGTCAGATTGAATCAGAGTATTATGTTCTACTGAATTCCGATGTCGAGGTGACTCGTGACTGGTTGCTCCCACTGGTCAGTTTTTTGGATTCACATCCGGATGTTGCTGCCTGTCAGCCCAAACTGCTTGATTTGAAGAATCCGGATTATTTTGAATATGCCGGTGGCGCCGGTGGATTTATGGACAGATGGGGCTATATGTTCTGTCGTGGACGTGTGTTTGATACCATTGAAAAGGATAATGGCCAATATAATACCACTAAGGATGTATTTTGGGCTACTGGCGCCTGTCTGATGGTCCGTAGCGCAGATTTTTGGGCTGCTGGAGGTCTTGATGACCGCTTTTTTGCCCATCAGGAGGAGATAGATTTATGCTGGCGGATGCGTAGTCGTGGCCGTCGCATAGTCTGTATACCTGAAAGTAGCGTGTATCATGTGGGCGGGGCCACTCTAAACAAGTCAAATCCATACAAGACGTTCCTGAATTTCAGGAACAACCTGCTCATGCTGTACAAGAACCTTCCGGATGATGAGCTGGCTGGAGTCATGTTCGTCCGCTTCTGGCTGGACGGTTTGGCAGTTCTGATGTTTGTCCTGAAGCTCAATTGGGCCGATGCCAAGGCTGTTTTCCGGGCCCGTCGTGAATTCAGACAACTGAAATCGGAATTCTTGGAAAGCCGCAGAGAAAATCTTAAAGCGTCTGTTCTGGCTGAGATTCCCGAACGTGCCGGATTCAGTCTGCTTTGGCGCTATCATGTCAGACACCGCAGAACCTACTCGTCTTTAGACTGGAATTCATCCTGCTGATTTGGCGAACGGAACCTGTCCCCTGCTCGCGTAAGTTTGAGCTGGTGGTCAATGGTGTCGGGCAGTTCTTCGGGATAGTGGGTGACTATGATCATGGTCTTTTGCGGCTGTTCGCAGAAGGCCTTTATTATCTGCATGACAAGGCTGCGGTTTGCAGTGTCAAGGCCGTGAAGCGGTTCGTCGAGGATAATGAGCGACGGGTTCTTGACGAAGGCACGGGCCAGCAGAATCATACGCTGCTCGCCGCTGGACAGATAGTAGAAGTCGCGATTCTCCAAATGTAATACTCCGAAAATCTGTAACCATACTCGACAGGATTCCCTTTCTTCGTTGGTAATTTTTTGATACAAACCTACAGAGTCGTGAAGTCCGGATGCCACAATGTCTATTGCCGGGTAGTGACGGGAGTAGGAGCGGTGCATTTCGGGGGAAACATATCCTATGTGTCTCTTGATTTCCCAGATGCTTTCTCCTGTTCCGCGTGCGCGTCCGAACAGAGAAATGTCACAGGCGTATGATTGCGGGTTGTCAGCATAGATCAGACTGAGCAAGGCCGATTTCCCGCTTCCGTTCCTTCCCAGAAGAGCCCAGTGTTCCCCTTTTCCTATTGTCCAGTCCAAGTGATCCAGAATGCGGCGGTTGCCGTATTGAAGTACCACCTGGTTGCATCGGACTATCTCATCGGAATCCATGTCGGTTTCCGGCAGGCTGTGCATCAATTGAATGGCTTCTGGAGACAGGGTGGGGGAATCGGCTTTGAAACCGGTCAGGAATGAGGCTTTGTCAGTCATTGGTCTGCAGATTCTGTCGCGTACTTCAATGACGTGCGTTATGAAGTCGGGGATGTCTTCCGGACGGGATACAATCAGGATAATCTGCATGTTCCATTTGCCTATGAGTTCTTTGAGCAGTGAGCATAGCATGTCGCGCGTCTCGCGGTCAAGGCCGATGAACGGGCTGTCTATGATGACAATGCGTGGCTTGACCGCCAGTGAGCGGGCAAGCTGGTATTTCCGCATTTCACCGCTGGACAGAGTCACTAGCTGCTTGTCCCAGATAAGTGACAGGTCAAACAGACGGAAAAGGCTGTCCTTCCATTCCTGACTGGCTACGAACGGGAATGCGTCACCTGCGACTGGTGATTCGCCCATTTCGGTCATGTTCCAGCGCTGCTGGTAGAAATATGTGCTGTCGGCGCTGCCGTAGCTGTCACGGAATGTTATGTAGCGTATGTCGCCACCGTGAATGCCTGAGCCGTATTCGGTTTCGCGCTTGTCAAGAAGCGGGTACTGGCGAAGCAGAATGTTGACCAGAAGAGTCTTGCCTGCGCCGTTCGGGCCGCAAATTGCTATTTGCTGGCCGTTTTTCATGCAAATGTTTACGGGTTCTGCCAGTCTGTATTCCGGGTTGGCTACGATGCCGTTTTCAAGTCTGATTGTAAAGTTGTCCATAACGGCCGCAAAGATAGCCAAATTTGCACTACCTTTGTCCTGCAATTATGGAAGCGGCTCTATATCTTATTCCGAATCTTCTGGGCGAAACACCTGTCAGTCAGGTCCTGCCGGAATACAATCATGACATTGTGATGCAGATAAGGCATTTCATTGTCGAGGATGTCCGTACTGCCCGACGTTTCCTGAAGCAGGTGGACCGCAGTATTGATATTGATTCACTGACTTTCTATACGCTGAACAAGCACACAAGACCTGAGGAGATTGCCGACATGCTGGTGCCTTTGGAGCAGGGAAATCCCATGGGCGTGATATCCGAGGCCGGATGTCCCGCAGTGGCTGATCCGGGGGCCGATGTGGTTGCAATAGCGCAACACAAAAATCTGAAGGTTGTGCCACTCGTTGGTCCGTCAAGCATAATCATGGCTGTCATGGGCTCGGGTTTCAATGGCCAGAGCTTTGCTTTCAACGGCTATCTTCCCATTGAGCCTGATGAACGCCAGAAGTGTCTTAAACGTCTGGAGCAGAGGGCAATAACTGAAAATCAGACACAACTTTTCATAGAGACTCCATATCGTAATGCCAAAATGATTGCCGACATTCTCAAGACATGTCGTCCGCAGACCCATCTGTGCATTGCCGCCGGCATTACCACGCCCGACGAGTATATCCATACCCGTACGGTAAAAGAATGGAGAGACCGGTTACCCGACCTCTCCAAGATTCCTGCAATCTTTTTAATCTACAAATGATTATTTCAGGTTCTCATCGAAGAATCTGATGATTCTGTTGAACAGATGCGTGCGGTGCAACGGTCCTGTAATGCTGTGCTCCTTTCCAGGATAGACCTGCATGTCAAAGTCTATGCCCTTTTCAATGAGACGTTCAATGTATGCGGTTGAGTTGCTGAAGAATACATTGTCATCGTCAAGGCCTTGCACTATCAAGAGCTTACCATGCAGATTGTCAATGCGTTCAATGGCCGAAGCTGAAGCGTATCCTTCAGGGTTTTCCTTTGGCTGACGCATGAAACGCTCAGTATAGGGAGCGTCATAGAAACGCCAGTCTGTGACAGGTGCCACTGCAACACCGCATTTGAATACCGGAGTGCCTTCGCTCATGGACATCAGAGTGTTATATCCTCCGAAACTCCATCCCCAGATGGCAATCCTGTCAGCATCAACCCAGTCAAATCCACCAAGGTATTTGGCGGCAGCAACCTGATCCTGACTTTCCAGAACACCCAGCTGCTTGTACGTCTGTTTCTTGAAGTCTGCACCACGTCGTCCGGTCCCACGGCCATCAACGACAGCAACGGCGTATCCGTGCTGTGTGAGCAGGGTTTCAAATGAACCGCCAGGATAGAATCCGGCACCCCATTCGTTCGTGAGCTCGTTTGATCCGGGACCGCTGTACTGGTAAAGAATGATGGGGCAGGGCTTGCTTGCACTGGCATCGGACGGCCTGACAAGCCAGCCGAAAAGTTCCGTTCCGTCAACTGTCTTGAATGAGAAATGCTCCTTGTGAGCCAAACCGTATTCCTTGGCATTGTCTTGTGCTGACTGGCTGATAATGGGGCCGTATGTAAGTGAACCGTTGATTTTGCGGAAAGCAGTCTGTGTAGGGGTGTCCATGTCGGACCAGTTCTCGATGAAGCAGCTGAAATCGGAACTGAAAATGGCGTGTGCGGTACCGGATTTCTGCAGGGTCACTTTAGTGCGCTTTCCTTTGGCATCAGCCTTCCATACGCCGCAGTCGTAAATGCCGTCTTCGTTACTTTCAAAATAGGTGATGCCCTTATTCGCATCATATCCATGCAGTTCAAGGACCTCGAAATTTCCCTTGGTAATCTGACGCTCCAGACGGCCATTCAGGTCGTAAAGATACAGGTGCCGGTGACCGTCGCGTTCGCTCTGCATTATGAACTTGTTCCCGTAGAATTGCGTGCCCATGTATGTCCATTCGTCCAGATAACGCTTGTCTTCTTCGCGAAGAATCATTGTGCTCAATCTGGATAACGGATTGGCTGAATATATTTCCAACTTGTTTTGTGGACGGTTGAGCGTGAAAATGAACAGACTGTTGTCACTGTTCTGAACGAATTTAATGCGTGGAATGTAGCATGTGCTATCCAGTTTTAGGTCAATATCCCTTATTACTGAGCTCTTTATGTCAAAAGTGTGAACTGATACTGTAGAGTTTGCTGCGCCGGATGTCGGGTACTGCTGAGGGCGGTATTCCAGAAGTTTCTGTGAATTGGCATTGGAGTCAGTGTGAGTCAGGAAGAATGGGAGATTGTAACTTTCAACTGTCGATTCATCGAAACGTATCCAGGCCAGTAGGCGGCTGTCTGCACTGAAATCGAAAGCACGGGTAAATCCGAATTCCTCTTCGTATGCCCAATCTGGAATGCCATTGCGTACCTTCCCGATCTTTCCATCCTTGGTGACCTGTGACTCGGCATTTCCGAACAGCAGTTTGACCAGAAAGATGTTGTTGTCGCGGACAAATGCAATCTGGTGACCGTCAGGTGAGAACAGGGGGACCTGCTGGGGGCCGCCGTTTGACAAAGGATCAATTCTGCTGTTCTTTATTGAGTAGATGTACCAGTTTGCGGTTGAAGAACGGCGGAATATCTTCTGTCGGTTGGTTTCAAGGAGTATTATATCTTCTGTCGGGGACAGGATAAAATCACTGAAACCACTTAAGCTTTCTCCTTTTACTTTTCTGATATTCAATACGGTATCAGGCGTATCCCCACCTTTGAACGAATACTTGAGGATGTATGGTCCCTCTTGGGTCAGATAGTGCTGGCCATCGGCCATAGGAGTAACATCCGAAACGCCATATGCGCTGAATTTGCCGGATACAATATCCTGGACTTCAATCTGTTTCTGAGCCTGTACTGCCAATGTAAGGAATACGGCCATCACTGTTGTGATTATCTTCTTCATATAAGTGGTTTTCTGTTAATATACACTTCTGTCCGCTAAGTTACAAATCATTCGTCAAGAATGCCTTTTCCCTGACGTATAATATCATTTTCCCCGTTAACGCAATATACGACTGTTGAATACTCGTATCCTCCGGTGCCACCATCTATCACCAGATCGACATCGTCACCAAAACGCTCGTCAATCAGTTCAGGATCAGTGAGATATTCAATGTCGTCGGCCTGTTCATCAAACGGGATTGTGCTTACCAGCAGGGGCGCACCTAACTGATGGCATATCTCTCTTGTAATGTTGTTGTCCGGTACTCTTATACCTACTTCCTTTCTGTTGCTGAATACTTTGGGAAGTCTGCTGCCGGCGCGAAGCACGAATGTGAACGGTCCGGGCAGATTGCGTTTCATGGTCTTGAATGTGCTGTTGTCAATCTGGACATACTGGCTGATGTCACTCAGATCATAACACAGTATGGAGAAACGGTGTTTGCGTGGGTCTATTCCCTTGAGTTTGCAAATACGTTCAATGGCGCGCTCCTTTAAGGCGTGACAGCACAGGGCATAGGTGGTATCTGTCGGCAGAATTACCACTCCCGAACCGTTCAGAATGTCCAGAACTCTGTCAACCTCCCTCTGGCTGTTGTTCTTTTCATACATCTTAACCAGCATAAGCTCTCTGTTTTATATAACTGATAATGTTTTCCTTATCGTCGGGATGAAACCATTGCGTGTTTGTATCCCGCTTGAACCATGTCATCTGCTTACGTGAATAGATGCGGCTGTTCTGCCTGATTCTGTCCAATGCCGATTCCAGTGTCTGTGGCTTGCCGTCCGGCGCGGGTTCTCCATCCATCCAGCTGAACAGTTCCTTCATGCCGACCGTGTTGAGAGAATTGAGTCCCTTGTACGGGTACATGCGGCGGGCTTCATCAAGAAGACCGTTTTCAACCATCTGTGAAACCCGTGCGTTTATTCTGAAATACAGTTCCTCCCTGTCTCTTGTCAGTCCTATGCGGATGATGTTGTATGGCCTTTCGGCTTTCCGACCAGTCCGGAAGCCGGAGTAGGGACGCCCTGTCTGGTAGCATACTTCAAGGGCGTGAAGAATTCTCTTGGGGTTCTTCACGTCAACCTGACGGTAGTATTCCGGATCAAGAATCCTGAGTTCTGATGCAAGTCTGTCCAATCCTTCATTGCGGAATCTTTCTGACAGATGTTCTCTTGTCTCGGCAGTGATAGTAGGTATATTATCAATTCCATAGCATAAAGAGTCTATATACATCATTGAACCTCCACTGGCCAGCAATATGTTGTGGCTGCCGAATAGGGTATGTATAAGCTCGGAGGCCTGTTCTTCGTATCGTGCCGCGCTGAAATAATCAGTGATTTGAAGATTTCTTACAAAATAATGCTGCGCCCGTTCCATCTGCTCTCTTGTCGGGGCTGCTGTACAGACAGGAATGTCAGCATACATCTGTCTGGAATCGGCTCCTATGATAGGCGTATGAAACAAATCGGCGAGGGTCAGACAGAGATCTGTCTTTCCCACGCCGGTAGGTCCTAGTACTATTATGAGACTCTTCACATCAATAAAGATCGTCTATTGAATCTATGGAAATATCTGTGGGTTCGGAACCCATGTCGAAACCGTCCTGGTCGAGTTCTCCGTCTTCAAATCCCTCATCACCGTAGAAATTCTCTCCGGTGTCCAGGGTTGTTGCCGTCTTGGCCAGTTCGTCAAAATCAATTGTCTGTTTTGGAGGCAGACCGGATTTGGCTGTACAACTTGCTTTGGAAAGAGTCTTGCCGGTAATGATTTCCTTGAGCTCAATGAAGAAACAACGGTCTGTGAGAGGGTCGAAAATATAGATGAGTCTCTGCTTCTCGTCTTCAATCAGTTCGTCGAGCGGTGTATCGGCCATTACCCAGTTGTCCACTTCGGAACTGGTGTTCATTTCCTCACGTGTAATTTCCTCACGCTTTTCCCAGTTGTCTTCACACATGAAGAATGATGTCATCTGATCGTCAGGAAAACCGACTGATTCCAGTATGGCATTGCTGAAGTCAAGGAATGATGCTGATGATGCTATCTGTATTTCACGATAGAAATCGTCAACTTCGTCTGAAACCAAAATGAATCTGTAAATCATAGTGCTTTCTGATTTATGTTAGTATAAGAACAGTTATCTGTCTCTGATGATACCACGTTCGGAACTTTCAATGAACCTGATTATGTACTGAACTTCAGGAAGCTGTGAGTATTCCTCCTGCTTGAGTGCGGCCATTGCCTGCGATACATTCATACCGCTTTGGTATATAATACGATATGCATTATGTATTGCAGTGATTGTTTCACTTGGATAACCTTCTCTGCGCAGCCTGACAAGGTTGATGCCGGCGTATGTTACCGGATTGCGTCCACACATTATATACGGTGGAATGTCCTTGCTGCATCCGCTGCCGCCCTGAATCATGACGTATCCGCCAATGTGGCTGAACTGGTGGACCAGAACGCAGGCACTTATCGTTGCGTGGTCATCAACTACCACTTCACCTGCGAACTTGGTGCTGTTGCCGATGATACAGTTGTTTCCTATGACACAGTCATGTGCAACATGCATATTCTCCATGAGCAGATTATGGCTGCCGACAACGGTTTTGCCTTTGGATGCTGTTCCGCGGTGGATTGTGACATTTTCACGAATGCGGTTGAAATTGCCGATTTCGGCGGTTGTGTCTTCACCATGGAACTTGAGATCCTGAGGGATGTCACCGATGACGGCACCCGGATGGATCTCGTTGCCGTTGCCGATACGAGAACCGTACATGATGTTCACATGAGGCATGAGTATGTTGTCATTACCTATCACTACGTTCTTGTCAATGAAACAGAACGGTCCAATCTCAACATTCTCTCCTATCTGGGCCGATGGGTCCACATATGCTAATGGGCTGATCATTCTTCTATAGTTTTTCTAGTCAATTGAACCATAAACTCCGATTCTGCAACCAGTTTATCGGCAACAAAGGTGAATCCCTTGATGGACAACATATTATGACGCAAAGGCGCAGTTCTGACCACGCGCATCAGCATGGTATCGCCAGGAACGACTTCATGCCTGAAACGGGTATTGTCGATCTTTACGAAGCGTGCCTGATACAATTCCGGATGGTCCGTGTAGCGCAGTGCCAGAGTGCCGCCAAGCTGCGCCATTGCTTCGATAATCAGGACGCCAGGCATGATTGGCATATCCGGGAAATGACCCTGGAAGAAGAATTCGTCATTTGTGACGTTCTTGACTCCTTCAGCATAAAGGTCTGTCATTGTGATGACCTTGTCGAGCAGCAGCATCGGGTAACGCTGGGGAAGTCCTGCCTTGATCTGCTGCAGGTTCATGACTGGTGGCAGAGAAGGATTGTAAGCCGGTGCCTGGGCATCGTTCAATGTGATGTTCTTGCGCAGTATGCGTGCGAACTTATTGTTGATTGTGTGACCCGGGCGGGTTGCTATGATACGTCCCTTGATGGGTTTTCCGACAAGTGCGAGGTCGCCTATGATGTCAAGCAGCTTGTGTCTTGCAGGCTCGTTGTCCCAAGTGAGGGGCTTATGCATTATGTATCCCAGTTTCTTGGCATCCATTTTAGGAACGCCCATGATTTCGGAAAGCTTGTCGTAGCGTTCCTGCGGCATTTCCCTCTCATAGATCACTATCGCGTTGTCAAGGTCCCCGCCTTTGATGAGTCCGACACCCAGCAATGGCTCGATTTCGCGGACGAACACGAATGTACGGCTGGATGCTATTTCCTTGTGGAAGTCGCGCATGTCGTCAAGCGATGCGTACTGGTTGTACAGGATCTTGGAATCGAATGAAATGAGTACGTTGACGCTGAATTCGTCATCGGGCAGAAGTATGATTGACGAACCGGTCTGCTCGTCACGCACTTCTATCTTGGATTTGACTACGTAGAAGTCCTTCAGGGCATCCTGTTCCTTGACTCCAACCCTTTCAATGTTTTCAACGTACTGGATTGCGCTGCCGTCAAGGATCGGGAATTCGGGACCGTTGACTTCCATGTGGCAGTTGTCGATTCCTGCGGCGTACAGGGCTGCCAGTGCGTGTTCTACGGTGCTTACCCTGGCGTTGCCTTTGAAAAGCACGGTACCGCGTTGTGTCTCACGTACGTTCTCTGCGTAAGCGTCAATGACCGGCTGGCTTTCCAGGTCAATTCTCTGTATCTTATATCCGTAATCGGCAGGAGCCGGTTTGAATGTCACAGTAAGTTCAAGACCCGTATGCAGTCCTTTGCCACTAAGTGAGAAACTGTCTTTTAAAGTCTTCTGTTTGTACATGTTATATTACTTGTCTTCAAGTTTAGCTTTCAGTGATTCGAGCTCTTTCTTAAGCTCTTGGATTTCCTGTTTCATGTCGGGCAGCTTGCGGAAGACCACCGATGAACGCAGGAACTCGCGCAGTCCGGTAGCAGGGTATCCCATTACGTTCTGTCCGTCAGGAGTGCTCTGCATGAGTCCGGTCTTTGCACCCAGATTGACCCTGTTTCCGACTTTGATGTGTCCGTTGATACCGCTCTGTCCGCCAATCATGCACCACTGGCCGATCTTGGTCGATCCGGCAATACCGCTCTGGGCTGACATCACGGTATTCTCACCAACTTCGACATTGTGGGCAATCTGCACCATGTTGTCCAGCTTCACACCCTTGTGGACAATGGTGCGTCCCATGGTGGAACGGTCAATGCAGGTGTTTGCTCCGATTTCAACATCGTCCTCAAGCTGGGCAATGCCAATCTGCGGAATCTTTTCATAGCCGTTCTGAGTCGGTGCGAATCCGAATCCGTCGGCACCTACAACGCTTCCGGCGTGCATGGTGCATCGGTCTCCCAGAATGCATCCGTAATAGAGAGTCGCATTTGGATAGAGTATGCAGCCATTGCCGGTTTTCGCGCCGCGGCCTACATATGCGTGCGGATATATCTGAGTGCCGTCACCTATGACAGCTTCATCTTCAATGACTGCGAACGGTCCTATGAACACGTCCTTGCCAATCTGTGCCGATTCTGAGACCGATGCCAGCGGACTGATACCCTGACGCGGCGGATTGACGGCTTGGGAATACAGTGTAAGCAGTCTGGCCAGGCTCTCGTAGGCATTGTCAACCAGAATGAGAGTGACTTCGGGCTGTCTGTCAAGTTTGAAGTCCCGGTTAATCAGAACGACACTTGACTGTGTTGTGTAGAGGAAGTCTGTATATTTTGAATTGGAGAGAAATGAAATGGCTCCTGGACGGCCTTCTTCAATCTTGGCGAAGGTATTGACGGCGGCATTTTCATCTCCCTGCACCTGTCCTGAGAGGAACTGTGCTATCTGTCTTGCAGTAAATTCCATTAATTATGCTTTTGTATAGATTGCAAAAGTAGTGAATTGTATCAATTTTCCCGCCTGCGCGCGTACTTATTTCAAATAAGATGACATTTCCTGCTGCACTGCTTTAGCCTGTTCGGCGGCTGCCGCTGCGAAATTCCTGGTGCTGTCTGCGTATATGATGGCACGGCTGCTGTTGACAATCAGACCGCACATGCTGTTCATTCCGTATCTGCATACATCGGCCAGGCTTCCTCCCTGTGCTCCTATGCCGGGTACAAGCAGGAAACTGTCGGGAACGATGGAACGTATCTGAGTGAGCATTTCAGCGCGTGTGGCACCGACCACGTACATCATATTGTCAGGAGTACCTCCCCATTCAAGTGAGTGTTCCAGTACATTCCGGAAGAGCGGACGTCCTTCAGAGTCGCTTATATACTGGAAATCCTGCGCACCCTTGTTGCTGGTCAGAGCAAGGAGGATGACCCACTTGCCTTCAAAACCCAGGAATGGTGTCACGCTGTCCTGTCCCATGTATGGAGCCACGGTCACGGAATCCACATCCATCTCTTCAAAGAAACTGCGTGCATACAGGGCCGAAGTGTTGCCTATGTCCCCGCGTTTTGCATCGGCAATGATGAACTGGTCCGGATAATTGCCGCGTATGTATTCGAGCGTGCGGTAGAGGGAACGTACACCGTTCAGTCCTGCTCCTTCGTAGAATGCCAGGTTGGGCTTGTAGGCAATGCAGTATGGTGCTGTCGCATCGATTATGGCCTTGTTGAACTCAAAGACAGGGTCGTCAAGTTCAAGCAGGTGCTGTGGAATCTTCCTCAGGTCCGTGTCAAGTCCTACGCACAGGAAACTGCGCTTGCGCATTATGTTATTGTAAAGTTCTTCTCTTGTCATATTCTGATTATTAATAATTATTCTTACAATTCGCTTTCTTTCATACGTTCCGCATTCTCGGCAATTGTCAACTGGTCGATGCAGTCCTGGATTGCACCGTCCATGAAAGCCGGGAGATTGTAGATAGTGTAGTTGATGCGATGGTCAGTGATGCGTCCCTGCGGGAAATTGTATGTGCGGATCTTTGCCGACCGGTCACCGGTCGATACCATTGTCTTGCGCTTGGCAGCAATGTCATCAACGTATTTCTGATGTTCGCGGTCATAGATCATGGTGCGCAGGCGGCTGAGAGCCCGTTCCTTGTTCTTTGGCTGGTCACGGGTTTCGGTGCACTCGATGAGTATTTCCTCGACTGTTCCTGTGGTAGGATTCTTCCAGTTGTAGCGCAGTCTTACTCCAGACTCCACCTTGTTCACGTTCTGGCCTCCTGCACCGCTGCTGCGGAAAGTGTCCCACTTGATCTCGCCTTCGTTGATTTCTACTTCAAAGGCATCGGCTTCCGGCAGAACGGCAACTGTTGCAGCCGATGTATGGATCCGTCCCTGTGTCTCGGTTACCGGCACGCGCTGGACGCGGTGAACTCCCGATTCGTATTTCAGGATACCATATACATTTTCTCCGCTTACGGTGAAGATGATTTCCTTGAATCCGCCGGCTGCACCCTCGGAGCACGATGACACAGCCGTCTTCCATCCCTTCAGCTCGCAGAACTTGCAGTACATGCGGTACAGGTCACCGGCAAATAGTGCAGCCTCGTCACCGCCGGTTCCTCCGCGTATTTCCATTACCACATCCTTTGCGTCCTGAGGATCGGCCGGAACCAGAAGCAACTTGATTTCCTCTTCAGTCTGTTCCAGCAGCTGCTGGGAACTTTCCAGTTCCTCGCGTGCCATCTGGCGCATGTCTGCATCGGATTCAGTGGCAATGAGCTCGCGTGCCTGTTCGATATTGTTCTGGAGCGCAATATAGCGCTTGCGCGCCTGTGAAATGGACTCCAGGTCCTTGTATTCGCGGTTCAGCTTGACGAAACGTTTCATGTCGGCAATGACTGCCGGGTCTGTAATTAGCAGACTCACTTCCTGAAAACGGGCCTCAAGGCCGTCCAGCTTTTCAAGCATTTGTGCCGGTGACATACTGATGTTGGTTTTGATTCGGACACAAAGATAACAAATTGGTGCCCAAACTCCGTTTGGAATGCTTACTTTTGAGCCGTGAAACCGGATATTCAGATTTTCGAAGTCGATGAATCCCTGCTTGAAAAGGGAATAGAGGAAATGTTGCCGCTGGTGTCCGAGCAGCGTCTCCGGCAAGCCATGTCGTTCAGATTCCCATTCGGCCGTTTCGCATCCCTCAAGTCATATTGCATGCTTTCAGACATGACTGGCCTGAGGAACTTTGAATTCGGATATGGAGCGCACGGCAAACCCTCAATCATAGGCCGTCCTGATATACATTTCAGCATAAGTCATTGCCGGAAAGCCATTGCAGTTGCTGTGAGCGACTTTCCTGTGGGCATAGACATCGAGTGTGAGAGAAGGATTGACGATGCCCTGATACGACATACAATGAATGAAGCCGAACGTGCCGTAATAGAGGCCGATGCCAATCCCGTCATGGAGTTCCTGCGCCTGTGGACCAGAAAGGAGGCGGTTTTCAAACTGCGCGGTACGGGTATAACCGATGACCTTTTCTCCGTTCTGTCCGGACCTGAGATCGTGACCACATCCGGGAAATCCGATTATGTCTGGTCAGTAGCCCGTTTCGGACTGCCCCGTTCAGCCGGCTGGGTGGAGACTGAAGATAGAACTTATCTCGCTTGACACTTCACCCGTGGTGGAGTTGCATCCAAGCACTCCTGTCTGGATTCTGATGAAGTCAATACGGTCAAGACCGGCAGGAGTCCCGTCTTCTTCTATTGCCCACGAAATGTCAAAACGGCATCCTTCGCTCCTGTTTGGAAGATTGTCGGCATATCCCCATTCAAAGGCTGACAGTACCCAAGTGCCGTTTTCCAGTATGTAATTGTCGGGGAGAAGTGTCGCGCAGAATGAAATGCTGTCACAGTCATACCACAGCGGCCAGTATTCCTGTGTGTGGAAACCGTTGCGTGTCATGCAGCCGCTGCGGCCGTCATCCATATACCATGGAATGTCGCCATTGCTCTTTTCATACCTGATGTGGCAGCCGGTGCGTGAGCCTGCATATTCGGAACCGGCAATCTGGAACCATTCATCGTCCGGCAGACCGTTGGCGTTGGCATCGGTACTTACCCAGACCACTCCCGGTTCTGCACTGCCCTTGAGCGCGTTTCCGTCAATCTCGAAATCCAGACCTTCCAGGTTCATGACCGGATTGCTGAATCCTGCAGTAATGTATCCGCCGAAACCGCCAAGCGTTATCATTCCGTTTCCGTTGAGCAGAGCCAGACATTTTGCTGTCATGGTGCTGTCATTGTCTCCTTCAGTGTACTGTGGCATGACATTGACGAACTGTCCCGGAGCCGGACGGTATTCGAACACCTTGGATATCTGGTCATTGGAGTCTGTGCGCTCCTTTTCATTGGCCGAAACGTCAGAATCGTAAAGCAGTATGGTGTTCGGGTTGATTCCAATGCTCTGAATGCGGTATTCGAGCCGTCCTTTAGGACTGAAACAGAGTACGCTGCCCGGTGTGACGTAATCCATGGCATCACACACATATACCTTGCCTGTGGCGGCATCGGCCTTTATCGCATACGGACATTGGATCGTTGTCCCGTCTTTGATGAAGCAATCGTCTGTTATGAGTCCTGTTGCGGTTTCCATAACCATTATGTTCCCGCTGCCGTATTCGTACAGCCATGCATTTGACCCCGCAATGTCCATGTTCAGTGCGGGGATGTCGTATGTGGCGGTAAGGCGGTCCGATGCAACGTCAATCCTTTGCAACTGGCAGTTGTAATCCATAATGGAGTAGTCGAACACTCCCCGTGAAATCACGAATACACTTGTTCCGTCTGTACATATCCTGAATGGGTTGGGACGGACAGCTATCCGTTCCAGTTCGGCAAATGGTGCCAGACCGATTACCGAGACCGTGCTGTCAGGGTTGTTGAAATCCAGTCCTCCGGAATTCGACACATAGAGCTTTTCGCCGGCACAGCAAATGCCGTCGGGATTGCGTCCTGCTCTCACAGTGCCGGTAACGGCAAGTGAAGCCGTGTCTATCCTCGCAACAGTCCCGTCATAGCAGCACACGTACACATTGCTGCCGCAGGCGGCTATGGCGCGAGGCTGTGCCCCGGGCAAACTGATTTGCGATATGGAACGGCATGTGGCAGGGTCCACGACTTCGACAGTGCCGGATTCGGTGACTGCTATGTACATGCGGCTGCCGTGTATGATCATGCCGTTTGCAGTGTCACCGAGTCGCCTGCCGTTCGCCTTCTCGAAGCAGTCATACGACATTCCTTGCCCGTTTTGCCAGTTTTCTGTCCGTCCTGTGCTGAAATCGTGCCATGCAAGGGTACTGTTGTTCTGGTTGAACAGTCCCTCGGATAGGATGAACATTCCGGTATGGCCGCTGTCGACAGTGTCCGGAAGTTCCGGTACCAGCTCAGGTTCCGGGTCACAGGCTATTGCCAGAAAAAATATGGGTAGAATTCCTATGCGTTTCATTTCAGGTCAAATGTTGCTGTCAGGCGCCACTGGCGGCCCGGCATTGGATAGTTGCTGACAAGCTCGTAGCGGCTGTCTGTCAGGTTGATGCATTCCGCCTTCATGGTCAGTCCGCTCCACCCGAGATTGAACGTTCTCCACAGTGAGCAGCCTGTCTCATAGTACGATGGCATTGCGTATTCAGGACCGTTGTATCCGTTTGAATAGTATTTCCCGCTGTATATGATGTTGATGCTGGCGCAGGCAAACGGCGTTTCTATGAAAGCAATTCCCGAAGCCGAATGCCTTGGGGTGTAAGGCAACTGGTGGTTCCAGGTCGTACTGCCTTCCTGCGATTTGTCCATGGCACGCTGGTAGGTGTATGACAGCATGGTTCCAGGGCGGAAAGACCCGCAGTCACAAACTGTCTCAATGCCTGTTTCAATGCCGTGGGTGGTTACAAGACCAACGTTCTTCATCATCCACACAGCCGTGTTCTTGCCTGGAACGGCCAGAATGCGGTCGTGTACGTTGCTGCTGTAAGCATCGGCATAAAGCGAGAGCGAGAATCTGTCAGTCTCCTTTTCGAATACTATTCCGCCCGATGTCACCGATGCATGCTCGGGGCGAAGGTCGCGCCGTCCCACCTGTTCGAAGTACAGATCGTTGAAGGTAGGCATGCGGTAGGTGTTTTCATATGAAGCCCGGATATGCAGACCAAGTGCTGGCCATACCAGCCAGTTGGCTCCGACTACAGGTGACAGGCGGTTGCAGTCAGGTGCCGGGCTGCCATGTGCCGCGTGCTCGAAAGTGGCCACGTGATTGAGACGCCCTGTGAGAACCAGCGATTCCGATGCATATTTTACGGCAACCGAACTGTTCAGTGTCAATCGGGTGGGGCGGGCGGCTACTCCGTCCAGAACCGAATGCCGGCAATCCTGTGCCAATGACGCGCTTATCCGGTCTGTGATATGGTACAGGAGCACCGCTGACATATAGGCTTCGCGTTCCGTGTAGCGGTTGTCTGTTTTCCCGCTGCTGCTGTTCACGTCGGGATTCAGATACCTGGTCATGGATATTCCGTATTTGGCGTTGGCCTGCAGGGTGATTCCGGAGGACAGGTCTGTACGGAATGACGACTGGATGAAACCGTTCCTGTTCCAAAGTCTTTCGCGGGCTGCGTTCTCGTTGTAGAGAATGTTTGCAGGCAACCCCTGAGCGGACTGGAACCAGTATGAACGCACTGTGAGGCTGGACATTCCTATGTTGCTGAACAGGGCAGCTTCGGCCCTGAGGCGGGATATGTCGGAATTGTTGCGCAGCATGGTCCTGGAACTGGCTCCGTTGTCCTGTATGTACGGGTAGTCGCCATCGGCCCGTAGCCATTCCACGCTTGTTGAGGCAACCGAGTTCCTGCCTGCGCTGAAATCGGCATCGGCTTGAGCGCCGATGGTGCCGAAACTGCCTGCAATCAGCCTTGCTCCGCCTTTGAAACAGGCTCCTTCAAGGTCAGGGCGGTGGGCTCCTATGCTTATGGATGCTGCCTGTGCTGCCATTGCGGCGGTTTGAAGCATGTCATTGTCCGGACCGCTCAACAGACGGACCGATTCTGCCTGTCCCGCTGAGAACCGTCCCAGGTCGGTCTGGCCGGTCTGGTTATCCGTAATGATTATGCCATCGTATGCGACTGCCGTGTGGCTGGCTCCAAGACCGCGTACCGAGACGGTTTTCAGTCCGCCTATTCCTCCGTAGTCCTTTACGGTCGCTCCGCTGAAATATTTCATCACGTCCGATATCTGCAGTGCTCCTGATGCTCCCAACAGTCTGGCATCGGCATTCTTTTCGGTGCTTACGGAGGTGCCGGCGTATGTGCGGTCAGCACTGATTCTGACTTCCTGTATGTCTTCAGCACGTAAGGTGTCGGCGGCAGAGCGTTCCTGAGCCTTCAATGGACAGCACAGGAACAGAGCCGCAGTGAGACCCGTCAGAACCTTTCTTGCTGAAGACATGATACCTTATTTATGTTATTCGCTTACGGTCAGACGGTCAAGGCAGAAGTAACATGGGGTGTTCATGCCCCATTCTCCGTTGTCGGTCGATGACAGGGTGAACATAATGCGTGTTACCAGTCCCAACTTTCTCAAGTCAATCTGTTGCCAGCTGTCGACAATGTTCAGACCGTCAGCGAGAAGGAACTCCACCTTGCCGGTTTCGCTGTCACCATTGAAACCTGTCACGGTCAGCTTGAACCAGTCGTCCTTTCCCCAGTCGGTCTTTGCCACACCGACACCGTCATTGCCATTCAGGGCAAGATAGGCGTAAGTGGAGTTCGTGACGAAGCACTCAATGGCTTTGTAAGCCTTTCCGTCCTTGAACGATATCCGGGCCGGTGTGTCCCATCCTCCGGCATTTGAAATGAAGTATGTGTCGCCTTTCACCCCTTTCTTCGTTATGGCCGACATGTTGTTGTATCCGGGAGTGGTGTCATCGGGGCAGTTGGAATATGTGAATCCCTCACCGAACCCCCATGCACCGAATGAATGCGCTACGACAAATTCGCCGATGGTGATGTCCTGCGCATAGTAATAACCGGCTACCCTTGTAGTGTCAGTTCCAAGAAATACCGACTCAGGTTCCGTTAACAGACCGTAAGCGTCAAGAGTGTACTCTTTTGCGTTTTCTCCGTCATTCTGGCATGACACTAATGCGAGTCCCATCAGGACCGCAAGAAACAGACATTTGTTTTTTCCCATAGTTGTAAAATAATAAGTTACTGAATCCCGGCAGCAGCCGTAACAACAACGGGATGGAATGTGGGCTGAATGCTTTTTCTGCAATGCCTGAAATTCTTTCCTCGAGAATTGCCGCGGCGTATGAATCACATGTCTTGCAGGTCTTCTGACTTACCCTTTCTGTCCGCCTTCCCACCTTTTGGGCAGTGGCTTTGATTGGACAGATCCGTATGGGCTTACAGCAGCGGGACTGTTCAGGACTCTCACCTGATTCCCTTTTGATCCTATCCCCGGGTGGGGATTCGGAACAAGACGCTGCAAAGATACCCAAATAATTCAATCCGACAATTGCATGTGCCATATATTATTGCTAACTTTGCTTTCATCTGATAACAATTCAAACATTATACATTATGACTATCAAGGACCTTGAACCCAAAATCGTATGGGACAATTTCTACGGAATAACCCGTCAGCCCCGTCCCTCAAAGCATGAAGAGAAAATCCGTGCCTATCTGCTTGACTGGGCAAAACAGCGTGGAATTGAAGCTTTTGCCGATGAGACCGGAAACGTGATCATGCGCAAGCCGGCAACACCGGGAATGGAGAATCTGAAAGGTGTTGTAATGCAGGGCCACATGGATATGGTTCCGCAGAAGAACAGCGATGTGAAGCACGATTTCGAGAAGGATCCCATTGAGACATGGGTCGATGGCGAATGGCTCAAGGCAAAGGGTACCACACTTGGTGCAGACAATGGCCTTGGAGTGGCTCTGGCCCTTTCAATCCTTGAATCAAAGGACATCAAGCACGGTCCCCTGGAACTGCTCGTGACTTATGACGAGGAAACCGGAATGACAGGTGCCGCAGCTCTCAAGCCGGGAATCCTGAAGGGCGAAATCCTGCTCAATCTTGACTCGGAAACTGAAGGCGAACTGTACGTGGGCTGTGCCGGCGGTCTGGATGCATCGGCAACCGGAACATATAAGGGACTCAAGGAACCCAAGGGCTGGCTGTGCTACAGTCTGGCAGTAAAGGGCTTCCAGGGCGGTCATTCAGGTATGGACATCATCCTGTGCCGTGCCAATGCCAATAAGGTATGCGCGCGCGTGATTTATGCACTTCTCACAAAGGCCGATGCCAAGCTCATCGACTTGGAAGGCGGAACCCTGAGGAACGCCATTCCACGTGAATGCTTTGCCACATTGTACATAGCTCCGGCAAAGGCAGAACTTGCTGCAAAGGTTGCCGCTGAGGTATTTGCCGAGGTCAAGGCCGAATACGCAATGACCGATCCGGATGCATGCATGGTATTCGAACCCTACAAGTGTCAGGAAGGCGAAACCTGCGATCCCGAGGAATGTCTCTATCTTGACAAGCGCACAGCCATCAGATTCATTCAGGCCATTCTTGCATGCCCTGATGGAGTCGAGCGCATGAGCGACCAGATGCCGGGTCTTGTGGAGACATCGAACAATATGGCCATGGTCAAGATCTACAAGGGTGAATTCTTTGTGAAGAGCCTTCTGCGCAGTTCGGTCGACAGTGCCAAGGATCTGCTGGCTCTCAAAATGCGCAGCGTGTTTGAACTGGCCGGCTGCCAGATTGAATTCACAGGCGGCTATTCGGGCTGGGCTCCAAACGCATCATCACCCATACTCAAGGTCATGAATGCCGAATACAAGAAAATGTACGGTGTTGAACCCAAGGCAATGGCCATCCACGCCGGACTTGAGTGCGGAATTCTGGGCGGTGCATACCCGAACTGGGATATGGTTTCGTTCGGTCCCACACTGATGAGCCCTCATTCACCGGACGAACGCTGCTACATTCCTTCAGTCCCCAAGGTTTGGGAGTTCCTGAAGGCCGTTCTTGCAGCCATCCCGGCAAAGTGATTTTTTCAGGAAACAGAATCGCCACACGGAAATTCTCTGTGTGGCGATTCTGTTTTTGAACCTTTTTTGAATTGAAGTGTATGCATTGGTGAAACGTTTCAACTTAAAGAACCGATGTTATTCAAACCGTTATTCAAAAAATGATGAAAAAACTGCTTGTTCCAATAATGATTGTCATACTGTCTGTTCCAATGACAGTACACTCACAGACTGAAAAACCTGAGAGGATTGTGACGTTTTTAAAAACAGAGCATGACGCCAGATGGTATGCACATCAGGCCACTCTGTGGGAAAATGAGGTAAATCAAAATCCGGAGAATGATGATGCCTGGTATTTCTGGTTCACGGCAACCCGCAACAGGCTCATGCATGAGACAGAAGACATGCAGGGGTATGATGATGAGCCGCTGAAGGCTATTGCATACAAGCTCCACAAGGAGCGTCCTGAAAGCTTTGCCAGATATGTGATTGACTCGGAGTGCAGGAAACATGTGAAAGGCTTTGAAGGGTTCGAGGACCACATGACTGAGGCGGTAATGATGCGTCCGGACTTTGAAGAGCTGTACCCGGCATACGTAGTGCATCTGATGAGCAACGGTGAATATGACCTTATGGCAGACATCCTGAAACGCTGGTATGAGACCGGCAGGTATTCGTACGTACTGCTGTCATACGCATACAACTGTCTTGCCGGAATGGATAAGGATGGGATTCTTTTTGTCTTTGGTGACAACGACACCTTTTCAAATCTGCTGATTCAATACGGCAAGGAGCTGATGCAGGACCGCATTGTGATAAACAGGACTCTGTTCACATACGTTCCAAACTATCGTGAACAGATATGCAGAAAGCTTGGAATTGAAATCGAAGGACCATCCGATTACAGCACAGAGGCTGTCGACAGATGGGCAGAGGAACAAATTGCATACATGGCAAAGACCACAGGCCGTTCAATATACTTCTCGTCAAAGTACAAACCGGAGCTGTTGAATGACAGTCTCTACTCTGAGGGTCTTGTCATGAAATACAGTACCAGAAAATATGACAATCTCTCCGCTAAGCGCCGGAACTATGAATCGGTCTATTTCAAGGACTATCTGTATGAGACTTTTGTACCTGAAACGTTTGAGGCATCGGCCTATAGACTTAACCTGAATTATATTCCATGCTTCAAGTCACTGCTTGATTTCTATAGGACACAGGGATTGAAGACTGAGTACAAAAAGCTGCATGGGCTTATGCTGCATATTGTCCGGGAGTGTGAAAGCATTGACGGTTTTGATTCCAAGCCATATTATGAAGAGATTGAACGCTGAAACATTCCGCCGTCTCTACCTTGAGCACGGACCCCGTGCCCAGGGTTTTTTCATGCGCATGACCGGCTATGACCGTGAGCTGGCACGTGACCTGACGCAGGATCTCTTTATGCGTCTATGGGCAAAACGTGACAGTTACGATTCCGGCAAGCCGTTCAGAACGTGGATGTTCGCCGCTGCATACAATATGCTGAAGAACGAATACCGGCACAAAACCGTTGTAATGGAATATGCTGACAGTCTTGATGATACTGAACCGGTAATTGAGTCCGATGCCATTGAGCGGCGGGAACTTGAACAAATGATTCTGGACGCGGTACAGAAACTGCCGCAGCAGCAGAAGGCGGTGTTCATGCTACGTTACGAAGAGGAACTTACCATTTCAGAAATTGCAAAAATCTGCGACATCCCGGAAGGGACAGTCAAGTCGCGGCTGTTCACTGCTCTATCAGCCGTACGCAATTATTGTAAAACAAATGAATGAAAATATGGACAAACTTGAAGAACTTGAGAAAGACAGTCATGAACTGCTGTCCACTGTAAAGGCAAATGCTGATGCGCAGGACCTGGAGATGTCTTTGCCCGCACTTGACATTGAAGACGGCCGTTCGGGAATGATGAGACGCAGAATACCTTCATGGGTGGCTGTTGCAGCAATGGTTGTCGGAATAGCAATAGGTTTCATGTTGTCGGGTCATGAGGCTCAAGGTGAAGTACGCCAAAGCGCATTCAACTATGCCGATACCTGCTGCAGCATTGCTCAGAATGATGTGAATCTTGCGTTGCTTGTTACTTCACTCTAATGGAAAATATTTGAATTTCAAAATTATTCATTGGAGTACTTTTGAAAAGCCTGCAGTCCATGAACTCATTGCCAATGCCTTGAAGGAAAAGTCCATTACCCAAAAGCAACTTTCCCAGCAGATTGGCGTGAGTCAGTCAAGAATAAGCGATTACGTTTCAGGTCGTGCCATACCCACTCTGAAGATAGCGGGACAACTGTGCCTTGCTCTGGATATCCAGCCGGCAGCAATGCTTGGACTCTGAAATGACGTTGTCAGAAACTCCAACTCAGTCCAAGACCGGCTGAAAGGCAGTTCAGACTTTCATAGTTCCCCTTTTCCAGTGTCATATGCGTGGTCTGGTCTCCATTTATGAGATCATAGCTTGTCAGGACCCCGCTTGTCAGTGACAGTTGTAAGGAAGCGGACAGATGTGCGTTCAAGGCTGTGCCATAACCCAATTCAAGAAAATATCCGAAATTGTGGCCTTTCATGACGTATGGATTTCCCGGTATTGTGCCTTTGTCGTAATAGGTAATGTAACCAAGGCCGTAATCGAATACGAATGTGTGTCTCTCATTAGCCGAAATGTTCCGAAATGACATGATGGGGCCCGAATAACTGATTCTGATGTTGTCGGAAATGGTACCTGATTCCATTGTGCCGTCATTGTATGTGACAGTTCCGGGTACGCTTTCCGAATCGGAATAGACCGAATGCTTCAATCCTGCGCCCAGCGATTCCGAAAAATAGTAGCATACATCAACATTGTATGATATCCCGTTTTTCAGTGATTTAAGGTAATTGCGGGTTTCCGTATCGGATTCCGGTATGCGTCCCTGCCGGTGTCCGTATCCTATGCCGGCCGATATTCTCCAATGACTGACGTCATGTATGTCCTTCTTGGTGGAAACATTGCCATATATGCTGTTGTACTCGTCTTTGCCCTGAGCTAATGGCATAAGCTCGAACATGGGCCTTCCGGCAAGGATTCCGGTGCTGACAGAACATTTGACGTAATAATCCTGTCCCAGCCTGATGTTGAGCCGATTCGTGACCTCAGTTTCAGTCCTGGCCTTCAATTCGTAATAGCCCGGAACGTAAACCTTATGTTCGGTCCTGCTTTTTGGTGTGGCAGTGAATATTTCCCTGTCATTGAAACTCACATTGTAGTTGATGAGCCATCCCATTCCCGATGTCCTGTACAGGTAGAGCATGGCATAGTCAGGATGACTGCTTTCGGTTTCAGCATCGGCATTCTTTGTAATGGCCGTCACGTCATTGACATTGTAAATGGTCGCTTTCAGCCTGTGTATTGAACTGGTAAAGTCCGGATACTTATGTTCGGTTATCTTGAGAACATTTCCTCCCGCAGTTACGGCCTGGGTCCTGGCTATGTCAAGTACCTTGTCGTATGTGCCGTTTTTGCTCAGGGTCCATCCGGTATCGCCGATGCGGACGGTTCCCAGTTCCCTGGCCTTGTCAGGGACTGCATCATCGATATCAAGAACAGTGACTTCTGCCTGGTCTGATAACGGCGGAAGCGCTGAATCCAGTGTTGTCACTATTTTGGGCGAACAGCTGCACAATGCTGCTGCCGTAATCAGAAAGGCATGAAATGTCCTGTTCATATAAGGTGGAATTTAGTATCAGTATTCGAAGGTGCCGAATTCGCTGTTGATTGTCAGATGGGTGTGGTCCGATGCTTCGATACGGCCAATGATCTGAGCCGGAATGCCGAAACTTTCGCTTATGGCTATTACCTGCTGGGCGTATTCCTGTGGCAGATAGACCTCGAAACGGTGGCCGCTGTTGAAGACCTTGTACATTTCCTTCCAGTCTGTGCCGCTCTGCTGCTGTATGGTACGGAACAGAGGCGGAACGGGGAATAGGTTGTCCTTGATGACATGGACGTTTTCCACGAAGTGCAGGATCTTGGTCTGTGCACCACCGGAGCAATGGATCATTCCGTGAATCCGGGGACGCAGGGCGTCAAGCAGCTTCTTCACGACAGGAGCGTATGTGCGGGTGGGGGACAGGACCAGCTTGCCGGCATCGATGGGCGAACCCTCAACGCTGTCGGTCAGTTTGAGACCTCCCGAATATACCAGATCTTCGGGGACTGCATGGTCATATGTTTCGGGGTACTTCCTTGCCACATCCTTGCAGAACACGTCATGGCGGGCACTTGTCAGGCCGTTGCTGCCCATGCCTCCGTTATACTCCTTCTCGTATGTTGCCTGACCGTACGATGCCAGGCCGACAATGACGTCACCCGGACGTATGTTGCCGTTGTCAATCACATCGCTGCGTTTCATGCGGCAGGTCACTGTGCTGTCAACGATTATGGTGCGTACCAGATCACCAACATCGGCTGTCTCACCGCCAGTAGCGTATGCTCCTACGCCCATTTCGCGCAGTTCGGCCAGCAGTTCATCGGTCCCGTTTATGATGGCGCTTATGACTTCGCCCGGGACCAGGTTCTTGTTGCGGCCAATGGTCGAGCTGACCAGGATGCCGTCAACGGCTCCAACGCAGAGCAGGTCGTCAATGTTCATTATCAGGGCGTCCTGGGCTATTCCCTTCCAGACGGAAAGGTCACCGGTTTCCTTCCAGTAGGCGTAGGCCAGCGATGACTTGGTACCGGCGCCATCGGCATGCATTATGTTGCAGTACTCGGGATCACCGCCCAGAATGTCGGGGATAATCTTGCAGAAAGCTTTTGGGAATATTCCCTTGTCAATGTTCTTGATGGCGTTGTGCACGTCCTCCTTTGAGGCCGATACACCGCGCAGCATATAACGTTCGTTCATTTCAGAATTCTACTTTTGGTGCTTTTTCACTGCCTTCTTCAGCTTCGAAGTACGGCTTCTTGTCAAAACCCAGAATACCTGCAAACAGACTGTTCGGGAACTTGCGGATGAACGTGTTGTAGGTTTTTGCAACTTCATTGAAATTGCGGCGTTCCACAGCAATGCGGTTTTCCGTGCCCTCAAGCTGTGTCTGGAGCTCAAGGAAGTTCTGGTTGGCCTTGAGGTCGGGATATGATTCACCAATGGCAATGAGGCGGCCAAGGGCTCCTCCGACTTCGCTCTGTGCCTTCTGGAATTCCTCCAGATCCTGTGCTGTCATGTTTTCAGCATCGATGTTTATTGATGTGGCCTTGGTGCGGGCCTCAATCACATCCTGCAGGGTCTTGCTTTCATGTTCGGCATATCCCTTGACAGTTGCCACCAGGTTGGGAATCAGGTCGGCACGACGCTGATATACGTTCTCCACATTGCTCCATGCCTGTGTGACCTCCTCGTCAAGGCTTACCATGCGGTTGTTGATTCTGATACCGGCAAGTACCAGTACGGCCACTGCGGCCAGCAGAATAATTAATCCTTTTCCTTTTTTCATATTGCTAGTTGTTTATCTGTTATCGATTCCGTCAAAACCTTGAACCGGCTCCTCCGCCTCCGAAATGGCCTCCACCGTAGTGGCCGCCTATAGGACCTCCTCCCGAGAAACCACCTCCCGTGAATCCGCCACCGTAACCGTGTGGGAATGAACCTCCGTGACCGCCCTGGCTGTCATCGTATTCCCTTTCTTCGCGGGTAAGCTGATGGTGGCAGTTCTGGCATTCGAAGAGCGATGTGTAGTATTTCATTCCGTGAATTTTGCCATGGTATGTGCGGCTTATCTTTTTCAGGGCAACCTTGCGGCACTTGGGACATCTGCGCTGTCTTCTGTCAACAAATACTATCAGACCTGTAAATGTCAGAATGATTGTGGCGAATGTTGCGGCAAACTGTCCTAATGTGATGTCATCCTCCATATCATCCTCAGGCATCAGTTCCGGCTCATCCAGAAGAAGTGCTTCAATGGCTTTTGCTCCCTGAATCATGCCTCCGTCCCAGTCATCGTTCCTGAAATGGGGATTCATGTGCTTTTCCTGGATGCTGCGGCATACGGCATCGGGCATGACTCCTTCAATACCGTATCCGGTAACGAACTGGATACAGCGTTCTCCTGTGCAGAGAAGTATTACAATGCCCTTGTCATTCCTGGTTCCGACACCGTTCTGCTGTCCAAGCTCATAAGCGAACCCGAAGCAGTCGTTAGGGTCGATTTCAGGCAGTACGGCAATCAGTGCCTGGACACCGGTGCTGTCCTCTATGGTGCGCATTGCCGCATCGACTTCAAATCTGGCCTGATTTGACAGAATGCCTTCCGGATCGCAGACGTAACGGTTGCGGTCTTCAAAGTGGGCTATTGGTACGTCCTGCACCTTCCATTCACGTGCCGAACCGGCTACGATGAACAGTATGCAGATTATCAAGGCCGATAGCTTCTTTCCCATTGTCAGCTGTTCCAGATTCTCCAGCTTGCGTCAGCCTGAAGTTCAAACATGTCCTCACCGCCAATGACGCTTGCACCACGTTCGAGTCCCTTTTTCAAGAACAGGGTCTGGTCCGGGTTGTAGATCACGTCATAAAGCAGGTGCTCGGATGAAATGAAGGAGTAGGGGATATCAGGGCACTGGTCCACATTCGGGAACATGCCGACTGGAGTACAGTTGACAATAATGGTATATTCTTCCAGAATTGACGGTGACAGTTCGTAGTATCCCATGATGTCGAAGGTCGAGCTGCGTGAAACGAATCTGCTTTCAACGCCAAGCAGGTCAAACGCATGCTTTACGGCCTTTGATACACCGCCTGTTCCAAGAATGAGGGCCTTGCGGCGTCCTCCTATATGATCCTTTATCGAATCCATGAATCCCTTACAGTCTGTGTTGTATCCCACAAGACGGACCGAATCCGATGTCCTGATGACTTTTACGGCATTGACCGCTCCGACAGCGCTGGCCGATTCGTCCAGACTGTCAAGGAATGGAATCACCGCCTCCTTGTATGGAATGGTCACATTGAAACCGCAAAGATTGGGATTTGCAGCTATCAGGTCCGGCAGTTCATCAATGCTTTCCAGCTCGAAGTTCCTGTAATCGGCGTTGATGTGCTGCTGACGGAACCTGGTCTTGAACAGGACTTCCGATTTTGAATGTCCAAGAGGCTTGCCTATGAGACCGAACAGACGTTCCGGTGCAGCCTTCGGTTTCAGGACCGGTCCCGGTTTGGATCCCGGAACAAGCACCGGTTTGGCTTCTGGACCCTGTACCGGTTTGGCTTCCTGAACCTGTTCCGGTTTCACGGACTCGGCCTTTTCCGGCTGTTGTCCTTTGGCAGACTCCTGTCCGGAGCCCTTCTCTCCGTCAGGTCTGACTGACGGGAAATCATCATCGAACACGTCCAGCTTCCTGGAAATGGATTTGAAGATTCCCATTCCCAGAATAAACGTGAAGAACAGCCAGAAAACTATTTCCATAATCAGCGGCTTGCCAGCCAGTCGGTCACGTTCTTTTCAATGCGTGCTGCAAGATCCTGTGCCTGTGCCTTTTCGAACTTGCTGCCGGTAATGTGCTCGTAAAGTTCAATGTAGCGCTCCGATACGCTGTCGGCATATTCGTCAGTGATTTCGGGCATGACCTGTCCGGGCTGGTTCATGAAATTGTGTTCGATGAGCCACTGGCGTACGAATTCCTTTGAGAGCTGTTTCTGTGGCTCGCCCTTTTCGAACTTCTCCTGATATCCTTCAGCATAGAAGTAACGTGATGAGTCCGGAGTGTGGATTTCATCAATAAGGTAAACCTTGCCGTCACGCTTGCCGAACTCGTACTTGGTGTCAACCAGGATGAGTCCCTTCTGGGCTGCAATCTCGGTACCGCGCTGGAAGAGTGCACGGGTGTACTGCTCCATGACCTCGTAATCTTCCTTGCTTACAAGACCCTGGGCAATGATTTCCTCCTTGGAGATGTTCTCGTCATGTCCTTCATCGGCCTTTGTGGTGGGAGTGATGATAGGCTCCGGGAACTTCTGGTTCTCCTTCATGCCTTCGGGCAGGACGTTGCCGCAAAGCATACGGCAGCCGTTCTTATAGTCGCGCCATGCAGAACCGGTCAGGTATCCGCGTATAATCATCTCAACGCGGAATCCTTCGCACTTGAGTCCTACGGTTACCATAGGATCGGGAGTGGCGAGCTTCCAGTTCGGGCAGATGTCGGCGGTCTTGTCAAGGAAACCTGCTGCAATCTGGTTCAGTACCTGTCCTTTGAACGGAATACCCTTCGGCAGGATTACGTCAAAGGCCGATATGCGGTCTGTGGCAACCATCACCATGAGGTCGTCGTCAATGTTGTACACGTCACGGACTTTGCCGTGGTAAACGCCTTTCTGTCCCTTGAACTGGAAATCAGTTCCGGTCAATGCTTTGCTCATTGCTTCTTGATTTATATGGTTTTCTTTCAGTTTCCTTATGTGTCTCGTCGTAGCGGTCATATGCTTCGACTATGCGGGTGACCAGCTTGTGGCGGACTATATCCTTTTTGGTCATTCTGATAATGGACACTCCTTCAATGTCCTTGAGCACCTCGAGTGCCTGTACCAGTCCTGAAATCTGTGTAGGCGGCAGGTCAATCTGCGTGAGGTCTCCGGTGACTATCATCTTCGTGTTCCAGCCCATGCGGGTAAGGAACATCTTTATCTGCTGAGGGGTGGTGTTCTGTGCTTCGTCAAGAATGACCACGGCATCATTCAAAGTGCGTCCGCGCATGAATGCAAGCGGGGCAATCTGAATGGTTCCCATGTCCATGAGTTCCTTCAGCTTGGCACCGGGAATCATGTCCTGAAGGGCATCGTAGAGCGGCTGCAGGTACGGGTCAATCTTCTCGCGCATGTCGCCCGGCAGGAATCCAAGTTTCTCTCCGGCTTCAACTGCAGGACGGCACAGGACTATGCGCTTGACCTCCTTGTTCTTGAGGGCGCGTACGGCAAGCGCGATTGCGGTATAGGTCTTGCCCGAACCGGCGGGACCGACTGCCAGCAGCATGTCATGATCCGTGTAGTCCGATACAAGCTTCTTCTGGTTTTCCGTTCTCGGGGAGATGGGGCGGCCTGAGATTCCGAACAGAATGACATCGGAAGTCTTTTCACCCTGCGGGTCCTGGCCATTCACCAGATCGACCACATTCTCTTCGGTAAGTGAGTTGAACTGCGAACAGTATTTCTCTATTCTGAGGACTGCCTGCTCGAAGCGTGCGGTCTCGCTGTCTTCGCCCATTATGCGGAGCACATTGCCGCGGGCCACTATGCGGACTTTCGGGAACAGAGCCTTGAGAAGCTGCATGTTGGCATTGCCCACGCCGTAGAAAACCGCGGGATCGGCATCTTCCAGAACAAGGTGCTTTTCAATCATTTGCCGTGTATAAGCCTGCTGTTTGAATACTGAGCCCAAAATTACCACTTTTTTTGCCATCGGCAATGAAAAAAAGTACAATTGAATGTTGCAGAATTGAATTTCTACCTACATTTGCGAACGATTTTTAACAATTTCAAACTATTAAAATTTCTTTATGAACCTGTTTGTTAGCAATCTGAGTTTCCGTATGCAGGAATCAGAACTGGCCGATGCCTTCAGCCAGTATGGCGAAGTGTCATCAGCAAGAATCATCACCGATCGTGAGACACACCGTTCACGTGGTTTCGGTTTCGTTGAAATGCCTGACGATGAGGCCGCCAAGGCAGCCATTGAAGGCCTTAACGGTAAGGAGGTGTCCGGTCGTGCAATTGCTGTTCGTGTAGCAGAAGATAGACCAAGACGCTGAATATACTGCCACATAGAAAAGGGGAACCTGTCAGTTTCAGGCTCCCCTTTTTTGTATCATACAGGTACCGTTTCCTCAGATTACCTGATCAGCGTGCTTATGTTTGACATGAACAGCTTGACAGCAATGGCAAGCAGGATTATGCCGAAGAACTTTCTTAATATGTAGACCAGACCTTTTCCCAATATCCTTTCTATCCAGTCTATGGACCTGAGGACAAAGAAAATGAACAGTATGTTCAGGAAAAGGGCAATCATTATGTTTATGGTCTGGTATTCGGCCTTCAGCGAGAGCAGGGTCGTGAAAGAACCGGCTCCGACAATCAGCGGAAATACCAACGGCACTATGGTCGATACGCCTTCGGGACTTGAATCGTAACGGAAAATGGTCACGTCAAAAATCATTTCGAACGATATGGCAAGAATGACAAGCGAACCTGCCACGGCGAATGACTTGACATCGACACCGAAAAGACTCAGGACACCGTCTCCAAGGAAATATATAATGACCAGCAGTATCCATGAAATCATCGAGACCTTGAAGGCGGGGACCTTGCCGGTCTTGTGCTGGAGGTCTATGATGATGGGAATGGATCCGGTGATATCCAGAATCGCGAACAGTACTACGAAAGCTCCTGCTATTTCCTTGAATATAATCTCCATGATATGTCCTTTGTTTCCTGACGCTGCAAAGGTAATCAATTCTGGGAAATTATTCCCGATTTATGCATTGTTATTGCTTGGTGACCGCACGGATGGGGAGTCCTACACAGCGGTCAAGGAACTGCTGTGCCACATTCTCGAAGCCGTCCTTGTTGTCCATCCACAGAACCATGGCCTGGTCTGTCTTCGATGCATACAGCTGGTTGATCCAGTAGAATCCGTATTTGCCTTCGAAATTGTTGACCTGCATGTCGATCTTGCCTGAAAGTGGAAAGAATATGCTGCGGTCCTCATATCCCTTTTCAGTACTGGTGAGCATGTATCCCAACACTCCGTTGAGCTTGCACAGCTTATGGGTGGTACGGAACAGCAGTTCGGTGACATCGGACTTTCTGGGCGTGTGCCATTTCGCACCCAGCAGAATGGTCGCTGCATCATCTATGCTGTCAAGTGCGGTCTTTTCATCGACCATCTTCCTCAATCCCTTGTTCGGTTCCTGGACGTACTTCGTGAAGTCGAAAGGTTCGTTGCCGTCACCCACGCGGTGAACGTAGCTTATCCAGTCGTAATTGCTCTTGTCCTGTGTCTCGCCCCATGCAAAGTACTTGCCGTTCTCATGCGGCTTTGAAGCTCCTATGTTGCAGGTGGCCCACATGGTTCCGCTTGGGAAACCCATATCGACTACCTCGTAATCCTTGCCGTCAATTCCCCGGATTACTGTTATGCCGTTCTTGAAATTGTCCATTGAAACGCTCAGGTCATCCTCTTCCTTGCATGAGGAGAAAAGTGAACAGGCCAGTGTCAGTGTGGCGGCTATTGCCAGATTGATCTTTTTCATTTGAAGGTGTGATTATTTGTTTATTGTTCTTTTGTTATCTGATGGCACAGTACATGCGGCAGGCACCGAACATGAACTGGCGGTGAGTGACAGAACTGAATCCTGATTCATGCAGCATGGGAATGAACCGGTCGGGCAGGGGGAACTTCAGAATCGATGCGGGCAGATAGCGGAAAGCCTGTTCGTTGCCTGTGATGGACTTGCCTATCAGGGGCAGAATCCTGAGCGCATAGAGCTTGTAGAACCACCTGATGACCGGATTCCTTGGGTATGAAAGCTCCAGTATGACCAGTTTGCCGCCTGGCTTGAGAACGCGCCCCATTTCCTGTAGCCCTTTGGTCAGATTCTCGAAATTGCGGACTCCGAAAGCTACTGACACACGGTCGAAAGTGCCGTCAGGGAATGCCAGATTCTCGGCATCGCCTGTTTCAAGGGTAATGTCAAGACCCTCCTTCGCAACTTTTTCCTTTCCTATGTCAAGCATGCCCTGTGACAGGTCAATGCCTGTGACGTGCGATCCTGCAGCCGAGCGCCGGGCAATGTCTATGGCGAAATCGGCTGTTCCGGTAGCAACGTCCAGAACCTGCAGGGGAGCATCGGTGTCGACAATGGAGTCAACCGCCTTGCTGCGCCATTTCCTGTCGGCCTGGAATGATGAGACGTGGTTGAAACGGTCATAGCCCGGGGCAATGTCGTCGAACAGTTCTCTTATTGTTTCCTTCTGTGGCATAATCATCAAATAAGGTATCCAAGTCCTGTAAGCAGACTGAGGGCGAATGTCGTAATGACCAGCATTGGAAGCATGGGGTCAAGCTTGTCCTGCGGCAGCTTCCATACGCCCATGATGTGCTTCACATACAATGGCAGGGTAAGCACAAGCCCTATGAAGGGAAGCATCCCGTGTGCCGTCATTGCAACGTATGCCGTCATGAGCAGGAATCCCAGGACAATCAGGACAGTATGGTAGATGCGTGCCTTACGCAGTCCAAGCAGCAGGGGGACGGTTACGCGGGTCTTGGCATCGGACTCCATGTCGCGCATGTTGTTCACGTTGAGAACGCCAACGCTGAAAAGACCGATTGCGGCTCCTGGAATTGCGGTGAGCCAGTCTATTGTGTGGGCCGATACGAAATAACCTCCCATGACCGGAACCAGACCGAAGAACATGAATACGAACACGTCGCCAAGTCCGCGGTAGCCGTAGGGACGTTTGCCCAGGGTGTAGTGCATGGCCGCCCAGATGGCCAGTCCGCCAAGAACGACCAGACTCTCGCCTGCAATGCAGAGTACGGTCCCGAATGACGCCCTTATCATTCCAAGTCCGGAAATCATGCAGACCAGAACCATGATCCTGATGGCACTGCGCATCTCGTCTTCAGTCAGCGAACCGCTTTCCATGCTGTATGCCGGACCCTGACGGCCGTTGCCATCGGTCCCGTTCAGATAGTCGCCCAGTTCGTTCGACATGTTGCTCAGAATCTGCAACGATATGGTGGTCAGTATGGTAAGCAGAACAACATACCAGGGAACGCTGTGCTCCCTCATGGCCAGCATGATGCCCAGCATGATGCCTGCCGTAGAAAGGGGTAGGGTGCGTAGGCGCATTGACGTGATAAGAGCTTTGGCGGTCATTGTTCCGTGGCGTTGAATTTTGGTGCGGCAAAGTTACACTTTTTTTCAAAAGAAATCTTAACTTGCGGCCCGTTAGCCGCTAATATAATAAACAGACATATTTTTTTTATGAAACGAATTCTCTTGACAATTCTGGCGTGCCTGCCCACAATGGCCGCATTCGCCAGTGCAGATTCTGTTACAGTAGTCCTCAACACCGGGGCTTCAACACGTGGCGAACTGATTTCGTATGCTGACAGTACGGTCATTGTGAGCCAGCGTGGAGTTGAATATACGTTCAACCCGAAATCGGCCATTGCCGTGGTTGACGATTCCGGAAAATATCTTATCGGCAAGGAGGCTACCCAGCAGGAATACAACAAGGTGGAAAGGCAGACCAGAATAGAAAGGGAAAGGGTGGCAGCCCCGACAGACCGGTACACCCATATCGAGTTCGGCTTTTCTCCGAACAAGCTGGATGACATGAAGTTCAGAAGAGTCTCCATAACATTCAGACACGGCCGTCAGCTGGGTGAGACACCCATGTTCGTGGATTTCGGCGGAACCCTGCTGTTCAACAACGGCTCCAAGTCATATACCAAACAGGTTACAGAAACCATAACCAAGACTCCTTCATTCCCCGGTACCGGAGAATGGGGACAGGGTACAGGTTCTTGGGGACAGGGTACTGGTACAGGTTCTTGGGGACAGGGCACTGGCACAGGTTCTTGGGGACAGGGAACAGGCTTCGGTCCCGGAAATGTGGAGACATATGATACCATCATCGACAAGAACATGAAGAAGAGCATGCTCATCTTCTCGGCCGAGATTCCGGTCCGTTTTGTCTATCACATCAAATTAGGCAACTTCACAATAGCACCGTTCGCAGGCCTGCTTGGAAGATTCAATCTCATTGACAACTATTCCGACAAGGAAAAGTCCGATGGCTCACAGGCCAGTCAGATGGGCGCAGGCGGCGGTTCCGGAATGCAGGGCTATTCCCAGATGAAGGAAGATGAGGCAAACCGCTTCCAGCTTGCCGCCACGGCAGGATTCGAATTCATGGCCAAGGGAAGCCTTTTCGGCAGCGTAGCCTGGAACAACGATCTGATGAGCTACAACAAGGGCGATTTCGGTGACAACTATTTCCACGGTCCCAGCTTCGCCCTGGGCGTCAAGTTCTGATATTTGAATACAGGTTTTGCATGCCGGATGGGTGGCTGTGCGTACAGCCCTCCATGGCCTGGTTGATTTCAAAGAGATTGGCGTTCACTGGACGCATCACGATGGAATAATTGATCATAGCAGTTGAAATGGAATTAATCACGCCACAAAGATAAAGACGCATTCAGCCAAAAGTCAATAGTTGTCCCGGATTCCGTCTTGATTTTCGTGAAAGTCAGTTCTGGGAAGTGCAAGCTTTGTAAAATATTTTCGGTATTCACACTGAATTGCTGAAAAGCCGTCCAAACACCGCTGAAACCCCGTTTTTGCCTTAACTTATGACCCTTTCCGGTCTTAACTTAAGACCAAGACGGGTCATAAGTAGGGCCAAAAAAGGGCCGAAACAGGGCCTGAAACGGCATGTCATGAGTCCCGCGACACGACTCAATATGTAAATAGTTTTCTTAATATTGAAGGAAACGCCGGCATAATTGGACAGCATAATTGGCCCTTTCCAAGCACCGGAATCTTACAGTTCTTACAGTTGACAGTTACACAGAGAACC
>JAZUEH010000133.1:0-13953 GCA_045640065.1 Bacteroidaceae bacterium
GAGAATATCTCATTCATACGGAGCGCCATGGAATACAGTTCCTGCATGAATGTCTCGGAAATGACAATGACCTTGGACTGGGCCGGCTGGTCAGGATCCACATCGTATTGGACGACCTGATCCGGAAGGAGAATAACAAGGCATGGCGCCTGAAAACGGTAAGACACGGAATTGACTGAAACAGTACCACCGCCTGCCGTCACAACAACCCCAATGGTATAACCTGCCTTGAATGATTTTTTGAGCAGAGGATTCACGGTATAGTCATCGAACATGAATATATCGTCTCCGATACGTCTTTCAGGAGTTACCAGTTTTCCCAATATCTCCCTGAATGCCTTACCTCTTGACCTGGAGTCCTGTATCATAGTCCGATGAACAATTCTTTTTTCTTTATGCAAAAGTAGTATTAATCAATTACTTACATACAATATTCATGATAAAAAATCATCTCCTGGAATGAAAATAGGAAGTCCCGCCAGAAACTTTTTCCGGCGGGACTTTCAAAAAATTCCGATATTCTGGAATACAGGATCAGTGCAGTGGAATACTGTCGACACGAAGCTGATGACGGCCGCCTTCAAATTCGGTATTCAGATATTCGTCCATGATTTTGCGTGCCATGTCATTGTCAATGAAACGTCCAGGCATGACAAGACAGTTGGAGTCATTGTGCTGACGGATAAGGTGTGCTATCTCAGGAATCCAACACAGACCGGCCCTGACGCCCTGATGCTTGTTCAGGGTCATTGATATTCCTTCGCCGCTGCCGCACATGGCAATGCCCTTCTCCACCTCACCGTTTTCAATGGCGAAGCCCAGCGCATGACCGAACTCGGCATAGTTGCAACTATCCGGGGTAAAGGTACCGAAGTCCTTGAACTCCAGACCTTTTTCCTCAAGATATTGTTTTACAAACTGCTTCAATGGAAAAGCAGCGTGATCACTTGCAATTCCTATCATTACTTGAGCATTTTCTTGACCTGGTCATAGACATTCTGAGCAGTGAAGCCCAGTTTTTCATCCAGGACCTTGTAAGGAGCTGAGAAACCGAACGATTCCAGACCCCATACCTTACCGTTGCCACCTACCAGACCTTCAAGGTTCACAGGCAGACCGGCTGTCATACCGAACTTGCGCTTGTTGCCCGGAAGGATTGAACGCTGATATGCCTTTGACTGGCTGCGGAACAGACCTTCTGAAGGAACGCTGACAATGCGGCACTTGATTCCATCGGCACGGAGCAGTTCGGCACCGGCAACCAGAGTAGCAACTTCAGAACCCGATGCAAGCAGAATGACATCGTACTCGGCATCGCTGCCGGCTACGATGTAAGCGCCCTTGGCAGCCTGGCTGTAGTCGTTGCCTGCAGGCAGGGTCTTGATGTTCTGACGGCTCAGGATAAGACCTGTAGGTGATGTGGTATTCTCCATTGCAAGCTTCCAGCATGCTGTTGTCTCATCGCTGTCGGCAGGACGGACTACCAGCATTGAGTTCTTGCCCTTATGGGTCTTGAGTTTCTCCATGAGACGGATCTGGGCCTCCTGCTCGACAGGCTCATGTGTAGGACCGTCTTCACCTACGCGGAATGCATCGTGTGTCCAGATGAACTTGACAGGGAGTTCCATGAGAGCAGCCATACGTACAGCCGGCTTCATGTAATCCGAGAATACGAAGAATGTACCGCATGCCGGAATGACACCACCGTGCAGAGCCATACCGATGCAGCAGCATGCCATGGTCAGTTCGGCAACACCTGCCTGGAAGAAAGCGCCCGAAAAGTCACCGGCAACCATATTGGTGGTATATTTCAGGAATCCGTCAGTCTTGTCCGAATTGCTCAGGTCAGCGCTGGCGCATACCATGTTGGGAACCTGCTGTGCAAGCTGGCTCAGGACTGCAGCCGATGCTGAACGGGTTGCATCATCGGGCTTCTGCTGTACCTTGCTCCAGTCAATGACAGGTGCCTTGCCGCTGAACCAGTCCTCAAGCTGCTTTGCCTTTTCAGGATTTGCTGCTGCCCATGCTGCCTTCTTCGCATACTTGGCATCCATGATCTTGCGCAGCTGCTTTGCACGGTCAGCATAAAGCTTCTGCACCTCCGGGAAAATCTGGAAAGGATTCTCGGGATCACCGCCAAGAGCCTTGATGGTGTTGGTGTAAGCGTCACCGCCAAGAGGAGCACCGTGGGTCTTGCAGTTGCGTTCGTAGCTGGTACCATCGGCCTTCAGGGCACCCTTGCCCATGATTGTCTTGCCAATGATGATGGTCGGCTTGCCGTTGCGGTTCTGGGCCATTGTCAGAGCGCCACGGATCTGGTCAACGTCATTTCCGCAGATTTCATATACGTTCCAGCCCCATGCGCGATACTTGGCAGCGGTGTCTTCGCTGGTAACGACGTTGCACTCGGTCGAGAGCTGGATGTCATTCGAGTCATAGAACATGATAAGGTTATCAAGACCCAGCTTGCCGGCAATACGGCCTGCGCCCTGGCTGATCTCCTCCTGGATACCGCCATCTGAAATGTAGGCGTATATCTTGTGGTTCATGACCTCTTCACCCAGAACAGCTGCCAGATGCTTTTCAGCGATTGCTGCACCTACTGCGAACACATGCCCCTGTCCAAGAGGCCCCGATGTGTTTTCAATGCCGCGTGCGACTTCCAGTTCCGGATGACCGGTTACAGGTGAGCCCCACTGGCGCAGTGTTGCCAGTTCCTCCATTGAGAACTTGCCGATGAGAGCAAGCTGTGAATAGAGCATGGGAGCCATGTGACCAGGATCCAGGAAGAAACGGTCACGGCCTTCAAACTTCATGTTACGGGGATCGTATTCAAGGAACTCGCTGTAGAGTACGTTAATGAAATCGGCACCGCCCATAGCACCGCCCGGATGACCGGATTTGGCCTTTTCGACCATTGAAGCAGCCAGGATACGGATATTGTCGGCCGCCTTGTTCATCAGTTCTTTACTGTTCATATCGATAATGATTTTGTTAAGTAGTTCGCTTTGTAAACTGCAAATTTACAATTATTATTGTTATTTTTGCCCTGTTTTACGAAATAATAAGAACAGAAACCGATTATAAAAATGAGAAAGCAGTTATTTACCGGCCTTTTCCTTCTGGCCTGTCTTGCGCTGAATGCCCAAGTAATCAAGAAGGAGGACATCAACAAGGACAACCTTTACAATTTCGGAGGCAGCATGACCGAGTACATTGCTCCTGACGTCACATACAGCAAGGCTCCAAAGGGATTCAAGCCTTTCTACCTGAGCCACTACGGACGTCACGGATCACGGTACCTGCTCAACGACCCGCAATACACCGGTCCCTACAACACTCTGAAGGAGGCAGCCGACAAGGGAGTCCTCACTCCTTTCGGCAAGACCGTTCTGGACCGTCTGGAGAAGATGAAGGACGATGCAGCCGGCAAGCTTGGCGATCTGACCAAGAAGGGACAGCGCCAGCACCGCGGAATAGCACGCCGCATGGTCGAGAACTATCCTGAGATCTTCAACAAGAAGTCTGTCATCGTTGCCAAGTCCACGACTTCACACCGCGTCATGAACAGCATGACATCGGCCCTCATGGAATTCTCGGCACTGCTGCCCAAGATGGAGATCGACTATGCCGTCAGCAGCGAGGACGCCGGCTACCTTAACAGCGAGGACCGTGCCGTCAACTCAGCCAAGAACAACCGCGAGAAGAGTGCCGCAGTAAGCGAATTCAACGCGCGTCACACTCATCCTGAGCGCCTCATGACCGCACTGTTTACAGACACCACCTTCATTACCCGCTACGTGAAGCCGAACAGCACATCGGCCCCAAGAGACAATTCGGCAAGCCTCTACAACCAGATCTACGAGGTTGCGGCCAACATGGGCAGCCACGACCTGGGCTTTGACCTTGACGATGTGTTCACCTACGAGGAATGGTACGACAACTTCCTGCAGAACAACATGTACTGGTACACCCAGTCCGCATGGAATCCCATCACCGAAAACATAATCCCCTACGGTCACGCCACCCTGTTGCAGGATTTCCTTGACAAGGCCGATGAAGCCATTGCCAAGGGCACTCCCAGCGCAAACCTGCGCTACGGCCATGACACGGCACTGTTCCCCCTGCTCTGCCTCATGAAGGTCAACGACTGCGGTTGGGATCCGGCCGACCTGGAACAGGTAGCCGACAAGTGGGTCGCCTACCGTATTGTCCACATGGGCAGCAACCTCCAGCTCATATTCTACAAGCACAGGAAGACCATCCTGGTACGTGCCCTGCTCAACGAAGAGGAAGCAACCCTGCCCGTTGAATGCTACAAGGACAACAAAGGCGTGGAATATCCTTATTTCTACGAATGGAACAAGGTTGAAAAGTATTACCGTGATGTCCTGAACGAATGGACCCGCATCAAGGAGACAATCCCTGCAGGCACGACCTCATCATCAACAGGCGGATTCAGAATGACACGATGAAAGACCTCGCCATTGGAATAGACATAGGTGGGCAGTCGGCAAAGCTTGGAGTTGTTGACCGCAACGGCAATGTCATCGAGACAGCAGTCGTCACATCCATGCAGTCCACCGTACTGGAATTCGTAAGCGACCTTACCAGGGCAGTAAACGATCTGAGGGAAAAGACCGCCCATCTGGGCGAAATGGAAGGCATAGGAGCCGATGCCCCCAACGCCAACTGTCTGAACGGCAGCATAGAATACGCCCCGAACCTTACATGGGGACGCGATTCTGACGGACAGCCCACAATCATTCCACTGGCAGAACTCATAAGCAGGGCAACCGGACTGAGAGTTACCCTTACAAACGATGCCAATGCCGCAGCCCTGGGTGAACACACCTACGGCGCGGCCCGCGGCATTGACAATTTCATAATGCTCACACTGGGCACCGGAGTAGGCAGCGGCATAATAATCGACGGCAAGCTGGTCTATGGCCACGATGGCTTTGCCGGTGAACTTGGACACGTGTGTGTCGTACCGGACGGACGTCCCTGCAACTGCGGTCTGCACGGCTGTCTCGAAACCTACGCCAGCGCAATCGGAGTTGCCCGTTCAGCGCGGCAGGCACTTCACGAAAGCGAAAGTCCGAGCATTCTGCGTGACATTGACGAAGAGCGCATAAGTTCAAAAGACGTATACGAAGCCGCAGAAAAAGGTGACACCTTGGCAATTGAAGTCTTCAGGTCTACCGGAAAGCTGTTAGGTAAGGCAATGGCCGATTTCGTGAAATTCAGTGCACCGGAAGCAATTGTCCTATTCGGCGGACTTACGCATGCACGCCAGTTCTTCCACGACGATATGGTAGAAGCCATGAATGCCAATCTTCTGAAAATCTGGAAAAACAGGATAAAGATCCTCTACTCCAGCCTGCCGGAATCAAACGCCGCAATACTCGGCGCCTCGTCACTGGTCTGGTAAGGAAACCGGAGGGTCCTGTTCAGCGTTTGTCCTCCTCCCAGTTCTTGTCCACGAATTCCTCGCGGCGCAGTGCTGCGGCCACTATCTCGTTGGCCGCATTGATGATATCGGTCTTTATTCTTGTAGTACTGACACCCGGAGTATAGGGGAAATAGACCACTTCCTTTCCTGGCTGCTGCTTCATCCACTCCAGACCTTCCAGATACTTCCCCTTCCAGTCATCGCCTATTGTGACAACGTCTATGTTCTCACGCTGAAGCTGTGCGATCTCCGTCAGCTTGGTCTGTTTCACGACCTTGGTGACACACTTTATGGATTCCACTATGCGCACACGCTGTTCAAAGGGAATGATGGGTTTCATGCCCTTGTAATGCTCAATGAGTTCGTCGGTGCTGACTCCGACAATCAGTTCGTCACCCAGTGCGGCTGACTTTTCAAGAATGTTCAAATGTCCCACATGGAACAGGTCAAAGCTTCCTGACGTAAAAACCCTGCGCATATCGGTCTTGTTTTTTATTGTGAATCACATCAGTTCTATTTCACGTATCATCCCGGCGAGTTCCTTCAGATCATCCCTGGTATCGGATCCCATATGTGAAACGCGGAAATAGCCGGGCCTGCCGCATGGCATTATGAACACGCCCCTCTTCTGCAGTTCGGTGCACATGACATCGGCATTCCTGTGAACGAAAAAGCCGGTTATCGCATTGGCCGGAGTCTCGGACGGCATTTCCCAACCATTCTCACGACACAGGGAACGGAAATACAGTGCCTTCTCACGGGTTCCGGCAATGACCTTGTCTATACCGGTTTCCAGAATACGGCACATGCGTTCATGGATCTGCATGAATATGGTGGTGGCCGGTGAAAAAGGAGTCTGCCCGCGTTCCAGATTCTTCAGGTTGTCCTGAAAGTCGAGATAATAGTTGGAATGCGCGAAATCGCGCTCCAGGGCCCGTTCGGACAGGAAGACCAGAGCCGCCCCGGGAGGAACATTGAGCCCCTTCTGTGAACTGGTGACAGCCACATCGATGTCAAGTCCGTCCATATCCAGTTCCTGTGCCAGAAACGAACTTATGACATCGACCACAAGACTTACGGAATATTTACGGCAGATGGCCGAAATCCTCTTCAGGTCAAAAAGCTGCCCAGATGAAGTCTCGTGATGCTGCACAAGGAATACTGCCGGGCGGTACTGGCCGACCTCATTGTCCAGTCTGTCGTAATCAATGTCCTTGGCGAACGGGACCTGCATGGCCCTGTTCTCCACCCCATGGTAGTTGCACAGTTCCACCCAACGGTGACCGAACGAACCGCCGTCAATGATGAAAGCCTTTCCCTGGGCAGCCACATAGTTCTGAACGACCGCCTCCATTGCGGCAGTTCCCGATGCCGTGAAGAACATGACACGTCCGCCCCTGCACCCTATGGCCTCAAGCAGCATGCGTTCATTCTCCAGCATAAGGCCCGAGAACCAGCCGGTTCTCATATAGGGAATCTGGCCAGCTGCAATGGAAAGGATATCATCCTCTATTATTCCGGGGAATGCGAAAGTCTTCATTATGCAAAGTATCTGTTTCCGGTCAAAAGACACAAATACGGGAGACAATCCGAATATCGGCTGTCCCCCGCACATAATATTCTACACGATCATTCGTTGGCCGGTTCTGCTGCAGGAAGTTCAACCGGAGCGTCAAAAGTTGTAGCAGGAGCTGCAGGATTGACGGTCTGTGTTTCAGTTGCGACATCCTTCATGACAGAGCCTGAGGTAACGTTTGTGGGCTTTGCCACGTAAGCGGTAATGATGCTCAGTACTGCAATGGCTGCAATGAGAGTCCATGTGGTCTTCTCGAGAATATCGGTAGTCTTGCGGACACCCATAATCTGGTTTGACGATGCAAAGCCGGCTGCAAGGCCGCCGCCTTTTGAATTCTGGATTGTGACGACAAAGCAAAGGAAGATTGCAAGAATCACAATGATGATAAGCAGAACCTTAAACATATTCTATTCAGTTTTTTTGATTTATTCGTACTAATAATTCCAAATAGCGGATTTGGTCCGCAAAGTAAATGCTTTTATTCGGAAAATTCAAATAAAGCGACCTAATTATTTCCAACGCCTTCTCATATCGGTGCTGTTTCAGATATATTCTGGCCAAAGACTCCGTGAAGTATGACTCATCAAGACTTTCAGCCACATCTGCCTCATCGGATTCCGTCTCATCGGATTCATTGCCGCCGGAAATATCCGGTTTCAGGTCAAACAGCCTGCAGCCCGGATCGGCAGCCTTACTCAGGAATGCATCCAGAAGAGATTCGGTGGTTGAACGGATTGTCCTGTCAGCCGGCGTTTCAGGCGAATCAGGAGTCATCTGCTCAAGTTGTGCCAGATAATCCTGAACGGGAAACGCTTCCGTTCCGGGAACAGCCTTTCCGGCGGAAACCCCATCACCGAGAAAAGCGTCAAGCAGTTCGTTGAGCCTGCGGTCCTTGTCGGCGTCCATTACCAGATTGCCACAGTGGCGTTGAATATCTGATCCACGATATCGTCAATCATCTGCTGCACCAGTTCCTCCTGAACAGCCGACAGCTGCTGGCTGGAATCATACTCGCGGCTGGCCGAGAAGCTCTTGTCAAAGTCCTGCTCATGATCCTTGTTGTTCTTGAACCTTATCTGAACGGTCATCTTCAGCTGGACCATTGATGAATAACCGGTTGCGCTGACAGACTTGTTGGTCTGGTCATAAGAGGTAATTTCACCGGCAATGACCAGATCGCCGTCCTTCTTGACCTGTTTCAGCTTGGTCTGACGGTTATAGATGTCGCTCAAGGAGGTGTTGAACATGGGAGCCATGGGACCCCACTGGTAAGACGCACGGTTCGTGACGGTTTCCAGCTGTATGCTCTTTATGACATTGTAGTCAATCGAAGCCCCGTTGAGCTTATACGAGACAGTGCAGCCGGCCAGCAGCACGAGTGCCACCACCGTAACCATACAGGCAAATATTCTGTTTACAGTCTTCATTCCAGATTATACTCCTTGATTTTGCGATACAGTGTCCTTTCGGAAATGTTCAGGTCCTGGGCAGCCCCGCGGCGTTTGCCTGCATGTTTGGCCAGAGCGCGGCGAATGAGATCCTTCTCGACCTCATCCAGCGACAGGGTCTCCTCGACATAGACCTCGGTATCCTGAATGTCATCATCGACCTTTGCTTCGGCCTTATGGATGGGAATGTTCTGGACGGGAGCCATATTTTCCTGCTGGGACATGCTGTTGACCTGCGCCTTCAGGTCAGTGATGTCACGGCGGAGATCGAACAGCACCTTATACAGAATCTCGCGCTCGTTCTCGAAACTGTTCTCGGAATGCACAGGGCGCGCCAGTGCCGGCAGCGTATGGGTCATGCGGTCCGGCAGGTAGTACTGCAGCATCTCGGCCGTGATGACACGCTGCTGGGCCATGATCGATATCTGCTCGGTAACGTTCTTGAGCTGGCGTATGTTGCCCGGCCAGTGGTAGGTCATGAGCATCTGACGGGCATCGTCAGTAAGCTGGATGGCCGGCATACGGTATTTTTCGGCACAGTCCGATGCGAACTTGCGCAGAAGCAGCGGAATGTCCTGACCGCGTTCCCTCAATGGCGGAACCTTGATGGGAATGGTGCTCAGGCGGTAGAACAGGTCCTCGCGGAAGCGGTGGGACTCAATGGCCTGGGCCAGATCCACGTTGGTGGCGGCCACAATGCGCACATCGGTCTTTTCAACAGTCGATGAGCCCACCCTGATGAATTCGCCGGACTCCAGCACACGCAGCAGACGGGCCTGGGTGGAGAGGGGCAGCTCGGCCACCTCGTCCAGGAAAATGGTACCGCCGTCGGCTTCGGCAAAATATCCGTCACGGTCATTGATGGCGTTGGTGAAAGCGCCCTTCACATGGCCGAAAAGTTCAGAATCGATTGTGCCCTCAGGTATGGCGCCGCAGTTTACAGCAAGGAACTTCTTTGTCTTGCGCAGGCTGTTCTCGTGAATGATACGCGGGAACACGTCCTTTCCCGAACCGCTCTCACCGGTTATCAGGACAGACAGGTCAGTACGGGCCACCTGCATTGCAACGTCAATGGCCCTGTTCAACGCCGCATCGTTCCCGACAATGCGGAAACGCTGTTTCATTCTCTGTATTTCTTCTACATTCATATCAATCCTCCATTAGGACTGACAAAAGTACACAATTTTCCAGATATTCGGAAATTATGGCAGATAGAGATTGAAATAATCCGTGACTTTCTGCATAAGGTGGATGCGGTCACGGCCGCTCACGTTGTGCTCGTGGGTGGGATACGGGAAGTAGTCCAGCTGGACTCCGGCCTTGATGCATGCCTCGACAAAGCTCAGGCTGTGCTCCCAGACCACGGTATTGTCAATTGCACCCTGGCAGATGAGCAGCTTGCCCTTCAGGTCCTTTGCACGCGGAATCAGGCTTGTGCTCTCCATTCCTTCCGGATTGGTGGCGGCAGTCTCCATGTAACGCTCGCCGTACATGACCTCATACCACTTCCAGTCAATGACGGGACCGCCGGCAACACCCACCTTGAACACTTCCGGATAATTGACCATAAGGCTGATGGTCATGAATCCGCCATAGCTCCAGCCGTGTACGCCCACACGGTCGGCATCGGCCCACGGATGTGAAAGCAGCCACTTCATGCCGGCCATCTGGTCCTCCATCTCGGCCTTGCCGCACTGGCGGTGGATGGCCTTCTCGTATTCAGCGCCATGGTTGGAAGTCCCGCGGTTATCCATCACGAACACCACATAGCCGCGCTGGGCCATGTACATCTCCCACTGGCGCAGATTAGCCTGGAACGAGTTATTGACCATCTGGCTGTGGGGGCCTCCGTAGACATACAGTATCACCGGATATTTCTTGTCCGGATCAAAGTCCAGGGGCCTGATAAGTCGGTAATGGTTATCGTACTTGCCATCGGCACTCTTTATTGTCCCAAGTTCAATATCGCAATAGTTCAGTTCACGGGTGGGATCATCGGCCACGAACAGCTGTTTCAGCATTTTGCCGTCTGTGCCCATCAGATTCATTACACGGGGCACGTCCAGAGACGAATACTCATCGACAAAAGACCTGCCGTCAGGTGCAAGGCTTACCGTATGCCAGCCGGGCTCTTTTGTCAGACGCTGCGTCTTTCCGTTCTTGAGCGACACACGGAAAAGATGGCGCTCGGCAGGTGACACTTCAAACGAATAATAATACGCATAGCCATTCTTGACGGTTATGAGTTCCAGATCGGCATCGGTCTTGACCAGCCTTCTCACAGACTTGCCGTCACCGTCTACAAGATACATGTTCCAATAGCCGTCACGGACATTGGTCTGATAAATGAAGTTCTCATTGTCAATGAAATACAGCTGATGCTGAGGTTCGACATAGCGGTCATCGTGATCGGTCAGCACGGTGCGCATGAACTTGCCGGTCAGGGCATCGTATTCATTCAGATGCATGTTCTTCTGCGCACGGTCCAGCACCTGTACATAGATGCGGCGGTTGTCCGGACTCCAGCTGACATTGGTAAGGTAACGCTCCTCATCGAAATCGGTCACGTCAAGCCATGCTGTGGTGTCCTTGGCAAAGTCATACACGCCAACCCTGATGATTTCAGACTCCATGCCGTTCATTGGATATCGTATTTCCTTGAGCGTCCCGGTTCGGCTGGTTATATCCAGAAGCGGGAATCTGGTGACCCGGCTCTCATCCTTTTTATAGAATGCAAGCAACTTCTTGTCCGGAGACCAGAACAGACCGCCGTCAATGCCGAATTCATTACGGCTCACAGACTCACCGCATACAATGCCCGGCTCATGGAAGTCCGTAATGGCATGCTCCTTTCCGAAAAGGCTGTAGTAGATGTTGCCGTCGCGGGTATAGGTGTTCCTTTCGTCTATATGTGACTCTTCTGCATAGACTATAAACGTCTTTTTCAGATTCATAGGGTCGATGACATTCGATACGCTGTCGTTTTCCCAATATTTCAGATAGGATTTGTCCTTCATGCCAACCCAACTGAACTTCATTCTATCCACTCCTATGCCGGTTTTCAGCACAGCCTCTTCCATAGTCAGCAGCCTGCGTTCCTGTGCGGCCGATGCAACCGTCACCGCAATCAGGGCAGACACAATCAAGAACCTTCTCATTTCAACATTCCTTTGTTTGACGCAAATATATGGAAATACGCTTTTCAAATTTGTAAAATACAACTATATTTGTTGACGACAGGAAGAAAGAATGTAATAAATCCACTTTTCTGTTGTCATATATATCTTAACACAATGCCACCGAGCGTATATCGCAACTGCATCATATGGTAACGGCCAAGAGTTTCAGACTGGCAGCAACAGTCATTGCCGCAATACTGTTGTCGGCGTGTGGCGGCAATGGCAAGAATAGCGCGTCCCAGACAGATGTGCAGGTAATCGACAAGGATGACATCCTGACTCTGGAGGAATGGCCGGTTGAGAGTTGGGAGCCTCTGTTCTTGAAGGATGGCGATGATGAGCCCATAATCGGGGGCGAGATTGTAGATGTAAAATACGATGACGGAATATTCTTTCTGCTTTGGTTCTCCAGAACTGATGCAAAAGTCAGAATTACCGCTTTTGACAGCTCAGGCCAGTATCTGAACGACATAGGCCGTCAGGGAGGCGCGGGATACGAGTATTCAATGCCAAGGTGCTGGGCACTGGACAGTGAGCGCAATGAGGTACTGATAATGGACTATCCGGCCACACTCAAGCATTACGACTATTCCGGCAATTTCCTGAGGAAAGAGAGACTGAGAGAGGACTTTGCGGAACTGATGGGTTATATCTCCTATGCATCCTGTATGTCGGACGGTACTCTCCTTGTGTCAAACATGCTTGATACAGAGCCTTCGGACCAGTTCATCATGCTGCATCCAGACAGCACCGTCACCATTCCTTTCACCGGAAACGGATATGTAGGGACATACCTGCAAGGCAGAGACCACGTGTACAGTTCCGTATCGTATGGCGATGAGATATGGCTGATGCGCCCATACGACAATCACATTTACCGTCTTGACGGCCTTACCGGCGATACAACTTGTGTGGCAAATCTGAGCTTTATCAAAGACGTACCGGACAAGATCAAATACAATGCATATAACATTGATATGGCCGATCCGTACAAGGAGAGTCTGCTTATAGGGTGCTCGGATTTGAAAAACCACCTGCTCATTCAATATTTTGGCTCAGCCTATTTCTTCGACAAATCGTCCTGCAGGCTTTACAAATATCCCGATAAGGTTTTTGAGGAAGAAGAGTTTCTGCCGTCACCGACAATGATTTTAGGATACTATGAGAATACCATAGTGCAAATAGTCCACCCGGAGTGGCTCGGATCACGTGCCGATGACTCAGAGAATGACACGTCAGACAATCCCAAGCTGAACAAGCTCAATGAGTTCTACAGGAAAGCCGGATCATGCGAGAATCCGGTTCTCGTGCTGATTCACATGAAACCCCAGCTGAAGTGACATGACAGTATAATGGAGCATTTCCTGCCATCTGGCAGAACTGCAGAAAACTCCGGCAAGTCCCCATTTCGCTAAGACAACGAAGCCCGGAAACCAATGAAGTTCCGGGCTTATTTTCAGCACTATATTACTCGCAGAGCCATTGAATTGGTTTGAAATCTGAAAGGACTGAAAGTGCTTCAAAACGGGCTTCATTCTGCACTCGGTTTGCCCGATATTTCCACGCTGGAGTCGCCTTTCTGCAGTTTGATGTTCCGGCCGGACGCGATGGCCTCGGGAACCTTTTCAATGGTGGCAAACATCAGGAGCAGACCGACAGCACTCAAAACGCTTCCGTCTATTACTCCTATTGGCGGAACGAAAAAGCCACCAATTATCAGCAGGACGCTCACGGTGAGCAGTATGTGAAATGTCTTCATACGCTTTAACCCACGTTACTGATTTCAAAGAGATTGGCGTTCACTGAACGCATGACGATGGAATAATTGATCATAGCAGTTGAAATGGATTTAATACACTGCTTTGTTCTACAGATGAGCTTCCAAAGGGCATTCATCTGAATCACACTGCAAAGATACAGCGGCATTAAGCCGAAGTCAACAGTTGTCCCGGATTCCGTGCGCAATCTTTCAGTTCTTGTTTCTTGATTCTCGTAAATGTCAGTCCCGAGGAACGTGAGCTTTGTAAAATATTTTCAGTGTTCACACCGGATTGCTGAAAAGCCGTCCAAACACCGCTGAAACCCCGTTTTTGCCTTAACTTAAGACCCTTTCCGGTCTTAACTTATGACCGAGGTCGGTCTTAACTTAAGACCAAGGTCGGTCTTAAGTTAAGACCAAAACGGGTCATAAGTAGGGCCAAAAAAGGGCCGAAACAGGGCCTGAAACGGCATGCCAAGAGACCCGCGACACGACTCAATATGTAAATAGTTTTCTTAATACAGAAGGAAACGCCA
>JAZUEH010000134.1:0-25922 GCA_045640065.1 Bacteroidaceae bacterium
CGGCACGTTCTTGACCTGCCAGAAATCCTGGTCGGCTGAAGGAACCTCGATTCCGCTGCCCCAACGGCTTGCGCCATAGTAGTACAGGCTGCCCGGATCGGGTACGCTGGCACCGTCAATGTTCAGCTGATAGTAGTGGAAACCCTCGTCCTGAGGAGCCGATGTGCCAATCCAGACGCCATCCTCGCCTTTGGTCATTGAATAGATCTTGCCGTCGATGTCAAGTCCTACCGATGTAGCGTTGGGAGCTGAAATCTGAGCGCGGACCATACGCTGTGAATTGACCATAGGATACCGATGACCTGACTGATTGTTCAAAGCAGGCTTGAAATCCTCGGTAACGTTCTCTGTTACTGAAGGAACGGTGGGGTTTCCCTGGCCACGGCCGCCGAACTGTGCATAAGCTGCAGACACTGTAACCAGTGCCATGAGTGAAAGGATAATCTTTTTCATAAATTAGTTGTAATTGGTTGAATTGACTTTTTTGAATGACAAACATACAACATTTTTTTTCAATGTTGCAATTTGGCGTATTGTTTTGTGAACAGTTCACTCCGCCCGGGTGAAACGTTCGCTTTCAGCCTTGAACATTCTGCGGGCATCCTTCAAGGTCATTCCGGTAGAGGACATTCCCAAATCCGGAATGTTGAATGACTTGAGATTATAGACGTAGAAACGCGGACTTTTCTGCGGAAGAACGAAGGGTTTCGTCACATTCCCCTCATGGTCGATATGGCAGAAATACGGCTTACCGTACTGCCCGTCACCGCGTTTGCTTGCAAAGACGAACCATCGGCCGTTCGATGACCAGTTGTGGTAAGTATCGGATTTGTCACCCTTGATGCAGTCAAGCGGACTAATATGTCCGGTTTCCAAATCGAGCAGGCAAAGCGTCGATTCGGTATGGTACAACGGGAAAGTGCCATAGTCCGATACCGTAAACATGAGCCACCGTCCGTCGGGCGATGCCTTGGGATGACAGGCCGATGCATTGTTTGCAGGACCGTTCCATACTGTATCGCACCTGGATCCGATGTGTCCGTTCCCGGAATCAAAATCAGCACGGACAATAGAATACTTGAGATCATTTATATTGTCAGGTAGAGACAATGTGTCCGCAACACAATAGAAAACGCTCTTGCCATCGGAAGAGAAACAGGGGAAAGTCTCCAGCTTATCAGCCCTTGCAACATGTCCGACATTGATCATTGCATTGTTATCAAAATCAGCTACAGTAAGATCCGATGCCGTATCGTAGACTTCCATGCGATTCGCTGCCACTGAATGGAAACCAGGGACAATAATGTTGGTCGAGAAGACTCCGAAACGGCCGGATGGATGTATTTCGCCATATACCGTACCGGACAACATGCCATCGGCATTCAGGTTCAGTTTTCTGAGTCTTCCGTCACGGTTCAGAATTGCCCCTCCATGTGCACCTCTTATGTAATATAGCGACAGGTCTCCGCGCTGTTGGCCATGAACATGACAGTTCATGCATGAATTGTCAGTCTTACTGTAATCGCAGATAACCGTTTCATCAAAATTCTCAATACAGCGTTCCACAATGGAGACCTCATTGAACATCTGATAAGCCGGTTCTATGAGACGATAGGTCAGGTATGGATCAATCGGGTCCGGACTGACATGAATGGTCCAAGAATCGGTCACCGGCTTGCCGTTAACCGTAAGTTCTGCATTCACAATGACATTCTGACCTGCTGCGCCATCCATGAACGTTTTCCACTTACTTAATGGCCATTCGACTTCCATACCTTTAATTTTTACGGTCCTGTCTCCGATGGAGAAAACCGTCACAGCCTTTTCCGCACCTCTCACCGCATAATGGAAATTAAGCGGAGCCACATTGGCAGGCACTGTAACATCCTTGTAATCAGGGTAAATAATAGCCGGGCCACAGCTCCCGTCAACTGCAGTACTGTCATAACCTTGGCTGCAGCATGTCAGTACCATGCATACGAAAGATGTCAGTATCAGGTTTTTAAGAATCCTATGCATCATGGCTCTTCTTCCATTAGGGCGTTCATGTAATAGTTCCAGTAAGTATCCCTGTAGCGCGCAGAATTCGGGAAGAAATGATTCATCCTATCAATGTCTTTGAGACTTATTCCGAATTCTGCCGCATTCTGCTCAGTCAGGCGGTCATGCTGGCTGAGCCAGATAAGCACAGCCTCATGATATATGTGCGCATCAATCATATCGTGAGAATAATCTTCCATGAACGTTTCCAGATCATATCGGAGAAGATCATGGCAGAGAAGATAATTTCTGGCTATTTCATTGGAAAGATCGGCCTCAAGAAGACCAAGCAGAACCGTCCGCATCTCATATGAGTGATGTACATAATCCTTTTTTACAAGTTCAGGCCTATTTTCCGGGCTTCCGGACTCAATATCCGTTTCACGATTTTCGGGCATCTGGCTTATGGCCCATTTCCTGTAAAACAGAGTTCCACTCAGAATATTGAGGTACTTATTTGCGGCGGCATATTGACCTGTAATAAGATTCACTTTGGCCAGACGGACAAGATAGCGGGTTCCGGTATGCTTGGGTGAAGCCTGCAAAGAAATGATTGCACTTTGTTCCGCCACCGTCATTTCACCCAACTGATACCAGGCCTCTCCGGCAAGACAGTTGGTAAAAACGGTCTGGCCTGGAGCTATGCGCAACAGCAATGTAGCATCAGCATTCTGGGAATGGTTGAAAAGCCGATTACCCAGATTACCTTTCATGGCCTGGGCAAGGTTGTAACAGTAACTAGCCTCAACCATATACAGATCTTTCTCCGAGAGTTCCAGAACCTTATCCCAATTCTCCCGTGCCACCTCCGCATCCAGACCTATTATCCTTTCATACTCCAGGCTGGGTAAGCTCCATAGCTTTCCATACTTGCTGTCAGCAGGCAATCCGATAGCCCACACTCCGAACAGGATTGCAAGAAGTAATGATATATACAGCAGCATGGAATTCCGGAAACGCATGACCAATAGAACGAGAAGAAGATATGACAGAATTGCCACAGTGTATTGTGTCATATACAGATTCCCCGTCTCACGCATGAATGACCAGAAGAACACGAGCATTGCGACTACCGATGACAGCTTCTCACTGACAAGACATCGGCAAATACGATATGTACATATTCCTATGGTTATCAGCAAGAAAGAGACCGTCAAAGGGCCGGCTAATGGAAGATGGAAGAACTGTTCTAAAAAATCCGTTACAAATCTCACAAGCCATCCGATTCCTGAATATGTCTGGCCGATGTAGTCCCAGTCAAACAGGAACAGATTCATCTGCTCACGCCGGATCAGATGATAAGGATATGCAAACTGGAAAAAGACGAATGTCGCCAGGAAAGCCAGAGTCGTGACAACACGACCTGTTGTTCTGGAATCTGAATTATTGTTTCTGTTCATTACAATATGCAAATATGCAAAATTTGCCGTACATCTGCAATATCATACTGAAAAAGAGAGGGACCGTTCATGGTCCCTCTCCAATTATTGTTTTCCCTGTCAGGAAATTCTGTCACATAATCACTTTGCCCAACCGCCAACTTGGTGGAGGTTCTTGTTTGATGTCATGACATCACGTGGGAAAGGAAGATATTCGTGCTTGCCTACGACAAAGTCAGAGTTGCCGGGAACCGGATCATGTGTCACATAAAGAACATGCTTCTTTCCGAAATTTGCCTTATCCGGCTCTGAGAATTCGTCATGAACAGTAGGAACATTCTTATGAATTCCTGACTTGTTGTAAATCTGGTCCAGATTAACCTTACCCTGCTTGCTCCAACGTACCAGATCCGGGAAACGGCAGCTCTCGAACCACATCTCATACTGCTTCTCTTCCATTACGGTTTCGAACGTCAGCTTTGAGCTGATCTTGCCCGAACCGGAGCGCTCCTGAACCTTCTGCAAAGCAGCCAGACCCTTTGCCTCGTCCGATGAGCCGATGCAGGCTTCAGCGTAAAGCAGCAGAGCTTCAGCATAACGGGCTACCAGGAAGTTCTTTTCATTTGAATTCTCACCCATACCGCTGAGAACATAGTCAGGACGGAAAGGCTGTGTGCCACCTGTCAGAATCTTCGGCTCCTTCTGATATACATGGTGCTTCCACTCAAAGTACTTTCCACGGGCGAACAGACCACCTACTGCAAGACCACGCTTTGGATCGGCCTGCTTCTCTTCAAGTGATGCGTCATTGAGTTCCGAGCCTGACCATTCCATCTCATACAGGAATTCATCAGCTGTAAGGAAACATGCCTTACGACGTGGTGAATCACCGTCATGCTGATAGAACTTCTCTGCAAAGTCCTCCTGAATGGCACCACCACCCCAGCCGTCGCTGATGTGCTGTACCGGAATTGACAGAAGGCTCTTCACACGCCATGAGAATACGTTGGCAACCATCCAACGGTCACGCATCACGCCCTTAGCCCAGCGGTTTGAACAGAATGCGGGATCATCAATGAAGTTCGGTTCGAAAATCTTTTCCGAATTGCCGTCTCCCTCAACATGGAAATTGGTCCAGAACAGTTCGCTTGGAACAAGATCATAGTCACCTGAAGCTATAAGAGCGCCAAGGTACTTGCGGGCTGTAGCAGCATCGTTCTTGAACATTGCAGCTTTTCCTGCAACGAACTGGGCGAAACCAACACTCATGCGGGCTGTAGCATTCTTGTCACCTGTACCGTTACGTTTGGGCAGGGAACCTGAAGCAATAGCCTTCTCGCACTCGTCGATAACCCACTGAAGAATCTCTTCCTGAGTCTTTTCATCGTTGACGGGAGGCATCTCGTCGCCTTCATATACACGGTCCATCAAAGGTGGCTGATTCCAGATGATGGCAGTCATCATGTGCAGATATGCACGCATTACACGAGCTTCAGCAACACACTGCTTTGTGAATGAACTTTCAAAGTTCGGCTTTCTGCCTGTACGGTTTTCAGTCGTGAAGTTTGAAATCACGAGGTTTGCATGATAGATTGCAAAATAGTAGCGCTCATAGGCCGATTTCAGTGTTCCACTTGCATTATCATACTGGAATTCATCGAAAATACGGAATGCATCGTGGTCCTCAAAATTCTTACCTGCGGAATAGATATCATCGGCAGAATAATTGAGAATTACCTGTTCTGGGTTGTCAATACCCTCAGTTCCTGCCACCTGATCAGCGTAGTTGGCATACATATCGGCTAGTGCTGCCGCAGCATCAGCATCTGATGCATAGAAGTTCTCTGTTGCGATAACACCCTTCTGGGGGATATCCAGCTTCTCCTGGCAGGAAGCCAGGCCCAGAGCCAGCACTAAAGAAACGGGAATAATATACTTTTTCATATTGATAGCATTAATTAAAACGTAAGATTAACACCGAAGATGAGCTTCTGCATTGTAGGATATGAACCCCAGTCAAGACCGGCACCGGTTGTACTGTTGGTTGATGCTGTTTCAGGATCAAGTCCAGGATACTTTGTGATGGTAAAGAAGTCATCAAGTGAAACGTAGAGACGAAGATTGCTGATGGCAGCCTTCTTTGTAAGCTTTGACGGGAGTGTGTAACCCAGCTGAATCTGCTTGAAGCGGAAGTAATTGCCCTTGAACAGGTTTGCGGTTGATGACCAGTAAACGTAGTCACCGTCAACTACTCCAGGATTTGGAAGATCTCCGTCAGGATTCTCAGGTGTTCTCGAGTTCTCCAGATAATACTTCAGATTGTTCTTGTAACCTGTGCGGTGAAGAACCGGCATGATTGAATTGCCGCCCTGGCCGTAACCGTTCAGGATAAGGTCAAAGCCCCTGTATTCGAGATCAATGTTGAAACCGTATGTGAATGTAGGAGTTGAGTTGCCTATGAACTGCATGTCGCCGGTTCCGACCTCAGAACTGCTCTTGATCACTTCATTTCCTTCTTCGTCAAAGCCCCAATATGTAGGATTGCCTTCATCGTCCATTCCTGCATACTTGAAACCGTTCAGATACCATACAGAATAGCCAGGTTCAAAGGCATTACGGATCTGATAGTTGGTTGAGCTGGCATCGGTCTTGTATTCAGGAGCTGCACCATCGGCCAGTGAAATGACTTCATTGTGCAGAGTCGTGAAGTTGGCGCTTACATTGTAATTGAACTTGCCTATACGGTCTCTCCAACCGGCTTCGAATTCAAAGCCTCTGTTCTGGACATCACCGCCATTGCTCATTACGCTGCTGACACCGAGTTCAGGAGGAGTGGAAACGCTGAAAAGAAGGTCCTTCGTATGCTTGTCGTAGTAGTCCATGCCAACTGTCAGGCGGTTGTCAAGGAAACGTGCGTCAAGACCAAGGTCAACCTGCTCTGAAATTTCCCAGTGAAGATTAGGATTGGCCAGTTTGCCAGGAGCTGAACCGTCGGTATTTCCTGGAGTGTCAACACCATACTGATACCATGAAGAACCTACTGAAATGGTTGATGCATAAGGATATCCGTTCAGGACACTGACATTACCGTTACGGCCCCATGAAGCACGGAGTTTCAGGAAACTGAATGTCGATGAATCAAAATTGTCCTTGAAGAAGTTTTCATTGCTGATTGTCCAACCTGCTGAAACTGATGGGAAATAGCCCCAACGATTGTCCTTTGACAGTTTTGATGAGTCGAATGCGTCAGCGCGGAAGTTTGCCTGCAAGCTGTAACGGTTGTCATAACTGTACGTCAGGCGACCGAAATAAGCCAGAGAAGCGCTCCTGCTTGGAGCATTGGAAACGGTCTTTGATGCAGCGTCCTTAAGGTATGAGATATAACGGAAGTTTTCTTCATATCCCTTAAGAATATCTGTACCTGATGAACTTACATTGACACCGTCGCTGTTGGTTTCGCGATATGACATACCGGCCATTGCACCAATGCTGTTCTTTCCGATATTGAGATTGTAGTTCGCAAAATTTTCCCACTGATAATAGTATCCGTTGGTTGCATTGGCTGAGATCTGATATGTAGTTGAAGAACCACGACCGCCTATGTAATAAGGAGCCTGATAGCTGTGGGCATTGCTCTGGTTGAGTCTGTAACCGAGACGTGAGGTGATGGTCAGACCCTTGACAGGCATCAGGTTTCCATACAGGGTACCATTTATATTGAATCCTTCGTTTGTGCCGTCTGAGATGTCACGCTTTGCAAGAGCGGAACCTTCCATATCAGAATATTTTGTATTGGCAAAGAATCCGTTTTCGTCACCGAGGAAACGGTAGTCTGTTGCTGAAGTGCCTGCCTGACATGCATCCCATGCAGTCTTGACTTCGAGAGACATCTCTTCAGGAGTCTTCCAGTAAACCGGAGTCAGAGGATCCATAAGAAGCATCTGCTCGAATGATGAGGTATAGCCACGCTGTGAAACGCTCTTTGTCGACCACTTTTCAATTGACATGGTTGAACCGACCTGCAACCACTTGAAGATATTGTAGTCAGCGTTGATCTGAGCTGTAAGACGCTTGTATACATCCTTGTCTCCTCTTACGACACCGTCATTGTTCACGAAATTGACAGAAGTGAAGTAGTGGCCGTTGTTGTTACCGCCTGATACGCTCAGTGAATGCTGCTTGCTCCATGAAGGCTCAAGATATGCGCCTATCCAGTCTGTGTCGATTACACCGCCCGAATAATCAGGATGGCTATAGTCAAAACGCTGCAGATTGGTCTGGATGTCTTTTTCACCGAGTTCATAAGTCTTGTAACGGAGGAATTCCTCACGGTTCATGACAGGACGTCTGGTATAGTCCTGACGGGTGAACTTACCGGTGTAGTTGACAACCGCCTTGCTCTCGTTACCGGTCTTGGTTGTAACAAGGACAACACCGTTACCGGCCTGAGCGCCATAAATGGCTGCCGATGCGGCATCCTTCAGGATTTCGATTGACTCGATCATTGAAGGATCAAGATACTGGATACTGCTTACTTCAAGACCATCAACGACATAAAGAGGTGAGACATTGCCACCGTTAGATGAATAACCGCGGACGCGGATTTCGGAAGCGCTGCCAGGAGCACCGTTGTTCATAACGTTGATACCTGAAACCTTACCCTGAAGAGCGGCTGCCGCATCAGTGGTAGAAAGTGCCTTGAGTGATTCCTGACGTACAGAAGCGACTGCACCTGTCAGGTCGCTCTTCTTCTGGACACCATAGCCGATGACAACGACTTCGTCAAGAAGTTCTGTGTCTTCTTCAAGAGTTACGTTGATTGTTGTCTTTCCGGCAACAGCAACAGTCTGGGTCTTGTAACCCATGAAGGAGAACTGCAGTGTTGAGTTTGAAGGAACGCTGATTGAATAGTTACCGTCAATGTCAGTGACTGTACCATTCGTTGTTCCCACCTGAGCGACGTTAACGACAATCATAGGCTCACCATTAGTGTCTATGACCTGTCCCTTAACCGTCACGTTCTGCGCGAAAGCGCCTACCGGCAATGCAAGTGCAAGCACTGCGCCGATGAACTTGGTTAGCAATTTCATAAAAACAATGAGTTTTTGGGTTAGTTAATTATGTTAGTAATAATGAGTTACATTTTTATTTATTGTCCCATCAAATCCAGAAGGAGCAATAATCATTGCAAATTAGAGCTATTTTTCCTAAATAAGCAAATATTATATTGCTTTTTTCCTTTTGCAAACATGGAGCATTTTTCCATTTCAAACCATCATGCCATTAGTATTAAATTTTTAGCATAATCAGGAAATCCACAACAAGCACCTGATTATCAGTAAATTATTCTAACCTATACACTCAGCTTGCTTTATCCATCAATCATTTCTGACAAAAAAGAAGGCAGCCCTTTCGGACTGCCTTCCAATGAGGTATGGATTTACCCTCTATCAATCGATGGTATATCCTGGATTCTGATATGCAGCCTTCTCCTCGTCACTCATTTCCATGCCGTCAAGCTGGCCTTTTGGAATAGGCATCAGGTACATGTAATCAGGAATGTCACGTGTGAATGTCTCAGGAGTGTGATCTCCCCAATTGACGCCACTGATTGTGTATGAGCCTGCACGCTCCTGCCAGGTCTGGGTACGGGCCAGATCGAACCAGCGGAATCCTTCACCGTAGAACTCACGCATGCGCTCGTCAAGGATGTAGTCCAAAGTGATTGTTGCAGGAGTTGCATCAGCAAGTTCCTTGCTGAAATCAGCCTTGTACTCAACACGTTCGTTGTTCTTGTAAGTCCACACACCTGCACGCTTGCGCAGCACGATGATGTTGTTTCTTGCATCGGTGTTCTTGCCAAGCTTGAAGGCGGCTTCAGCTGCTGTCAGATAGAAATCCGAGAACTTGAGCACGCTGTATGGACGGGTGCTGGCAGCATTCGGACTACCGGTTCCGGTTGCCTTGTCATAGTCCGTACGATAGCATCCAAGCTTCCAGAGAGACGGATAGGCAATACGGCTGATGCCGTTCAGGTCAAATACATAGTCTGCACGGCCAGGAACCTTTCCGGCTCCGACATTTGCGCCCGGACCCTGAGCATCAGGATATGTGATGTCTGAAAGGACTTCAGGAACGAATGTGAGAACACGTCCGCCCAGAGGTATCTGTGAGCCATCGGCTCCGGTCACACTTGCAACTGTACTTCCGGCCTTGTTCCATGAACCGTAATACATTGTAGTGAATGTTCCGTCAAAACGTGAGTCCTTGGTAATGTCACCATCGGTAAACACCTTGATTGCCTCATGTGTAGGAGCCATACGTGTCCATGGACGACCTACTTCCTGAGAAGCTTCTCTGACTACCAGACCGACACCGTCAATGTTCAAAGTACCATGATTCCAGTTGATCATCCAGCCTGAGAAGTTGTCCGGAGCACCGCCGCCACCATATCCAAGGTCAGAGGCATTGTACAGCTGGCTGGCCTCAGTATGGTCAGCATAAAGCATGATTTCCTTGTTACGGTCATTCTGGGCAAGGTTCACATCACGGTAAGTGTCACACAGTCCGTACTGTCCCGGATTTGCGATTGCGTACTGGCACAGGTCATATGACTGCTGGAAATACCAGTTCTTGTCATGACCGTCAAGGTCCTGTCTCGGGCAATCGGGATATGTGGCAAGTCCCTTCGGATTCTCAAGCCACCATCCGTATGTCAAATAAGACTTGGCAAGTACCAGACGGGCCACGTTCTTGGTAACGCTGCCTGTAATACGCTGGTTTTCGGGCAGAGCTGCAACAGCGTCATTCAGATCCTTGAAAATGGCCTGATAGACTTCAGGAACAGTATTTCTTACGGAAGTTCTTGAAGGGCTGCTGTTGAATTTCAGAGGACCGGATCCAAGATCCAGAGGTACACCGCCAAAGGTCTGGACCAGCTGGAAATAGTAGTATGCACGGAAGAACTTGGCCTCGGCAATGAGAGCTTCTGACATATTGGCTTCAGTTGCGTTCTCGATAATGCCGTTGGCTGTATTGATATAGGTGAATACGGTTCCCCAAAGCACATCGCTTCTTGAGGTCGATGAGTTCAGATCTCCAACGCCCGAACGGTCAGCATCCTTGAAGTTGCCGTCAGCCGACTGGCCCCATGTTGCCTCATCCGTACCGGTCTCAAGGCTGTTGTAATAGTATGCCTGACCATACAGATAACGGAGAGAAGCATAAAGGGAAGTTATACCGCCTTCCACACCGGCTTCGGTCTGGAAGAATCCCGGTTCGAAGAAAGTTCTGGGCTGTTCATCCAAAATGTCAGAACAGGAGACTGTCAATGCAGCAGCTGCTGCCAGTATGAATAATCTATTCTTTTTCATAATGGGTGTGTTTTAGAATGTGAGATTTACTCCGAAAATGTAGTTACGGGTATTCGGTGTGTTGGTACCGATGACCCTCTGGTTGGCACGATAGCCAGCTGTAGCCTGGAATGAACCGTCATTACCTATAGCATTCGGTTCCGGATCCAGACCGGTCTCTCTGGTGTATTCAGAGAACAGGACGAAAGGATTCTGTGCAGTTGCATAAACGCGCAGACGGCTGATGCCGAACTTTTCGATTGCCTTCAGCTGGTCGAAGTTGTAACCCAGAGTCATTGAACCGACCTTCATGAACGAGCCGTTGAAATATCCCAGTGTTGAACCGTACTTGGGGTTATCACCGCTGACGAGTCCGCCTGGACGCGGATACTTGGCATCGGTATTTTCCTCTGTCCAGTAATCGACATCAATCTGGCCGCGACGTCCGGTAAGCATGTTCAGATAACCGCTTGATGAATGAAGGGTAGAAATAAGGATACCGCCAACCTGGAAGTTACCTACAATGTTCAAATCCCAGTTCTTGTATGCAAGACGTGTATTGAAACCGCCAAGGAGCTTGGCATCGGCATTGACAGGCACCCTGTCTTCATCGTTGATTGCACGGACCGGTGAACCGTCGGCATTATACTCGCCATGATACTTGACCTTGATGTCACCAGGAGCTGCACCCGGTTCCAGAATGTCAATGTAAGGATCGCCCTCCTGCCAGAGACCGTCATACTCGAAATCATAGATACAGTTGATAGGCATGCCTACGAACCATCCGTTGGCAGTGTCTTCCTTCTGTCCTGATGCCAGAGCTGTCAGTTCATTCTTGTTGGTATAGAAGTTCAGACCTGCAGTCCACTGGAAATCCTTGTTGTCGACAATGATACCGTTGACCGAGAATTCAAAGCCCTTGTTCTGGGTGTTACCGATGTTTGCAGTGTAACTGCCTACACCCGATGTCGAAGGCAGATTCAGGTTGAGCAGAATGTCATTGGTCTTCTGGACATAATACTCGGCGCTGCCGTTCAGACGGCCCTGGAAGAATGAGAAGTCAAGACCGAAGTTCCATGTCTTCGAGTACTCCCATCCGAGTTTCTCATTGGGAAGTGTTGAAACATAGTAACCTGTAGCATAATTCGTGCCGAAGTTATATGGACGGGTGCCAAGAGAGCCAAGAGTCTTGTACGGGGCAATTGCCTGGTTTGATGTCTCACCGTAACCGGCACGGAGCTTGAGTTCCTCAATCCAGCTGATCGGCTTCATGAACTCCTCCTCGGCAATATTCCAACCTACTGATACGGCAGGATATGTATGTGTCTGATAGCCCTTTGCAAGACGTGATGAAGCATCCTGACGGACAGCCACGGAAAGCATATACTTGTCAGCATATGAATACATGAAACGGCCCATGTATGAAATGAGGCCTGCCTGCCAGTAGTCGAAAGCGTTAGGATCGACTGTAATGTCTTCGGCGTTCGAACGTCCCAGATTGTAGTAAAGGAACTGTTCGTTGGGGATGTTCTTGGCAGAAATGCTGTTGCTTCTGTAAGTTGTCTGTTCAGCGGAATACATGGCAACTGCATTGACATGGTGAAGACCGAATGTGCGGTCGTATGTCAGCAGGCTTTCCAGTGACCAGTTGGTGGTCTCGTTGTAACCTGATCTTGCCGAGTTCGGATTCTTGGCGTCAAAGCTGTTCACGCCCACACCCGTGAATGAACCGCTGTTGGTGTTCTTGTAGTTCAGACCAAGAGTCTCCTTGAATGAAAGACCTTCAATCCATGGGCAGTCAACCTTGAGGTAAGCGGTGTTGTATGTACCGAAACTGGCCGATTCGTTGACCCACTTTTCACCAAGATTCTCCAGATTGTCCCTGGTAAGCAGATATACCTGGTCAAGAGGCATCTCGACACGTTCGTACATGTTTCCGTCAGCATCGTATGCGCTGAGAATCGGAGAAAGCTGCAGAATGCTGTACATTCCAAGCTGGTTACCGTGACGGCGGTTATAGTTGGTGTTGGTTGACAGACCTACATTGAAATATTTTGCAACAGTCTGGTCAATGCTGCTGTTGATTGAAATACGGTCATAGTCCTGAGTCGGGATAACGGCCTCATCCTTATAGTAGCTGATGCCTGTACGGTAGCTTCCGTTCTGGGTGCCGCCGGAAACGCTCAGTTCATTGTTCTGGACGACACCGGTACGATAGAACAGATCCTGCCAATCAGTATCGGTGGCATCATCCTCATAAGGCATCTTGTTGGTGAATTTGTTGGCATATTGTCTCATCTGGACATACTTCTCACCGCTCATCATCGGGAACTTGATGGCATTCTTGAAGCCATAGTAATTGTTGAAGCTGATTCTGGCCTTGTCACCCTTCACACCCTTGTAGGTTGAAATCATGATGACACCGTTGGCACCACGGCTACCGTAGATGGCAGTTGCCGATGCATCCTTCAGGATATCCATGCTCTTGATGTCGTTGGGGCTGATGTCTGACAGGCTGCCCATGAAAGGAACACCGTCAAGAACGATCAGAGGATCGTTTGAAGCACTGAGTGATCTCTGGCCACGGATTCTGATTTCCATTGATTCACCGGGACGTGATGAGGTCTGGGTCATCTGGACACCGGCAACACGGCCGTTGAGTGAACGTGAGAAATCGGCACTGGCAATCTCACGGAGGTTTTCACCTGCCATTGAAGCGACAGAACCTGTGACATTGACCTTCTTCTGTGTACCGTAACCGATTACCACGACTTCATCAAGAAGTGCGGCATCTTCTTCAAGAACAACGTTGATCGTTGTCTTACCGGCAACTGCAACAGTCTGGGTCTTGTAACCCATGAATGAGAATTGCAGTGATGAATTTGACGGAACACTCAATGAATAGTTACCGTCAAAATCCGTGACGGTACCGTTCGTGGTTCCAAGCTGCGCAACGTTAACGGCAATCATAGGTTCGCCACTGGCGTCCTTGACCTGGCCCTTAACATTCACGTTCTGCGCAAAAGCGCCAAGCGGCAATGCAAGTGCAAGCACTGCGCCGATGAACTTTGTCAAAAGTCTCATAAAACAGTCAGTAATTTGGTTAGTTAATAATGATAGTTGTTACAAATTAAGCCTCTATTTTCCTCAATTACAAATATTTACTAACGTTTTACCAATGCCGCGGACAAACGAAAACAATCCGACCAAAATGGCCGGATTGTTGGCAGAAACAGGAAATTAAAAAACCTGTTTATTTCTTGAAATTCTTTTGGGCAAGGGCGGCTTTGGCATCGGCAGCCTCGTTGGCAGCCTTCTTCACTGACAGCTTTGCGGCCTTCTCCTCTTCCTTAGTCGGTGTGAAATCACGCACCTTATAATAAGTGGACTTCGCTTCTGAGTTCTTGTCGAACAGCAGAGGATAATTGGATACGCCGACCCATGAATCGGCATCGGTCACGTTCCAGAATGTCACAACGTCAATGACATCGGCATGACGGCGCAGTACCTCGAAGAAGCCGGTATATTTGTCGTCGAACATCTTCTGCTTCTCTTCAGTGAGCTCTTCACCCTGACGGTTCATGTTCAGGCCACCGCCCATTTCACGGTTAAGACGGATGTCAAGTTCAGTGAACTGGATATGGTCAACGATTTCAGAATACTTCACGATGGCAGCCTCAATGTCCTCCAGTGACGGATCATATACATTGAAATGGCCCTGCATTCCGATGCCGTCAATGGGTACACCTGCAGCCTTCATCTCCTTGACCATATTGTAGATCTTGTCACGCTTTGCCGGAACGGCCGCATTGTAGTCGTTGTAGAACAGCAGAGCGTTGGGATCGGCCTCACGCGCGAACTGGAAAGCCTTGCGGATGAATTCGTCACCGCCGGCTATTGACTTCCACTGTGAGGGACGCAGAGGATCGGTTGCATTGGCATCATCGGTAACAGCTTCGTTCACGACATCCCAGCAGTAGATGATATCGCTGTAACGCTGCATGACCGTGGTGATATGTGTCTTCATGCGGGCATAAAGCTCTTCCTTGGTGGCCTGACCGCCATTGGCACCCTGGAACATCCAGTGTCCCACCTGATTGTGCCATGCAAGACAGTGGCCGCGGAGCTTGATTCCATGCTCACGGCAGAAATCGGCAATGGCATCGGCATTCCTGAAATTCCACTGGCCCTCACTGGGCTGGACTGACTGCGGTTTGAAGTCATTCTCGGCAGTGATGCTGTTGTAGTTGTTCAAGACGATGTCAACATGCTTCTGGTTTCTCAGATTACCCATGTTGACTGCGACACCTACTGAAAAGTAATCCTTGTAGGCATCCTTCAGGCCCTTTTCCTGAGCCTGGACATTGGCGCACATGGCAACTGCCAGGGCGCAGAGCGTCATTCTGAATGATTTCATGTTCTAAAGAGTTAGTTGATCAATGTTTTGCAATATATTTCTTCGCCTTGTCCTGAAGTTTGATCAGATGGTTGATGCGGTTCTCGTCACTCGGATGGGTGCTCATGTATTCCGGAACCGATGCTGACCCGTTCTGCGCCATTCTGGCCCACAGCAGAGGTGCCTGGCTTATGTCATAGCCGGCTATCGCCATCAGATACAGGCCAATCTCATCGGCCTCATACTCCTGCTTTCTCGAGAATGGAAGCAGGTAACCATACTCGCTGCCCACTGAGAATGCGGCTTCAAACAGGGACTGGGCGTCAGGAGACACCGTCTGACCGACCGCACCGCTGGCAACCGTACCGACAAGACTCAACAGAGCCTGTTTCGACATACGCTCATTGCCGTGACGGGCTATGACATGGCCCATTTCATGTCCCATGACCACTGCGACCATATCCGGAGTTTCCAGCATAGGCATGATGCCTTCATAGAAGACGACACGGCCGTTGGGAAGACAGAATGCATTGACTTCCCTGTCCTTGATAAGGTCAAAGCTCCAGCTTATTCCGGCAAGGACGTCCTCCTGTCCCACACTGGCCAGATAAGTCTTGAGGGCCGATGTCATACGCTTGCCCACCTCGCTGACAGTAACGGTCCGTTTCGTGTCACTTGAGCGTACCGATGTTGCCATCAGCTCCATATACGACTGGTCTGACATGTTGAAGATGTCACTGTCCGAATAGAGCAGCAGTCTGTTTCTTCCGGTAAAGGCCACCGTACTGCAAGAAGTCACAGCCACTCCCAGCAGAAGTGCCGCAACAAGATTCAAGAACTTTTTCATACTTCTCATTCTTCTGATTCCATTATTTTCCTTACCTCTTCATCGGTCTCATAAAGTCTGTCCCTGCAGAACCTGATCAATGTTCTGGCCTCTTTCAGACGTTCTGTTATCATATCGATGTCCAGTTTACCCTCCTCAATCTGGCCGACAATCTCTTCCAGACGTTTCATTGCTTCCTCGTACTTCATATATTCCTTATTTGTGTTCCGTTATGGTTCATTTCACTTCACTCTCCACTTTTCCGTTTCCCAACATGGTGACAAGCAGGTCACCCGGTTTCAAGTCACCGGCATCCCTGACGACACGTCCCTTACATGACGTGAGCGAATAGCCGCGTTTCAGTATCAGTGCAGGATCGGCCGCCTCAAGCGACTTCTCCATCAGCTCCAGTCTGTGGTTCTGTCCGGTAAACATATTCTTGAGTCCTACCTGGATTCTCTTGAGCGAAGTCTCAAGGATTCCCTCCTGTCTGACTTTCATGACGGTGAACAGCGAAGGCAGTTTCTGGGACAGGAGCTGTATTCTCTGCTTTTCCTGTGTCATGCGTCCGCTGACCGATTCGCCCAGCCTGCGTGCCTGTTCCTCGAGCGCCATGGCCGCCACATAGACCCTGTTGATAAGGAACTCGGCGGCGGCAGTCGGAGTCTTGACCTTTTCATAAGACACCAGATCGCATACCGTATCGTCACGTTCATGCCCTATTCCGGTAATGACCGGGAGCGGGAAATTCGCTATGTTCGATGCCAGATCATATGAATCGAAATAGCTGAGTTCACTCACTGCACCGCCGCCACGGATAATCACCACGACATCGAACGAATCCCTTCGTGCCGCAATTTCATCAAGGGCCGATATCACGCTGCTTTCAACCTGATCGCCCTGCATGAGTGCGGGAAACAGCCTGTGGTAGAACACGAATCCGTACATATTCCCCTCCAGCTGATTGCAGAAGTCACCATATCCGGCAGCGGTCGCGCTTGACACCACGGCTATGCGCTGCGGTACAGGAGACAGTTCCAGACTGCGGTTCTGGTCAATGACTCCATCGGCCTTGAGCCTTTCAATTATTTCCCTGCGGCGTCTGGCCATATCGCCCATGGTGTATGTGGGGTCTATGTCATTGACCACCAGAGAGTATCCGTACAATTCATGGAAGGTCACCGAAGCCAGAAGCATGACTTTCATCCCTACAGCCAGGGTCTGCCCTGTGGCCCGTTCGAACTTTGCCTTGAGAACAATCCATGTGTTTCTCCAGATATTCGCCTTGGCTTTGGCAAGGAATGTCCGTCCCGACTCATCCTTCTGGACCAGTTCCAGATAGCAGTGCCCGGACGGATTGATACTGCTGCTGCTTATTTCGGCCTGGACCCAGTATGCATCGGGCAGAGCCGAGCGCAGAGCACTCTTCACAAAGCCGTTCAGTTCAAGCAACGTATATGATTTCATAGCTGTTATGGCATTAAAGATATTGGTTGATTCCTCTCTGACTGACTATTTCCGCTCCCCCTATGACCCGGTCTCCACGATAGAACACGGCATACTGCCCGGGAGTTACCGCCTGGACCGTTTCGTGGAAATGCACCAGAAAACGGCCGCCTTCAACGGCATTTCCAATATGGCATGGTACTGGACGGCCATGATAGCGTATCATGACCTCCATGTCACCCTGCGGAACGGTATCCGGCTCCATGCCGGTAAAGGACAGGTTCCCCACAAGCATGCTGTCGGCATTGAGCTGTTCCGGCAATCCCAGCATCACGGTATTCCTGGCCGGATTGGTGCGTATCACATATCTGGGCTCGCCGAATGCGACCCTCAGTCCTTTTCTCTGTCCAATCGTATAGAAAGGATAGCCGTCATGAGTACCTATCACATGACCTTCGCTGTCCACGAACTTGCCCGGACCTATGGTGCTGTCAATGTCAGGCATGCGCCTGCGCAGATAGCTGCGGTAATCGTCTTCAATGAAGCATATCTCCATGCTTTCACGTGACGGTATGTCAATGCCGCTTTCACCTACAAGCGTCCGAACCTGTCCCTTTGTCATTCCTCCAAGCGGGAATAACGTATGCGACAGCACGCTCTGCGGCAGTTTCCAGAGGAAATAGCTCTGGTCCTTGAGACCATCGGCTCCTCGTGACACATAATATGAACCGTCATGGCAGACAATGTCTGCATAATGTCCGGTGGCTATCATATCACATCCAAGGCGTCCGGCCCACTCCGTCAGGACCCGGAACTTGAAACGCGGATTGCATTCTATGCATGGGTTCGGCGTCATACCGTCAAGCCATGAGCGGACAAAAGGAGCGGCCACATCACGTTCAAAGCGTTCCCTCTCATCGGCAACATGATGTTCCATGCCAAGTTTCCCGGCCAGAACACGTGCATCGCTGACGTATACAGGTTCGTTACAGCCGCTGCCGTCAGCAAGTCCGATGTCGTTGTTGCGTATGGTCAGTCCCAGAACCTCATGGCCCTGTTCCATAAGCATCAGACAGGCTGCCGTGCTGTCCACGCCTCCGCTCATTCCAACCAATACCCTCATTCCTGCTGTTCCTGTTCTATATGGCAAAGCACTATCCTGTCACCGGCCTCAAGTACCGTCTCGCCATTGGGTATTATATTTGTTTCACCCCGTTTTATCATCACCACCACACCACGGTCATCACGGTCATAATCCTTCAGGCGCCGGCCTTTCCACCGTCCGTTTTCCTTGACCGTATGCTCTTCAAGATAATTGTGGTTGTCCTCGAACGATTTCGTGATTATCACGACACGGTCACCGGCCTCAAGTACAGTATCCCCACGAGGCCGGATTCTCTGCTCGCCGCGTACCACCATGACAATCAGGATATTGCGCGGGAGTCCCAGATCCTTCACGGCCTTTCCGTCCCATGAGCTGCCACCTGCTATGTCTATGCGGCTGAACTGGGCATTGGTATTGTCCGTGAAGTCGTTGAAGGTTTTCATCACGTCTTCTCCGTCATCGGTCATATCCAGTTTGCCGGCAACGAACGGGATAAGCGTACCCTGCAGTGAAATTGACAGCAGTACCAGACAGAACACTATATTGAAGATGTCATGTTCCTGGATCACAGCCGGATCCGATGTGGCGAAGATGGCAAACACGATTGACGCAGCCCCCCTCAGACCGACAAACGATATGAGGGTCTGCTGTCTGAGACTGTACCGGCCGCCTTTGCGGAAGAATGTCAGTACGGCATTCACGGCTGCAGGACGTGCCAGGACCAGCATGAACACGAATATTGCAAGTGCCGGAAGTATGGCCTTGTGAAGCATTGTCGGACGTGCCAGCAGACCAAGCATGAAGAATATTATCACCTGCATGAATCCCGTAAGGCCGTCAAAGAAGGCCACGAGATCCTTCTTGAACCTGAGGTCGGCATTGCCCATTATTATTCCGGCCAGATATGCGCTCAGGTAGCCGTTTCCACCCACCAGATCAGGCAGTGCGTACGACAGCACCGCGACACCCAGCACGAACAGTGAAGCGTATGATGACGACTGGTGTTTCATACGTGACATGACATGTACCGCCCCGCGGCCTACAGCCCACCCCAGCAATGCGCCGAAAACCAGTTGGGCCACAAGCATCCACACCATATGTCCGCCGGTGGCATTTCCGCGGCACACCTCCATCATGATGGCAGTCAGCATGTATGAGAACGGATCGTTGCTTCCGCTCTCGACCTCAAGCAGCGGAGCGGTTCCTGCCTTCAGTCCCAGTTTCCGTCCCCTGAGTATTGAAAAGACCGATGCAGCATCGGTCGAACTGACCACGGCACCGAGCAGGAGGGATTCGTTCCAGCCCCATCCCAGCACAAGATGGCAGAACAGTCCGGTGAGTCCTGCGGTCAGAATCACACCGACGCTTGCCAACAAACCCGATTCGACGGCAACGGTACGGGCAGTTTCCCATCGGGTGCCGAAACCGCCATAGAACATGATGAAGATGAGTGCCACCGTACAGGTCTCACTGGCGAAGTCGCGGTCATCAAAATGTATGGGGAAGAGTCCGTTGTTTCCGAACACTATACCCAGAAGTATGAAGGCCAGCAGGGTCGGGACGCCAATGCGCAGGGAGACATGATCCAGCCATACGCACAGCAGCACCACAATCCCCAACAATATCAGAAACAGGGTCATGTTCATCATATGTGCAAATGTAGCACAAAATAATCACTTGCAGAAATATTCCCCGATTTCAGCGGTGGGACGGAAGCCGCCACGCCTTTGGCGATGGAGTGTTACAAAAAAGCACTACCTTTGCACGCTGAACAGAAATAAGGAAATGGCAGAATTGAAAACACCTCAGGAACTGGGGACCGAGAATATTGGAAAACTGCTGATACGCTATGCTGTACCGGCAATTGTCGCCATGCTGGCATCATCGCTCTACAACATAGTTGACCGTGCATTCATAGGACATGGTGTAGGATCCATGGCCCTTTCCGGCCTGGCCGTTACCTTTCCCCTCATGAACCTGTCGGCCGCACTCGGTTCAATGGTGGGAGTCGGTTCCGGTACAATGATATCGCTCAAACTGGGACAGAAGGACAACCGCAGTGCCCAGCTTCTTTTCGGCAATGCCATAACCCTGAACGTTATTATCGGTATCGCCTTCGGTGCATTGGCACTGCTGTTCCTTGACCCCATCCTGAAACTGTTCGGAGCCACAGAAGCCACAGTAGGATATGCAAGGGAATACATGACCATCATTCTGATAGGCAACACATTCACGCATCTTTATCTGGGCACGAACAGCGTCCTCAGGGCTGCAGGAAAGCCCAACAAGGCCATGGCTGCCACAATAGGCACCGTCCTGCTGAACACATTCCTGGACTGGCTGTTCATAATGGTATTCCATTGGGGCATCAAGGGTGCGGCCATCGCTACGGTCATATCACAGGTGCTGGCATTCATCTGGCAATGCACCCAGCTGTCGGACAAGAGCGAACTGATCCATCTGGAGAAAGGCATTTTCCGTCTGCGCGGGGATCTGGTACGCAACATGCTGACCATCGGCCTTTCACCTTGTCTCATGAACGCGGCGGCATGCCTTGTAGTGCTTCTCATCAACCGCGGCCTGCTGTCATACGGAGGCGACATTGCCGTAGGCGCCTACTCAATCATCAACAGCATGGGATTCCTGTTCGTGATGGCAGTCATGGGATTCACCCAGGCCATGCAGCCTATTGCCGGTTACAACTACGGTGCCCGTCACTACGGACGTGTGCTCAGTGTATTCCACAAGACCCTGCTCTGCGGAACCATTGTCACCACAATCGGTTTCCTGATCAGCGAACTCATGCCGGACCTGTGCATAGGCATTTTCACCAACGATTCCGAACTGGCAGCCATTTCCCGTCACGGCATGAGAGTCAATTTCCTTGTCTTCCCGCTGATAGGGTCGCAGATTGTAATCTCCAACCTTTTCCAGAGCATAGGAATGCCCGTCAAATCCATAATCATGTCCCTGTCACGTCAGGTACTCATGCTTATTCCGCTGCTCATAATACTTCCACGGTTCTACGGAATAGACGGAATCTGGTACAGCATGCCCATTTCTGATGCCCTTTCGGTCATACTGGGCTTTGCATTCATCATTCCTCAGGAAAGGAAACTCAAGTCAATGGCTCAACAAGAAAACAATCAATGATATGGACAGACATTTTGCAATATGCATAGGCCGGCAGTTCGGCAGCGGTGGCCGCACCGTGTCACACGACCTGGCCGCCATGCTGGGAGTGAACATCTACGACCGTACGCTCCTTGAAAGTGCCGTAAACGAAACCGGTTTCAACAGTGAACTGTTTGTCAAGGCCGATGAGTCCAGCCGTCAGGGACGCGGCATACGTTCCCTGTTCATGAACCATCTGTCAGGTTCCCATACAGGACACGGCACAGGCAGCAACTTCCTGAGTGACGAATCGGTGTTCGGCATGCAGAGCGACATAATCCGCCGCATCCACGAGCAGGAGAGCTGCATCTTCGTAGGCCGATGCGCAGACTATGTGCTGCGCGACAGCGACCGTCTGCTGAGTGTATTCCTGACTGCAAGCCGTGATTTCCGCATAAGCCGTCTCACTGCCCATGGCGATACCACCGCACGTCAGGCCGAAAGCATGATTGACGAGGCCGACCGCAAGCGCAGTGCCTATTTCAACTATTACACCGGACGCCGCTGGTCTGACCCGTCCAGCTATGACATCTGTCTCAACACATCGGCCTTAGGACTTGACCGCTGCACCGGGATCATAGCAGACCTGGCACGCAGTAAGTTCTCACTTGATTGATTTTACGCCTGGCGAAATGAAACGGATAGGCATTCTGTCCGACACCCACGGCTATTGGGATGACCGCTATGCCAACTTCCTGAACGGTTGCGATGAAATCTGGCATGCCGGCGATATGGGTTCGTACGTCATTGCACAGCAGCTGGAACAGATTGCGCCATTGCGCGCCGTATGGGGCAACTGTGACGGACAGGACGTCCGCCGCGCCTTCCAGGAGATATACCGTTTTCGTGTGGAAGAGGCCGAAATCATGCTCAAGCACATAGGAGGCAGTCCCGACCACTATGACCACAGCGTACGCCAACAGCTTCTTGACGAGACTCCGGACCTCTTCGTATGCGGCCACTCCCACATACTGAAAGTCCAGCATGACCGCAAGATGAACATGCTTTTCATCAATCCCGGAGCCGCAGGCCTGCAGGGATGGCAGCAGGTCCGCACCCTGGTCCGCCTTGACATTGACGGAAAGAGTTTCCAGAATCTGGAAGTACTTGAAATAAAACGCTGATTCCGGATTTAACATCCAGGAATTTTTGAACTATCATTCTTGTGGACACATTATTAACCTTTTAATAACATTCAAAATGAAGAAGTTTTTGTTCGCAATTGCAGCCGTTATGGTTTCGACAATGAGTTTCGCCCAAGGTTTCGGTGGTGGTTTTGGCGGTGGTTTTGGCGGTGGCCAGCAGATGGATCCCGCTGAAAGAGCCAAGATGCAGGCTGACCGTCTCAAGGAGCAGCTGGAACTGACTCAGGTTCAGTATGACTCAATCTACAACTACTATGTTGCCAATGCAAAGGCTCAGGCCAAGCGCATGGAAGAAATGCAGAACGGTGGCGGCATGCCTCAGGATATGGACATGCAGGCTATGATGGAGCAGATGCAGAAGCAGCGTGCAGAGCAGGAAGCAAAGCTCAAGTCATTCCTGACCGATGATCAGAAGAAGAAGTATGACGAAGCTCAGGCAAAGCGTCGTGAGCAGATGCAGCAGATGCAGCAGAACGGCGGCGGCTTCGGTGGAGGCTTCGGCGGCGGTATGCCCCAGGGCGGTTTCGGTGGCTTCGGTGCCCCCCAGAACTGATTCCGGACAGCACAACACTGACAGAAAGCCGGGTTCCACAACGTTGGGACCCGGTTTTATTTTGTACAATACAGGTTTTGGATGCTGGAAGGGTGGCTTTGAATGAGGGGAAAAGGCGGTCAGTGGAAATTTAGTGGGTGAAGCATAGATTGAAACTGCTGTAATCATCATCATGTTCGTTCCCATCCCGTCAGTTCCTTGCTATCATTCTACATCAGCCATTCCGTGAGCAAAATGGAGTTATCCACTCACCGCAGTTATTCAAATGGTTCGCTCGTAAGTGAATCCCGCGGGATTGCTCACCGCTAGGAAACGTATTCCTGTTCCGTGAGCGTTTGGCGGCGTGCCACTCACCACGGTGTTTACGTATGAGCACCCCGTAAGTACCCCCATGCCAATATCACCTATTACGTAAAACTCTACCATTCCCCGATTTCCTTCTGATGACATATAAAGTGTTTCGAACAGGTTACGCTTTCCTTTACCCTCCAGCTGATTGTCTCTATAACATCCCGTCATTGGAAATACAATCGACCGGCCATTGATTTTGCTTACCCCTATGTAACCATTGTTGTTTTCAAGCCGGGTCCATCTGCAGTTCTCACATAATTCCATCATTTCCTGTACCGTTGGAATCCTCCAGACATCACCCCACCAGTAACGGGCGGCATCGTCCTCCATATCCAGACTGCCAGTTCTGTCGTATTTGGTAGCAACAGTTGTGCAGAATGACCCGCGATATTTTTGGATGCCGGAAGGGTGGCTTTGAATGAGGGGAAAGGCGGTCAGTGGAAATTTAGTGGGTGAAGCATAGATTGAAACTGCTGTAATCCCCTACTGCATTCCAATTCAATCCTAATATTCAACAATACATGAAAGGACTATAAGAGACAATAATGCTAATTCTGTTTTGCTCCGTGAACATATAAACAATACCCGTAGTAATATGAATAAGCCTAACAAAAACAGAATATACACCATCTCTATCTCTTTGTTATCTCAATTTTCCTTAACCCTTGAATAGAAAAGAACAGGATTGGATTCTTCCGTTATATCCGGAAACAATGATTGATAAGCAGGATTCTTCAATATAGCAGCTGTAGTAAGGAACCCCATATTCAAACCATTTTCACATGTCGTCATAAAGTGTTCATATAGATCCGACGGCTTGGCTTCCATCAAATCAGACCATTCTTTTCCATATCTACGATATGTTTTATTTGTCTTCTTGTCATAATAAACTTTTGCCCAATTTGAGGTTGCTACAATATTGAACTCTATATGACGCTCCGTCTCAACCATTTCAATTATATGGTAAAAATCATACTTCTCAAGACCACCATCTGTAGGTAGTTCCTTTTCTACAAAGCGTCTGTCATATTTTGAATCAGTTACTATCTGATATGCTTCATATATAGTATCTTGCGTTATATGATATATACTATTCATACAATCCAATCCTCTTAACGCCAACAATCCATCATTTATCCTGCATAAACATTTGCCACTATGTGAATAAGCTTTTAGATAATCATCATATTGAAGTAAATGCTTCTTTATCTTTCCTGTGGAATCTATCTGGAATAGTCCTCTATGTGCATTTTTTTCATAATCAGGTCTATATACTAAATAATCGCCATTAGGCAACGTAGCAAACTCTCTGACTATATATTCATATTCAAACTGTCTAAGAAAATTACCTTCATAGTCATAAACAAGAAACCTGTGAGCCCCTTGATCATAAATTGTCAGTTCCTTTCTTGGCCTATTTAGATCAAAGTCCATCAATCCGAGGTATTCTCCGCGTCCACGTCCTTTACGTCCAATATTTCTTATAAAACGGCCTTCCATATCAAAAACATGAACAGTATTTACATCTCTAATGAAAATCAGATCACCGTCAATATGTATATCCTCAATAAAAGTTATCAATCCGTTAACAGAATCGTTGCTTAGCCTTATTGGTGTCAAAGAGTCAAACACACAGAAAAAATCATAATAATCCGTAGGCTCTTCATGCACCAACGGTACGTTTATCACAATACCCGTATGAAACATCTCGGGCATTCTGTTGCATGAAATAAGAAAGACAGCAACACAAGTATATACGCAAAAAAACAGTTTCTTCATATTACAATAGTTCGTTAAAAAGTTTATAAATATATAGCTATCAACAAATTGCATTTCAAATAGTCCGCTTTCGTCACTTCAACAGACAACTTTGCAGCAGTAGAACCAAGGCCGAAAAAAGTGTTATAAATATATGATATTTGTGTCTGAAATATTTGGATAAATGGCTGATATTTAGCAATTTAGTAGTTGCCACACTATAAGTTACGAAATGAATATCAGACCACTTACCCAGCTCAGAGAGATGATTGCAGCAGCTCTCCGCAGCCAGACAAATATAGGCAAATCTTTCCAATCATTCTTCATCGAGAAAATGGAACTGTTTCGTCAAGTCAAATGCACCAAAGGTATGGATGACCCGGACTCCCTTACCGGA
>JAZUEH010000135.1:0-17295 GCA_045640065.1 Bacteroidaceae bacterium
TGCTCACTGTAGGCCATGTTGACATCGGAGATGATGTCGACTATGCGGCGGTTGGTTTCCTCGGGGAGACATTCGTCCTTGCAGCGGTTGCCTGCCTCCATGTGGAAGATTGGGATATGGAGTCGTTTGGCACCGATGACCGAGAGGCATGAGTTGGTGTCGCCCAGGACGAGGACGGCATCGGGTCTGGTCTGTGCGAAGAGCTTGTAGGAGCAGTTGATCATGTTGCCACAGGTGGCGCCCAGGTCATCGCCCACTGCATCCATGTAGACCTCGGGGTCAGCCAGCTTGAGGTCGCGGAAGAAGGTGCCGTTGAGGGTGTAGTCGTAGTTCTGGCCGGTGTGTGCCAGGATGACGTCGAAGTACTTGCGGCAGGCGTTGATGACTGCTGCCAGACGGATGATCTCAGGACGGGTGCCCACTATGATGATGAGCTTGAGCTTGCCGTTGTCCTGCCACTTGATGTCGGAATAATCGAATTTCGGTTGCTTTTCCATATAACACTTATATTCTTTTTTTATTGAACACGAATTGATCTAATTTCACTAATGGTTTTTGAACACTAATTGTTTGAATGTTTTTTTTTTTTTTTTGAACACGAATTGCTCGAATTGCTCTAATCGATTGAATTTTATTCGTGAAATTCGTGAGATTCGTGTTCGTCATATCATCTTAGTCAACAATGGTTTAGAGAACTTTTCGTTCGTATTCTAGACCTTTTGACGAGCCGAAGTTTATCAACAACCCTAATTTATAACCTGTTGCGTGCAGATAATTGTACAGTTGGGAACGATGTGCGTCATCGATGGCTGATACTGCCTTGATCTCAACGATAATCTTGTCGTAACATATGAAATCCGGTTTGTATGTTTGCTTCAATTCTTTACCGTCGTATGTGATTTTGAGTTCTTTCTGGGGTTCGAATGGGATATCCCGTTTTATGAATTCTATCACTAATGCTTCTTGATATACTGCTTCAAGGAAGCCTTGACCTAGTGTGTTGTATACGTGCATTGCTGCACCTATAATGTTGTAACTTTCCTGCTTAAAATAAATCATATCCGGTTTTTCATGGTTTTTGGTTCTTTTTTTGAACACGAATTGCTCGAATTGCTCGAATTGAACGAATTGATTGAATTTTATTCGTGAGATTCGTGAGATTCGTGTTCGTCAAATCATCTTCGTCAAATCATCTTCGTCAATTAGTGTAAGTCAGTTCTGCGGGTCAACAGGATCAAAGTAGGTGTCGGGACGGCCGGGATTGAAGATCTCGTTGCAGTACATTACTGTGACCAGATCCTGGGTGTCTGACAGGTTGATGATGTTGTGGGTGTAGCCGGGGAGCATGATTACGCTCTGAATCCTGTCCCCACTTACTTCGTAGTTGAGTATTTCTGCATTCGGGTCTGCTTCGTTGCGGAGCTGGATGAGGCCGTGGCCGCTGACTACGGTGAAGTACTCGAACTTGGAGTGATGCCAGTGCTCACCCTTGGTGATCCCGGGCTTGCTTATGTTGATGCTTACCTGACCGCAGTTGGCGCTGTGGACCAGTTCGGTGAAGCTGCCTCGTGGATCTACGTTCATCTTGTGGTCGTAGATGGCTTTCTCCTTTGGAAGGTAGCTCAGGTAGGTGGTCATGAGCTTGTAGCGGAGGCTGCCCTGAGGAAGTTCGATCATGTTCAGACCGCCCTCATTGGCTGCCGCCTTTGCACACTCGTTGATGATATCTACAATCTCGCCAAGTGTTGTCTTATGAGTTACCGGCACGTAGCAATACACGTGATTTTCAGAACACGAATTACACGAATTGCACGAATTCTCTGCTGGTACTGGGTCAAGTCCGTTGTATGTGCAATAGTGGGCTTTGCCTGCAAGTGCGCCAATCATTTCGTCCACGAGGTCATCGATGTAGAGGAGCTCCATCTCGACGGAGCGGTCGTTGACCTGGATGGGGAGGTCGTGGGCTATGTTGTTGCAGAAGGTGGCTATGGCGCTGTTGTAGTTGGGACGGCACCACTTGCCGAACAGGTTCGGGAAGCGGTAGACCAGCACCTTGGCGCCTGTCTCCTTGCCGTACTCGAACATCAGTTCCTCGCCGGCTTTCTTGCTGCGGCCGTACTCGCTGTTGCCGAATCGGCCTGCAAGGGTGGCCTGGATGCTGCTGCTTATCATGACGGGACAGCTGTTGTGGTGCTTCTTGAGGGTGTCCAGAAGTGTGCTGGCAAAGCCGAAGTTGCCCTTCATGAAGTCTTCCTGGTTCTGCGGGCGGTTGACGCCTGCAAGGTTGAAGACGAAATCGCACTCACGGCACCACTGGTCAAGTTCCTGGGGTGTGGAGTCGATGTCGTACTCATAGACGGCCTCGATTGCCTCGGGCAGGTTGTACCACTTGGCCTTGCCGTCACGGATATTCTTGAGTTGTGAGCAAAGGTTCTTGCCGACGAACCCCTTAGCTCCGGTTACAAGGATTTTCATGTGATTTGCTATTGTGATTTGCTGTTATACTTATAATTTGCACAAATAAGTGTATTGACTTATTGGACTAACCCATTTCGGCCATCAGGTTCTTTCGGCCAAGGAGGCTGAAGATTGTGATGGAGTTGTCTTCATTCAGTATACGGAGGGTCCTGAGAATTTCGTTCAGAGTGGAGCCGCTGGTGGTGATGTCGTCTATGACGAGAATATTCTGGTTCTTGATTGTAGCGCAGAGCTCCCGGTCTTCATCAGTGGCAAATTTCAGAAACTGGAGCATGTAGGGACGAAGTTTGCTCTTCTTTACGTCTTTGGCAATGGTGAAGTAGTCTTTGCTGTGAATCAGGTCCATCATCTTACCGATGGAAGCAAGGGCTTCGTCTTTCTGTGCCTGGGTATATCTGGGACGTCCGTTTTCCAATACGTCATCAAGATACTGTCTTGTGTAGGCATCGGTATCAAAAGCAATGTTGGAGGGCAGAGCTTTGACGAGCTGCATCTGTCTGAGTGTGGGTTGGGCAAAACGGTAGATGTAGCGGAGCATGTACTGGTTGACCTGACTGGACGACTCGGGATAAATGACAAGGTCATAGTCATACAGGTCAATCTTGGCATTCAGATCGTTGATGGCTTTCTGGATGAAGTGCGACAGGTTCTGGTCTTTCTGGATTGATGGCGGGAATTTGACGTATTGGATGAATTTCGTTCTTGTCTCACTGTCAATTTCGGGCTCGAATTCGTAGCCATAATAGAAGCATTTGCCGAACGCTTCTACCTGGTAGCCACAGCCGGTCAGAGTGACAAGGTCGCTTGTCCCATCATGTTCGAAGTCGAATTGGAACTTCTGTTGCTCTGTGTCATAAGTTATGCCCATATATTATTATCTTCTTGTGATCTGTGGATTTTGCATTCTTCTGGCTCCCCGACGGTATGGTAAGGTGCTGATAATGGGCACTTTACGGGGCCAGGTAACGCATTGGCGGCTTTCTGGGACTGCTTTGGGCAGTGTACAGAACACCTTATATTATGCAAAAGTAAAGAAAAAATACGTAAACGGATGCTTTGAAGGCGTTTTTATAGCGCAATTTCAAGCAATTAGCGAATTCAGATAATTCGCTAAATTCGCAAAATTCGTGTTCGAAAGAGAATCAGTCCAATTCGTAAAATTCGAGTAATTCGTGTTCGAGAAATTATCGGGCGATTTTCTGAAGGAGTGGCAGGTAGGAGGCTTTGAACTCGATGCCGGCAATGCGGTGGAACTGGTGGGTGGTGTGTGTGTCGGTTCCCATGTAGCTGTACCAGCCGTTGTTCAGAATGTAATCCAGTATGCGCATGGACTGGGGGCCGTAACGGCCTTCGAGTGACAGCAGGTTGAGCTGGAACTCTGCGCCCAGTTCGTGGAGGCGGTCAAAGCGGTCCAGGGTCTCGGAGTAGTAGAGATAGCGTTCGGGGTGGGCAATGACGGGAGTCAGACCAGCCATGCTTATGTTGAAGATGGCCTGCTCCATGGTGGCGCTGGGGTAGAGGTATGACATCTCTATTAGCACCTTGCCCGGCTCAATCTGGAGCAGTTCGTTCATGTTGCGGTTCTCGAAGCCGTTCGTCACCATGTATTCGCCTCCAAGACGCAACATGACACCACAGGCCTGGACCGATTCGCGGTAGCTGTCAAAGGCGGCACGTATGCTGTCCTCGGTGTTGGCGGGAAAGAGTTCGGCATTGAAGTGGGGGGTATGGACCACAGTGGTTATGCCGGCCCTGTGCATGTCGAAGAGAATCTGTGACGAATGACCTGTTTCCCTGACTCCGTCGTCGACAGCGGGAAGCAGATGGCTGTGCCAGTCGGTCTTGATGCCGATCTTGTCAAAGCCTGCGGTCTTGGGCTTGAAGAGCTTGAACATGGAACTGTTATGTTACTCCTTCCTGATCTTGAGTTTTCTGAGTTTTCTGAGCTTGCTGTGCTTACGGTTCTTGCCGTCTTCATCCTCACCGTAGCCGTAGCCATAACCGTAGCCGTAACCCTTGCCATAGCCATAGCCGTAACCGTAGCCATAACCGTAACGGAAACGTCCCGAATCAAGGTCCACACCGTTCAGGACTATGTTGGGCGATTTTATGTCACGCTCGTAGAACAGCTTGGCTATCTGGTCGAGCATGCTGTTCTGGGTGACCTCGCTGCGGATGACATAGAGTGTAATGTCGACAAAGCGGTTGACCAGTATGGAGTCCGATACAGGCATCATGGGGGCACTGTCAAGCACTACATAGTCATAGTTGCTGCGGTAGTAGGCCAGCAGCTGTTCAAGACGGTCAGTCGACAGCAGTTCTGTGGGGTTGGGCGGAACGGAGCCGGAGTAGGCTATGTCAATGCCGTACTTGTCCTTGCCGTCAAGTATGGTTTCGGCAGGATTCTGGATCTGGCCTATGAGGTATGCCACCACGGAACGGTCACGCTGCATGGGGACATCGGGCAGTATCTGGGGCAGTGCGGGCTTGCGCAGGTCAAGACCCACAAGCAGGATTCTCTTGCCGGTGTGTGACAGCGATATGGCAAGGTTGGAGGCCACGAATGACTTGCCTTCGCCCGGGGTGGACGATGTTACCTGCACCACGCTTCCGCTAAGGAACCTGAGGTTGGAGCGGAGCATGCGGAACGATTCGCTCTTGAGGTCACGCGACGAGGCGTCGACCTTGGTCTGGGTGTCGACAACCTTGGGCAGGGTGGCCAGAATGGGCACGTTGAGCTTGCCCTCGACATCCTCACGTGTCTGGACGGTGTTGCGCAGAAGGTTACGCAGATAGACGAACAGGGGCGGTATGCAGCAGCCCAGAATGAGGGCCAGCAGGTATATCTGCATGTTCTTTGGCGATATGGGCGTGCGGTTGCCGTATGCCGCCTCGATTACGCGCACGTTGTCCGATACGGCGTACATGGAGATCTGGGCCTCCTCACGTTTCTGCTGGAGCAGAAGGTAGAGAGGTTCGATGATCTGCTGCCGGCGTTCTATCTGTGCAAGGTCGAACTGCTGGGTCGGGATGTCGGATATCTTGGACTGTGACTGGCGCAGAACGTTGCTGACTTCCTTGGCGCGTATGTTGTAGACCTTGTCAAGGTTCTCGATTGACATGACAATGCTGTTGCGGAAATCGGCCAGCTGCAGGTCAATGTTGCGCACGCGCGGGTTGTTGGCCGACGAGTTGGCCACAAGGCGGTTCCTTTCGGCTACCAGGGTGTTGTATTCGCCTATGACCTGGTTCAGGCCGGCATCGGTCAGGCCTATGTTGGAGGGGATGACATCGTAGCGGTCCTGGTCCATGCTGTTGAGGTCTTCCTTTATCATGGACAGGATCTGCTGCTGCAGGCGTATTTCGGTGAGCTGGTTCTCATACTCCAGACCTGAGGTCAGGGACAGCTGTGACTGGGCGTCAATGTTGACCACGGTGTTGGTCTTCTGGTAGTTGCGGTAGCTGGACTCCACGTTGCCCAGTTCGCTGCTTATGGTTTCAAGACGCTTGTCAATGAACTCTATGGTCGATATGACTGACTTGTTCTTGAAGGCCTTGGCCTCTTCCATGTACTTGACGGTGAGAAGGTTCAGTATGTCATCGGCCCGGGCAATGCTGGAGTCATGCATGGTAAGGGTTATGACATTGGTCTTGAAGGTCTTGCCCTGGACTCCGGTCTCGACGTTCACGCTGAGGTTCTTGGAAAGGGCCGTACCTGCACTGTAGGGCTTGCTCCATGTGGCCCTGTACTTGTTGCCGGCTGCCATTACGGCACCTGCGCTTTCCTTCCTGACTATCCTGAAGCTGTAGCCGTTGCGGACTATGGGGGTGTCAAAGCCCATGGTCTTCATTTCGTCAGTCCAGGACTTGTCTACACGTACGGCCGATGAACGGTTCTCGTAGAATTCCTGTACGGTGAAGGTATTGTTGTCCTTCATGCGGAATTCGAATGAAAGGGCTGATGGCAGTTCGCTTTCGGGGTAGAGCTCGTCAAACTCCATGACCAGTTCGAAAGGAGAGTCGTTGTAGTACTGGAGCTCGTGTATTCCGAACAGCTTCTTGCCAAGTCTTGACTTGAACAGGTTGCGGGGAACGGAATAGGAGTAGTAGCGGTAGTTGAGGTCAAGGTCCTCGACCACCTTTGTCATGAGGCTGGGGCTGCGAAGAATGAAGACCTCGTTGTCAATGGGGCTGCTCTGCTTGAGTCCGGTAATGTCCTGGAGAAGGGACATTTCGCTGGAGCCTCCCGACTTCTCGTCGACCAGCATGATCTGTGACTTGCGTTCGTATATGGGGGTCTGGAACTTGACCCAGATGTAGCTGGCAATGAGGGCAATGAGTCCGAAAAGGACTATCCAGAAACGGAGTCCCCAGAGGAACTTGAATATGTCACGTATGTTCTGGGTGCTGTCATCCTGTGACACTCCCTGCTGCTTTGCAATGTATCTGTTTTCTTCCATAGACGCTTGAGGTGGTTACATGGTCGCAAGGACAAAGGCCAGTACTGACACGATTGTGCTGATTGAACTGAGTGCCGTACTCCAGATGCCTGTGGCGGTGGTTGCGGCTGCAACACGCTGGGCTGAGGGACGCACGTAGAGTATGTCGTTCTGCTGCATGTAATAGTAGTCGGAATTGAGGATTGAGGCGTCACGCAGGTCTAGCTTGTGGTAGGTGGGGACACCTGCAACCTCACGGATGAGTATCATGTCCTCGCGGTCGGCCGTGAGGAGCATGTCACCTGCCTTGCCCAGGGCCTGGAAAATGTTTATGCGCTCGGAGTCCATGGTGTAGGTGCCCGGGGCCTTGACTTCGCCCAGGATGGTGACCTTGTAGTTCTTGAACGCAACGTAGACTATGGGGTCCTTGGCGTCCTGGGTTATCTCGTTGGTCAGGTACTTGACCAGTTCGGAACGGGTCATGCCCTCGACGGTAATCTTGCCAAGAATGGGGAAATTGATCTGGCCATTGTTGTCGACCAGATAGGCAAGGGTGGCGCGTTCGGGATCAGTAACACCGGTAGTGCCTGTTTCGCTGAGTGTCAGGTTGTAAGGCATGACAACCTGTTTGTCAGGACCGGAAACCACGATGGACAGGAGGTCGTCTTTCTTGATGCGGGCCTCGTACTGGGTGGTGAGCTGCTGCAGGTCAACCTGGTCAATGTTCTGCAGGTAAACAATCTGCTTTGCGGTGGTGCACGATGTGAACAGCATGATGCCGGCAGCCAGCACTGCAACGGCCTTTGACACGATTATGGAAAGCCTTTTCATACAAATTCCCGTAATAAATAAAAAATTATGGGCAAAGGTATGGAAAAAATCATTCAGATGTTTCTTTATCGTCAACAAATTCAACCAGACCGCGGGGAATGACAATCTGCAGGGAGCAGAGCCTGTCAAGGGTGACGGTGATGCGGTGTGACCTTGAGCCGGCCTGACGTGACAGTATGCCGTAGAGGCCGTTCATGGGGCCGCCCGTGATGCGGACCCTTGCGCCTGCGGGAACGACGGGATGGTCAAGGATCTTGATCTGCACCTGGGGGAAGTCAACGGTGGCTGTCATGAAGTTGGCCATGTCCCGCTCACGTACGGTGATGGGCTGTGGGGCTTGTCCGGCGGCATGCCACATCTTGTACTGCAGGTGAGGCAGTTCCTGTTTGAATTCCTGAATGTCGTGACGGCTTGAATGGACGAATATGAGATTGCTTACAAGGGGCATGTCAACACGGACCTTGCGGCCTCTGAGGGTCTTTTCGACCGTATGCAGAGGCAGGTAGCACTCCACGCCGCGAGCCACCAGATTGTCACGGATTTTCACTTCGCTGCGGTAGGTGGCGCTCATGGCGTACCAAAGGACGTCATTGTCGGTCAAGCTGCTCAAAGCGTCCTACCTTGCTTTTGAATTCGGGGACAATTTCCTTCATCTTGCGCACTATGCGCATGTCGTCATGGGTGTCGGCCAGGGCAAGGAGCTCGTCCTCGTTACGGACGGCGGTCTCGTAGTCATACTGGCGGACCTGGGCTATCATGATCTTGGGATGGACGGTGGGGATGGTGGTCTCGGCATCGTTGAGCACCTCTTCAAAGAGCTTCTCGCCGTCGCGCAGGCCGGTGAACTCTATGTGGACGCCCTTGGCGCCCGATAGGCTGATCATGCGCTTTGCAAGGTCAAGTATGCGGACGGGCTTGCCCATGTCGAAGACGAAGATCTCGCCTCCCTTGCCCATGGTTCCGGCCTCGAGGACGAGCTTGCAGGCCTCGGGGATGAGCATGAAGTAGCGTATTATGTCGGGATGGGTCACGGTGACCGGACCTCCGTTCTTGATCTGTTCGCGGAACAGGGGGATGACACTGCCGTTGCTGCCCAGGACGTTGCCGAAACGGGTGGTCACGAACTGGGTGATGCCCTTGACCTTGCCGTCGACGATGGCCTGGTTCAGGCTCTGGCAGTAGATTTCGCAGATGCGCTTGGAGCAGCCCATGACGTTGGCGGGATTGACTGCCTTGTCGGTCGATATCATGACGAACTTGCGCGTTTCATACTTGACGGCAAGGTCGGCTATGATGCGGGTTCCACGGATATTGTTGCGGACGGCCTGCATGGGGTTGTCCTCCATCATGGGCACGTGCTTGTAGGCTGCGGCATGGAAGACGTATTCGGGACGGTAGCGGGAGAAGAGCATTTCCATGTGGTCGGCATCGGTGATGGAGGCCACTATGGTCTCGTGGTGGAAGCAGGCGGGATTGTCAAGCGATTCGGAGAACTTGTCAAGGAAAAGGCGCATGTCATGCATGGGGGTTTCGGCCTGGTCCACGAGGATGAGTTCCGCGGGTTTGTACTTGGCTATCTGACGCACCATTTCGGAGCCTATGGAGCCTGCGGCTCCGGTTATGAGTATGCGCTTGCCCGACAGCATGGTGCCTATGGCATCCATGTCGACCTTGATCTCCTCACGCGGGAGAAGGTCCTCGATCTCGACCTCGTGCAGCTGGCTGGAGGTGAGGCGGTCGGTCCCGTTCCACTCATGTGCGGTGGGGAGCATCATGATGGTGATGCCGGCCTGGATGAGGCCGTCGACAAGGGTGGTGTTGTTGCGGAAGTCGTCGGACTTGAGCGGGGATACCATGATGACCTTGATGCCCATCTTGCGCAGTGTGGACACGATGCGTTCGTCATTGAGCAGGATTTTCTTGCCCGAAAGGAAGGTGCCTTCAAGCTCTTTCTCGTCGCTGATGAATGCCTTGAGGCTGTATTTGCGGCCGTCCTTGGTGGTGATGCTGCTCAGGGTGCCGGCAATGGAGATGCCGCCCGAGCGGGTGCCGTAGATGACAACGGGAACGGCTCCGTTGCCGGTCATGGTGTCGAAGGCCGACCTGATGACAAGGCGGACTATCCACATGAGGAAGGTGCTGAGCGAGAAGATGAGCACGAATGACTTGCTTCCGGGTATGAATGCGGCATCCCAGCAGACAATGTGGCTGAGAATGCCCGATGCAATGCTTGCCAGCAGTGAGGCTATGGCCACACGGCTCAGGTCCGAGAAGGTGGAGTAGCGGACAAGGCAGCTGTAGGTGTGGAACAGGCGGAAGGAGATGATGTAGAAAGGCATGCAGAGGCACATGCCGGTCGTGATCTGCCAGAAATTGCAGGCGAACCAGTCGCCCCCGTTCTTGAGATATGCTGCGACGAACCCGCAGAAGAGCACTATGCAGCAGTCAATGAAGAGCATGCACCAGTAAGGCATGGCCTTGCGGGTGAAGTACCAGTCTGTGAGTCTTGATAGGAAATTCATGTTTCAATCTGTTTGGCGATACTATTCTAAGATTGACAAAAGTAATTAACTTTTCTTAAAGTCATGCAGTTTCATGGTTTTTTTTTCGGTTTGCCCTGTCTGGAGAGATTTTTCCTATTTTTGTCTGAAAATATAGTAAGGTATGATTCTGAGACGTTTTGCTGCGGTGGCTGTAATGGCGGTAATGCTGCCGTTTCCTTTGTTTCCGACGTTTGCCGGGGGCGGACCGATGCTGATGGCAAGGGAGAGCTGCCGGGACTTTGACAGTGACTGGAGGTTCATCCGGGAGGATGTGACGCTCCGGGAGACGGAGAATGCCTGGAATGCTGAACGGACCTTGTGGAATGGGGGATGGAGGACTGTGGATCTGCCACATGACTGGAGCATTGAGGGGGAGTTCAGCAAGGATAACCCGACCGGTCAGGGCGGATGGCTGCCTGCCGGAGTGGGGTGGTATGTCAAGGAATTCGAGTATGCTCCCGTCAATCCCCGTGACAGGCGGGTGTTCCTGCAGTTCGATGGCGTGATGTCGCACAGCACGGTCTATGTGAACGGTCATGAGGTGGGGACACGGGCCAACGGGTATGCATCGTTCTGCTATGATGTGAGCGATTTCGTGAACAGGGACGGACTGAACCGTGTGGCGGTGAGGGTGGACAACAGCGTGCAGCCGGCATCGCGCTGGTACACCGGATGCGGCATTAACCGCAGGGTGCGGCTGCTGTACAAGAACGATGTGCACATTCCGTATCAGGGTGTGTTTGCGCATTATGACGATTCGCTGGGGCAGGTGTGTTTCGAGGTGCAGGTCTGCAACAGGTCCAGTAGGGTGCAGAAGTTCCGTCTGGAGCTGGAAGTGCCTGACGGCAGGCGGAAATCCGGCCGTATGGGGATTTCGGGAAAGCGCTTGAGGCTGGAGCCGGGGGAGGAACTGCATTATGAGTTCCGTTTCAAGGCCGATGGACTGGCCTGGTGGTCGCCCGAGAATCCTGCCCGTCATGTGGCTTTTGTCCGTGTGAAGCAGGGCCGCACCACTCTGGATGAGGAGAGGATGGAATTCGCCATACGTACAATAAGGTTCGACCGGGAGTCGGGTTTCTGGCTGAACGGAAGGAACATGAAGATGTATGGGGTGTGTCTGCATTCCGATGCCGGTGCGCTGGGTACGGTGTCGCATGAGAACCTGTGGGTTGACCGTCTCCGTGAGCTGAAGAAGCTGGGCGTCAATGCGATAAGGTGGGCGCACAACATTCCTGATCCCAATCTGCTGGAGCTGTGTGACCGTCTGGGGCTTCTGGTCATGGTAGAGTCGTTTGACACGTGGGAATCGGCCAAACCGCATGCCGAGAAGGGCTATAATCTGGATTTCCGCGACAACTGGCGCATCGACACCGAAGACATGGTCAAGAGTGCCCGCAACCATCCGTGTGTGGTCATATACAGTGTGGGCAATGAGATACGCGACAATCTGAACAACGAGGACGGCTTCCGCAAGTACCGCCAGCAGCAGGATCTGATTCATGAGCTGGACCCGACAAGGCCCGTGACCATGGCTCTGTTCCGGCCGAATTCATCGGGCGTATACAGGAACGGATTTGCCGAGATGATGGATGTGGTGGGGCAGAACTACCGTGTGGACGAGCTCAAGGCCTACCATGAGCAGCATAGCGAGAAGGCAATCATAGGGACCGAGAATACGCATGACATCCAGTCGTGGCTGGCGTTGCGGGACGACAGGTCCCTGTGCGGCCAGTTCCTGTGGACCGGCATTGAGTATCTGGGTGAGGCCGAGTGGCCGCAGGTGTCATGGAATACGGCCCTGCTGGACATTACCGGTGCCGTGAAGCCGTTGGGGCTGCAGCGAATGAGCTGGTGGACCTCCGAACCGATGGTGGCATTCGCCCGCCGCAGTGCCGGAAACGGTACGGGCGAGCTGCTGCTGGACTGGACCCCGGCCGACCCCGACAACTACCGTATGGCTGTGGTGGAGGTGTATTCGAACTGTCAGGAGGTGGAGCTGCTGCTGAACGGCCGCTCCCTTGGCCGCCAGCCAATGAAGTCCGATGCCCGTCCCGCCCTCTACAGCTTCGCCTACGAACCGGGAGAACTGCTGGCCCGCGGCTACAATCCTGGTGGTGCTGGAGTTCCTGGAACCGCTGGGGGTTCTGGTGATGCTGGCGTTTCTAGAGTTACTGGTGCTTCAGGGGTTTCTGGCGATTCCGGAGCTTCTAGTTTTTCTGGAGTTTCTGTGGTTTCCAGTGCTTCTGTGGTTCCAAGTGCTTCTGGAGTTCCAAGTGCTTCTGGAGTTTCCGGAGTTGTAGCTGAGTACCGACAGGTGACGGCTGGTGAGCCTTACGCTTTGAAACTGTCCTGTGACTGGATTAATAAGGTGACAGCCAGTGTTGTGGACCGCAATGGCAATCTGTGTCCCAATGCCGTTTATCCCGTGACTTTCAGCGTGACTCCCGGTCCGCTTGTCCCGGACCTGACAATTGTGGCCACTGACAATGCCGACCCGTTTGACCATTCCGCCCACAAGTCCCTGACCCATGACACCTGGCGCGGTTCATGCGTTGCCTACAGTCTGTACCCCTTCGATGACGCCACAGTGACCGCCACAGCCCCCGGTCTGCTTCCAGCAACCCTCCACCTGGAATCCCGCATCAACTGAGCGCGTCCCGCTGGCTTCCCGCGAGTGAACCATTTCATTCCCGCGAGCGAACCATTTCACAGAAATCAATCGTGATAAAACATGGCGTTTTTGTCACGATTGATTTGCGTCAATTGTGATGCCCAACAGAGGGAAAATGGTTTGCACCTGCGTACCCCCGCCAGAAGGCCTTCTGAGCGGGTTTTTCGTTGGTGGGTTGAAAGTGCTCCCGCGTGCTTCCCGCGAGTGAACCATTTTACAGGAATCAATCGTGACAGAATGTAGCGTTTTTGTCACGATTGATATGCCCCAATTGTGATGCCCAACAGAGGGAAAATGGCCCGAACCTGCGTACCCCAGCCAGAAGGCCTTCTGAGCGGGTTTTCCGTTGGGCGGCGTATGCGACTTCACTCCACACTCAATATACCCTCCGGGGCGATCGGCTCGAACGGGCCGTCTTTGCACTCCAGGATTACCGTACTGGACTCAAGGCACTCCAGCCGGTGCCATCGGCCCTTCTCGACCGACATGGCCACACACTCCGAAATTGTTGCTTGCGATTCTAGAATTGTAAATTAATAATTTTCCGCACATACGCTCGAAAACTGTTAAATCTTCTTAATCTGGATTCTACCTCATCATTTGCCTTGTCAGTCAAGGTAAGTTAGGTAGTTACAAGGCTTTTTCAAATGTCCTGTCCGTACATGAGCAAGATCTGTGGCTGTTCTCCGTTTTTTTTATGCTGTTACATAAAAGAGAGCACCCGGCTGGCATTGGGATGGTTACCTTGCCGGTCGGGTGCTACGGTGTATTTGCTGGACTGTTATGTCTACACTATGATATGAGTGGATGAAGGATATTATTCGGCAAGCACAGCGAAGACTGTATAATCCGTACTCATCGGATCCGCATCCGTAATCCAATAGCAGTCCCAATTGCCGGAATCACATTCAATATACAGAACACAACCTTCTGTAGATGTCCGGTAGGAAAAATATCCCCAGACATATTCTTCATCATAACAATCGAAGGGGAGAAACAGTGAGTTGTCGGTATAACCTTCTTCCTTACCAGTGAAAGTAAAGCCCCAAACGCCATCAACTTCACCAAAAGCGGAAGAAAGTTTTTCACTTGTTCCCTGTGCAGCAAGCAACAGTTCATTAATCTCATCCTTAGTTGGTGTGCGCCAGTTGGCTCCCCAATAGAATTCATCACCTGGACTGGTGGCTTCTTCATATGTCAATGCACCAACCCAACGATAATCCGGATCATTAGCGAACTTGGGGCCATCTTTCCAGAGCTGGATCCAGTCGATGTCACGGGAACAATTTGTACAATAGGCTGCGCCTCTGGTGGGGGCAGCTGGGGCGGTATAATCCGTGACGAGGCGGATACTGCGGCCGCTTGAGGGTGAACCTCCGCTGTATGGATCTAGACCATCAGTAACGAAGCTTATGCAGTTTGCTCTAGTTGCACTTTCATATTGGGGCACCCAATAGTAGCCACTGGTACCGAAGTTTTCGACACCTTTTGATGTGGTATAGCGGCCCGCAAGGGGAATGAAGATAAGATTGTCGGCGGCCAGTGCGGCGTCATCGGCATATGAGTCTGAAAGAGTACCGGTAAATCCGTCCGGAGCAATAACAAAACCGTTCATTCCATTAACAGAAACTTTTTTATGTTCATGGTGCCCGTACAGATAGTCCCACTCATCATTTGAAAGTGCATAGTATATTGCATCGCTGCCGTCAACTGAAACCTTATGACTATCGTTGCAGAAGAGATAATCACCGGAGTTGGTGATGGTTACGGCAGCTGCTATAGTGCTGGACCATGAAAAGAAGGATAAGTGGCTGCTTTCATATGAGCTGTTGCAGCCATACTGGTTCGCCTCGAAATGCAGAGCATTTGAAGCATCTGCCCACAGGTTGCCCTTGGAGAACTGGACTTTCTTGGTGTCGCTGACACTGAACACGCCAGCAAGAGGCTCAGGAGCTGCAGGTGCGAAATTGAGCTTGCTTCCACCGAAGGTAATGGGCTTGATGTGGTTGGTTGTAACGGCAACGCCGGCAGCAGAGTTGAGGGTGCAGGTGATGTCGTCTGCGTTGGTGATCTCAATCTTGGTGTAGCTGCCTGCAGGAAGGGCAATGCAGAAGTCCTTTGTTATGGCTATGCTCTCGGCAGGATCACAGGTCAGGGTGTAGGTGGTCTCGCTGCCACCGGTGGGAGTTCCGGTCACGGCGATGCTCTTGACGCTTTCGTCTGTCTTGGTCAGTTTGAGATTCATCAGACCGCACTGTACGGTGAAGGTGAAGCTTTTGTCTGAAGTCTCAGGGGCTGTCATGTAGAGCTTGCCTGCTGTAGCGCTATAGGTCTGGGCAGTAGCAGGGGCTGTTCCGTAGGTTGCGGTGTAAGGGCCGTCTCCGATAATACCGTCCTTGATGACGAATGTGGCTTCTCCGGTGGTTTCATCTATGCTCTCGATTTTATACACGGCTGAAGCTAATGAAGCGTCAGTGATGGTGATTTCATCGGACTCCTCCCATGCCACCTTGCCGTCAATCAAGTCAACGGTAGTCCTGGTTGCACCGGCGATTGATGCGGTGAATACTGGGGATGCCTTCTTGTCGGTGGCATTGTTGTTGATAACATCTTCCTTCTGGCAGGAAGCGAGTGAAACGAGTGCAGCGAAGGCTGCGAGAATCATTGTCTTTTTCATTGTGCAGTCCTCCTTTTATTCAAAAGCATTACCGCCATCCTCATCGATGTACATACTGTTGATACCGCTCACGCTCTGACAGATGATTGCCTGAGCCTTGATTTTCACCACCTTGGTTGCGGGTGTCTGGTAGGTTTTGTCTGAATCTTTAAATGCCATGTTTATAATGTAAAAGGTTATTTTTAAGTGAACGCAAAGGTAAACATTATTTTTGGACAGACAGTATGGTAAACATTGGCATCGGTTGAATTAAGAGTGAGGCTATTCTGATGGAGGTAAGACAGGGCCGAATCCTGCCTCAAAGCGGATTGTTTGGGGGTGTGGTAGAGATGAGGTTATGGTGATCTCATCAGAGTCATTGATGATGGTGATGGCATCTATCGGGATGCCGCTTTTGAGCATGAGGTCTAGTTCATCGGAGGCCTGGCGGTCAAGTTCTCGGTAAGCATCAAGTAGTATGCCAATCGGCATACTCTTAATTTTTTTCTTTTCAAAGTGTAACATTTCTGCTTTTCCGACCACTATAAAGAGGATTCTACACCTTTGCTGCATCAGTATATGGTGTGACCGTTACCCAAGTTCGCCAAGCTATTAGCCGCAAACGCAATGGTTTCACAGAAGAATGCGCCTTCCACCTGACGTACAAAGAGCACAAGGACTGGTACAAGAAAGACAAATATTGGTATCATAGAAACCATTACGGCAAAGATTCCAATTGAAGAGATGCTGAATAAGTTTTTTTCAAACGACAAGTAAATATGATCACAAAAACAGAATTCATAAAGGCAATAGAAGCCTTGAAACAGCAGGATGCTATCGATGACAACTTCCAGACACACATGGAAGCTGCCTTTCCTGGAAGTTATGCACCAATCTATGAGAACTGTCTTTGGTCATTGTCGATTCATCTGTTAGAGTTGGCAATGGAAGACCGTTATGAATACATTGATTGGTGGGTTTGGGAAACGAAATTTGGAAAAGACCACCCAAATGTGACATGGAATTCTTCTGATGGAGAGCCAGAAAAGGTGTGGGTGCTTGATACCCCAGAAGCCCTATACGATTATTTGGTAGAAAATGCCAAGCATAACGATTCCAATGAACCAGACGCCTCTGACCCCAACACGAAGACTATCACTATGGAAGAGTATATGCAAATTGCAGAAAGGCAAATACTTGGAATAAAAGAATAAAAAGACCTATGAGCGGAGGACATTTCAACTACAGTCAAAGCTTGATTTCAGAGATTGCAGACACAATCGCGATTGAAATAGCAAGAGCACTTCTACCTAAGCCGCAGAAGGTGCACGAAGATTATTGGACAATCTATGAACATAATTGTCCGTGCAGCTGTCATAATTACTGTGGATACCGTGAGTTCAAAACGTATGAAGAGGCCGAGCGTTTCCTCCTCTCGGGCAAGTCCATTGTGCCTGCTGACCATAATTATGGCATCAGCCACATTCGCAATGAGGACAAAGTGTTTCGTTCCACAGAGCTGCTGATGAGAGGAATAAAAGATGCGGAACCTATACCGTGGCTCTACACCATTCATCATTGCGTCTATGATCATTACCCGTATGATGCCGATGTGCTCGAACTGAATGAGGAAACGATGGAGACGATGAAGCAAGCTTACCTGCAGATTCGCAAAGC
>JAZUEH010000136.1:0-11409 GCA_045640065.1 Bacteroidaceae bacterium
TGTGCGACTTCCATGTATGACTTCCATGATTCGCTTGCCTTGAATTCGTCCGAAAACTGTTCCAGCAGATCAATTGCTCCCTGACCGTCCAGATCGTAGAAGACAGAGCCGAACTGATACATTCCGAAGAGATTGTCAAGATTGTCCTTGACCGACTGCATTGTCATCCGGTCATACTCCTCATCTATCTCATTACGGCGCTCCTCGGTCGTCTCTTCAGCATCATATTCCTTGAAGAGCTTTTCTGCCTGATCATTATATGCAGAATAGGCATCGTTTGACGGGGTTCCGGTTGCAAAGAGTCTGCCCTCATTTTCCTGGACAAGAATCTTACCCTCCTCAATGAACAGCATGACGTATTTCTCCACCTGCGACAGGTCGCTGTTGTCGGTAATGTAGATGCGTTTTGCCTCAGTAAACTCTCCCTGGAATTCGAACTTTCCGTCTGCTACCTGAACGGAATCAATCGGATTACGCTTCGAATCAAGCATATAGACCATTCCGTCAAGTCCCTCCACATTGCCGCTTATCTTATACTGCGGCTCACCGCATGCGCATAACAATGCCGATGCCAGTGCAATTGAATAAATCTTTTTCATATCTTCAAGTTGTTGATTATGTTTCAAAAAAGTTTGGATATTAGGTCCGGTCGGCCCATCCGGCGCAGTTCAGTCATGATCTGATGCCTGACTGACGGATCGTACCAGAAGAAGAACATGCGCTGCGCCTGTTTGTCACGGTCGGAACGGGGCACGAAGACTTTCTGCATTGTATAAGGATTTATTCCTGAATAGAAAATCTCCGTACTCAGAGTCATGGGCGTTGGAGTGAAGTCCTGAACCTGCTCCAGATGGAAGTTCAGTTTCCTGGTGATTACCGCCAGAAGCGCCATGTCTTGCGGTGTACATCCCGGATGACTGCTTATGAAATAAGGAATAAGCTGCTGACGGAGACCAGCCTCACGGTTCACTTTGTCAAAAGTCTTCTTGAACTGTTCGAACTGCTCGAAACCGGGCTTGCGCATCAGGTCTAGAACCGGAGTCTGGGTATGTTCCGGAGCCACTTTCAGACGTCCGCTCACATGATTCACAATGAGCTCGCGCGCATATTCCAGATGTGACCTGTCAGCTTTAGGGTCAGGATCACGGTATTGCAGTATATCATATCTTATGCCGCTTCCTATGGCAATCTTCTTTACGCCCTGAACATGACTGGCAGCCTGATACAGATCAGTCAAAGCACTCAGATCAGTGTCAAGATTGGGACAGACCTTGGGATGCAGACAGGTCGGGCGCCTGCATTTCTCACAAAGCGAACGGTCGCGGCCGCCGAGTCCGTACATATTTGCCGAAGGACCGCCCAGATCCGATACCTGTCCGTGGAAATCGTCCATTGCAGTTATGGCCCGGACCTCCTTGAGTATGCTTGCCTTGCTGCGGCTCACAATCTGCTTGCCCTGATGGGCCGATATGGTGCAGAACGAGCAACCGCCGAAACAGCCCCGGTGGATTGTCACCGAATGACGTATCATTTCGTATGCCGGAATACGTTTGTCCTTGTAGCGCGGATGTGGCTGACGGGTATATGGAAGGTCATAGACAGCATCCAGCTCCAGTGTGGTCATCGGCCTGTAAGGAGGATTGATGACCACATAGCGGTTGTCGATTGGCTGGATTATACGCTGAGCCACTATCTTGTTTGACTCCTCTTCTATTACCTTGAAGTTCAGCACCTGCTGCACTTTATCCCCAAGACATTGTTCATGCGAAGCAAGCAACTTGTCCGTTTCCTGTATTCCTCCGGGTACCTCACGACACAGGAAGCCTATCTGAGGCTGAGTCAGGATGTCTGCGCATCGGCCTTCATCCATGGCTAGAGCCAGTTCGACAACAGGCTTTTCACCCATACCGTATATCAGGTAGTCAGCTCCGCTCATCTCAAGAATACTTGGCAACAGCTTGTCCTGCCAGTAGTCATAATGTGTAAGACGGCGCATGCTTGCCTCTATGCCCCCAAGCACGACCGGCACATCGGGGAAAAGCTTCTTCAGGGCTTTGGTATATACGACCGATGCATATTCGGGCCTTCCGGAATGACGGCCGTCAGGGGTATATGCGTCTTCCGAGCGCAGACGGCGGGCGGCAGTATAGCGGTTCACCATGGAATCCATACAGCCGGCCGTGACTCCGAAGAACAGGCGCGGACGTCCCAGTTTCCTGAAATCGCGCAGATCGTCCTGCCAGTTCGGCTGGGGCACAATGGCCACACGATAGCCCTGCGCTTCGAGCACACGGCCAATCACCGCAGTTCCGAATGACGGATGATCCACATAGGCGTCACCGCTGAACAGGATCACATCCAGCTCATCCCAGCCCAGACGTTCACATTCCTTCTTGGTTGTCGGAAGCCATTCAGCCATTCTTTCCTCAAGTTTATTCGGCTGATTCAGGATTTGCGGTATTCCACTCCTCGTAAAGGGCCAGAAGATTCGACAGGCCAAAGGCCTTCATGTCCCTATGGAAAATCACGTCAATACACAGATCCACAAGATCCTTGTCCGCACCACCGGTCAGCATGGAACGGAGGTTGAGACGCAATTTGTCCAGAACCGGTTCGGTAACGATTCCGTTGCTGTCAATCAGGAACTGGAACAGGTTATATTTACGTATGGTTACAAGGTTTTCTGTTGAAATTCCAATCTGGCGGGTGCCCGATTCATTGGCTTTGATAGTAAACATGACTATTTTTCTATAAGATAATTCAGAATATAACGCATCACATGATCACGTTCGCGTGCCGAAGATATGCATTCGTAGGGAAATCCCAAAACAACGACACGTGAAGTAGTATATTTGACACCGATTGCAGCAGTCAGACGACTGTTTCCGTATGTAAACAGGCGGTCCCCGCTGCCCTCAAGCTTCAGGACGTCAGGATGCTGCACTCCCATCCGGTGGGAATCGGTCTCACGCTGGATCCCGAAAGCAGCCGTCCGGCGTCCGTCTATTCCGGTACAGTCATCAGGTACCAGAGCATCGGACAACGAATAATGCAGCTGTTCTCTTGCGAACTCCACTGACTGCGGGTCCTTGAGGTCCGATGCCACGTAACTGCCGCTTACCATCAGCCGTCCGCCGGCAGTCAGATATGCATCCAAGGCCCTGCGCATACGTTCCGGGAAGCAGGAGTAATCACGATGGAAAGAGCTGTCTGTGACGCTGCTCTTCTGGAAGCCCAGAATCAGATCCACCATATTGTACTGTCTGGAATCGACCTGACTGTCCATGAATGCATCACGGCTGCATGACACGAATGACCATCCGGCATGAACCAGCGCCTGTCCGTGAACATACGGGTAATCGAAACTGTTTCCTGCCAGTATCTGCCCTTCCAGACTGCAGTCGCTGGCTCCTGTCTGAATCTTCTCGTCCAGATCCATCATGGAACGGTCAAAGACCAACTGTTCACCGCACAGGATGGGCGAACGGCGATACTGTACACCGGCATCGGCCTTGATATCGAAACCTATGGTCGTGTCTGTCTCGACTGTGGCAGGCGGTCCGAGACGTTGGAAACCGTTCACTACAAGTGCCGTCCTTCTTGAATCTTCCCGGATGGAAGCTGCAAGGATTTCGCTGTCCATACTCTGCCCTCCCTTATTCCAGGCAGTAACCTTGAAGCGGTAGATACTGCCTTTCTTAGGATAGAAACGCATAGAGTTTTCCTTGACGAAAGTGCCGTTGTCAAAGCCTTTTCCATTGACTGACGTATAGACCATATACCCCTCGGGCTTTGCGCTTGCCTCCAATGTGTCAACCGTCTCCTTCCACTGCAGCAGCAGATTGTCGCCCTGACGAGATATGCTGAAATGGTTGACAGGAAGCGGCTGCACCACCGCCTTGCCACCATACATGGATATGTTCTCCTTGAGCAATGCCTTATACAGCGAGCGGGCGGCCATGAACTGGAAATTGGGGTCCAGAGCAAGTTTCATGTCCCAGAAATTCTGGTGGGAAAGCAGCTCGACCAATATGGACTGCATGTTGGGAACACGGCTCTCACAGTAGTTCTTGTCCCAGATGCCGCGCCATGCCCAGTCCTTTCCGGTTGATGCCTTGAAGTCCCTGACAAGCTCGCTGACAGCCATATCGGCCCAATCCCTGCTTCTGAGCCGTGACCCGTTCATTGGCAGGCGGCCATCATTGAAATCGGTAGTGCATATTCCAAGCGAACCGTACAATGTGTCACCATAGTGATAGCCGGCATCGGTATGCAGGGCAAAATACATTTCCAACGGCACGCCAAGTCCCCGGTTCTTTTCATTATAGACCGATGTCCCCGCAACCCAGTTGGCCATAAGCGGACGGGCCCAGATATCCTCCCGGTAGTCGTCCTGCCCCTGATAATACCAGGTGACACTGTCTGGAACTCCTGCATAGCGTCCGTAATATCTGGTTCCGAACATGAATGCCGGAGCCGTTACGGTCAGACCTTCACGGGTCTCTGTCAACGTGCCGCCTCCGAAACGCACGGCATCAGCACTTACAGTTCCCTCCATAGCAGAGCTGTTGTCAAGCGAGACCATACCCTGTGGTCCTCTCCCCTCATCGAACTGGAAAGTTCCCAGATAGAGCCAGGTTCCACCGCCTATCCTCTGGTTCACACGGAACACAGTCGTCCCTCCCGAATGGTACACCACATATCTGGCATCGGTTACACGGGTCGAATCAGAACGGTAAGTCACATACACCGCATATTCGCCGGACTCCGGTATATCAGGAACCCACATGGCCGAGGCGCTTGCGGTACCCGGTCCGGCCATTGCCACCCTGGTGGTCAGGCCAACGCTGTCAGGCATGATACGTACGCTGTCTGAACTGTATCCGCCAGCCTTAAGGTCCGTCCATTTTCCGGTTTCCCTGTAGTTTCCCCTCTCGAATACGCCGACTGTCACCCGGTTCTCCTGCCAGTCGCGTTCACGTTCGCAAAGCACCACCGCTCCGGCGTTCTCCAGCATCGGAATGAGATAGGAATAGGCAATAGACTGAGTAAGAAGATCCTCACGCGAGCAGTAAAGCGGCGGGCGCTGCAGTTCCCAAAGCGTGTCTCCACGGTCATAATATAACCCGTGGCTTGGAGTGACCGCCAGCGTAACCCCTTCAAGTCCGGCCCGTCTTCCAGGAACGGCAGAACGGCTGTCATTCCTTTTCCAGGCCGGCATCTGAGGTCTCTCATCAGAAACAATGCGGTATCCGTCATTTCCAATCACCGGAAATGACCAGAGCGGAATCTGCTCTTCCATGTCATATCCATTCGTCCTGATCACGACCTTATATCCGGAGTATTTGTCAGGAAGGTCCCGCAACAGGCCGGCATAAATCGAGTCAGCCAGTTCACGTCTGAAACGGAGATAACTGAAAGTGGGACTCAATTCAACGTCAAGACGCCGGCCTTTCTCACTGACACTCACGCTGCGTACTGTCAGTTTTCCAAGGTCGACGTCAGTCTGCAATGAATCGAAATGCTGCTGGACCAGCGTCTTGATCCCCACGTTCCCCGTCTTCTGGGCCGATACGTCAGGTATGGGAACAGCAAGCATGGCGGCAAGCACCGCCATCAGGGTCCTGCCACGATGCAGCATTCTTCTATTCCTTTAATATAATTACTTTTTGAGAGAATTCAACTTGTTCGCGATATTCTGCAGAGCATCATTGAAATCCTTATAGTATGCACGATAATACTGCTTTGCCTCACCCGGCTGGGTATGGCTGATACGTGTTATGAATTCGTCGTCCATCTTGAGCAGATCCACCATCAGATCGTCTGTTGCAGCCTTGTCTGTACCCGGCACGAACTCCTTCATGATAAGGCATTCCGTAAAAAGATCGCCAATCACATAGCCTACATCTCTCTTCAATTTTCTGCGACTTGCCATAGTTTCGAATGTTTGTTGTTTGTTTATCAAAGGTAGGCAATCGTACTCTTTCCGGCAAATTATTTCAATAATTAGTTTTCAACAGGCCGACCGTTTAACATTCAGGAAAACGGTTTATATATAATGTGTCCGATAACGGAAAATGAACAATCAAACAAAATAAAAGAATGAAGAAGTATTTTCTCGCAGCCATGATGCTTGCTGCAGTATGCGTTTCAGCTAACGCCAAGAAGGAGAAGAGCGAACCTCAGTTCGGAATCAAGTCCGGTATCATCACCATCTCATCAGACATGGAAATGCCCGACTTCAGCGAATTTGCAGGTATGAGAGAAGGAATGACAGTTCCCGAAGGCATGGAGGATTTCATGAACTTCAACCCCAACGACATGGTTGAAATGATTTATTTTGACGACTATGGCCGCAAAACCGCTACCGTAACCAAGAGCGGTGACCGTATTACCCGTACAGTTGCCATTGGCGACACCACCTACACCATCAATGAAGCCAAGAACACCGCAACCGCAATGCCTATCTTCGGTGGCCGTGGCGGACGTTTCGGCGGTATGGGAATGGGATTCGGCGGCATGGGTGGTGCTTCAGTAGGCACACTCGGTCAGATTGACTGGAGGAACCTCGACAAGAAGACCATACGCCGCAACAAGATCAAGGAACTCGGCGAAGAGACTGTTGCCGGTGTAACCTGCAAGAAATACACAATGTCACCTGTCAACCAGATGGGCATGACTACCACAACCACCCTTTGCGTATACGAAGGCATTGTCCTCTCAACCGAAACACTCAGCGAATGGAACACGACCCCTGTGACCCAGACAGCTGTCAAGTTCGAGCAGAACCCCAACATCTCAGAGTCCCTGTTCCAACTCCCCGAGGGCTGCAAGGTAGAACAGCCTAACTTTGGCGGCTTCGGCGGTATGGGCGGCTTCGGCGGCGACTTCGGCGGCATGGGCGGCTTCGGCGGCGGCATGGGCGGCGGATTCGGTGGCGGCATGATGTTCTGATCCAGCCGGTCAACATTTATAAAGCCCCGTACAGAACTTCTCTGTATGGGGCTTTCCATTTATCATTCAAAGCAAAAAAAAATGAGGAATGCCGCATCACGTCCGGCACGCCTCATTATCAGATCTGTTCCTGAAAAATTACTTTGCAGCAGCGAGAGAAGCCTTGCGGAAGTCCTTCATGAGCTTTTCTATTTCCAGAGAAGCCTTGCGAGCACGGGTTCCGGCAGCCTTGTTGCCCTTTTCAATCTGTGAGTTAGCATCCTTTGCAAAATCTGCATAGAGCTCAGCAACCTGTTTCAGAATTGTCTCCATAATTTGTTATTGTTTAATGATTAATGAATTTACGCTGACGGCAAAAGTAACACTATTTTAACAATCAGCAAACATTAGTTTATTTTTTTTCTTTTATTTGCCTATTATTGAAAGAATTATTGGAACCGCAGTCCTGTTTCGGAAGCAAAAGCGCGTAACAATTCTTTTATGAATACAAAAAATGAACTATTTTTGTGGACAATATGAAGAAGTATCTTTTAATAATCCTGTTAGGGATTGTCTCATTGTCTGTTTGGGCAAAGGGAGACATAGATCCGAAGTACGGCGTAGGTGCAATTGTCACCAACGAGAACGGTAAAGTGTATTTCCAGCAGTCCTTCCCCATTCCATCGGGAATGACGCAGGACCAGTGTTACGAACTCATGCTCAACTGGGCAAAAGGACGTTTTTCCCAACCGTTCGTTCAGGCCGGACGCGTTCTGACTGAAAACGCCCAATCAAGACGTTTCGTATTCCATGCCGACCAGACAATCACATTCAAAAGGACAGGACTTGTTGCTGACGAATCACGCATTGAATACAACTTCTCGGTATCAGTGGGTGACAACAGCGTAACTGCCACGATGACCGACATCAAATACCGTTACGAAGAAGGACGTGAAGGTGGCGGTCAGTTGCTGAACGCAGAAGACTGGATTACCGACGAAGAGGCCTTCAACGCAAAGAGAACCAAGTTTCTGAAGCGCACAGGCAAGTTCCGCATCAAGACAATAGACCTGAAAGACAGTTTATTCGACAGCATCAGCCAGACTGTTACAGGCGGCAGATAAAGCATTCGAGACCTGACAAATGGCCAAAGACAGGGAATTATACAGCATTCTGGGACTGGAGGACAGTTGCTCCGATCAGGAAATCAGAGATGCATACATCAGGTTATCAGAACTCCACACGGAAGGAACTCCTGAAAGGGAGAATGTGGAGCGCGCCTACCGGATCCTTGGAGATATGGACAGGAGGGCTGTATATGACATTACAGGCAAGACCACCCAAAAGACAACAAGACGCAGGACCCATTCCGACAGTGGAAAGATCGAGAAAGCGAGATACGCCTTGAATACACTGTTTCTTGCATGTGCGGCCGTCACTACCGTGCTTTTCATCCTGCAATGGTGCGGAGCCGGAACTGCTCCGTTCTATTGGGCCTGTGGAATTTCGATTGTCATCAAACTGACAGAATATATTCTGAGACTGTTCTAATGATAAAGTCCATTTCAGGAATGCATTTTTCTTCTGTCAGGTCATTGATTGCTTTGGCGACAGCCTTATCTGTTTCCGTCGGAATATATGCCCAAACAACACTGTCACAGAATCAGGACGGTTTTTCAGGAGAGCAGATGGACGGATTCATGGATTCCGGCCCTGACAGGGACTCCACAGTTGTGGAACGAAGCGTTTCCACGGAATACTGGCAGTGGACCATAGACCCGCACAGCGGTCTGCCCGCTGAAATACAGCCGGACACCCTTCACCACTCCTTCCACTCCGTCCATCTGACCGAGGGCATGTGGAGCAGTTACAGCAGTCTCGGCAACATGGGATCTCCACGCCTGTCCCGTCTGTTTTCCGAGCGCGACTGTCTGAATGATTTCATGTTTGATTCTCCGTATGATTCGTGGATAAAGAAACCCCTGGATTTCCGTTTCACCGACACGAAGACCCCGCACATGAATGTCGATTACTACAAAGGAGGAGACAAGCGTACAGGCGAAGAACACATCAAAGGTTATTTTGCCGCCAATTTCAACAAAAGATTCGGCATAGGATTTGATATGGACTATCTGGTTGGCAGAGGCCGATACAGCAATGAGTCAACATCATTCTTTGATGCAAGAGTGTATGCATACTACCGTGGCGACAGGTACAGCATGCATCTGTCAGGGAATAGCGACAACATGAAGATTGCCGAGAACGGAGGCATACAGGACCCCAGATACATTACCAACCCCGAAGCAATGGCCGAAGGACGCAAGTCCTATTCCCCCGAAGACATTCCTTTCCGTCTCTATGACAACTGGAACAACATCACGCACAAACAGATCATGTTCAACCAGTCTGTTCCAATCAACAGGGTCAGGACTACGGTCAGAGAAGTTTCAGTGCCAGTCACCTCCAATCCTGCAGATGTCATGCCACAAGACGGAATCGGCATTCAGCCCGATTCCCTGGCATCGGATTCCACAGTCACAGTGCTGACGGATTCCATCATGACTGCACCGTATGATTCCATCATGACTGCACTGAATGATTCCGTCAGCTCAGATTCATTGGAAACCGATTCTGTTCACATTATTGAGGAACTTATTGCTGAAAATGAGATTATAACCGTAACGGATCACGACACAGTGAACATAGGGCGTCTGGCCCACATTGCCGAAGTCGGCAAGCTTGGCAGACGTTATATCAGTTATGCCCAGCCGGATGGTTTCTATCCGGAACAGTACCTGTATGACGATTCCATTGACCTGTTCTCGGACTTCTATGTAACCAACACGCTCTCCCTTTCACTTCTTGAAGGCTCCACAAAATGGGCCATTGCCGGACTGACAGGTTTTCTCAGGCATGAATACAAATCATTTGAAATGCCCGATGCGAAGGAAGAAGACGATTATCTTGAATACACACGCCGTTATAATTTACAGGACTTGACCGCTGGAGCTGTTCTGGAAAAGGCAAAGGGTGACAATCTCACATTCAAGGGACTGGCAGAAACCACCGTTGCAGGAGCCCATTTCGGAGATCTGGACATTCACGGCCAGGTAAGGCTGGCCGACAGTCTGTTCCATGACATTGCATCTCTGTCAATCAGCGCAGACCTGTCAAGCCTGCACCCGGCATTCTTCATGGAGAAATACCATTCCACATTTGCATGGTGGGACTGCACTTTCAAGAATGAGATACGCACTCATTTGGGAGCATCCGCCCATCTGGCAAGGACAGGAACAACGCTTGACATTGACGTGAGCAACATTGACGGCTATGTCTATCTTGGTAACACAGGAGGAATCCACACGAATTCTGACGGTGTGGTACAGCCGGAATATCTTATTGGAGCATTCCAAGAGGACAAATCAATTCAGGTTCTCAGTGCCGGCCTTGACCAGAAGCTGAAACTTGGCCCGTTACATATAGACAGCCGCATAGCATGGCAGCATTCATCGGACGAACGAATTCTTCCTTTGCCGGAACTGAACGTGTTTGCCGACATGTACCTCAAATTCATCTACGCCAAGCGTCTGAACATGGAAATCGGTGCCAATGCCACATATTTCACCCGATATGACGCGCCGGGGTATTGTCCGGCTGTCGGCATGTATCATCTGCAGAATCCCGACTGTCTGCAGCAGGTCGGCGGTTATCCCCTGCTTACCGGCTATGTCAACTGCAGTCTTCGCGGAGTCCGGTTCTACGTCATGTACTATCATTTCAATGATGGTCTCATGAATCTGCGCGACTCCTTCATAGTTCCAGGATACCCAGCCAATCCAGGTACTTTCAAGTTCGGATTGAGCTGGGTATTCTACGATTGATCCGGTTACAGCCAGATATCTGATGAAGCAGCTTTAGAAGTTGATTCCTAAAGTCAGTTGGATTTTGTCTGTCACATACTGGTATTTCACAATGGGATCTTCCTGATATTCATTTGGGCTGACCTTGCTGTTCTGCACTCCGTGAACGAATGCCATATCAGCATAGAACTGTGAACCGAATTCATCGGGTTCCGAGCAGTAGCCGAGACCGAATGTCAGGTTGTTGGCATTCTCTGGACGATGCAGCTGGAACTCCAGACGGTTGTCGTTGAAATCGGAATCAATCATGACAGGATAAGCGTCGTTCCGTAGCATGCTTCCGGTTCCACAATAGCCGGCCCGAAGAGCCAGTTTGCCAATATTGTGTTCCAGACCGAAACGGACAGTCGAATAGTTGCGGTATTGCGGAGCGCCCTGAGCATCCATACGTGTACCGCCCACCGATAGGAACGAACGTCCTGTGAAATGTCTCTCATATTCAAGTCCGAAGGCAGTGCTGCCAATGGTGTATCCGGCACTCAGGTCAAGAGACCATGGTGAGGTGAAGCGGTAATCAGTACCAGTTGAAAAATCCTTGCCATCCTTCTGCTCGCCG
>JAZUEH010000137.1:0-33428 GCA_045640065.1 Bacteroidaceae bacterium
AAAGGACATGAGTGACGAGCGCAAGACCGCCAAGATCGAGGACATCAAGGACATCTACACCGAGAAGTTCAGCGAGGTCCTGGTAACCGAGCAGAATGAGGTCGCAATGAACAGCATTTCCATGGAATACATAAACGGACGCATTGCAAAGTAAGAGAGTTTTGAGATTGGATTTTTGATTATCTGGATGAGGGCCGGCCGCTGCAGTGACCGGCCCTCATCAGTTATGAAGGAAACATTGTCCAAAATGATGGGTTATAACGAAACTTATCCTTATTTTTGCGCATACTAATCGGAAATTGCCAACTAATTGAACATCAGTCATGAGAAAGTCTATCGCACTTACTGTAATCGCATTGGGGACTGCAGCGCTGACAATGCTGGGCTGCGCCACCAGAAACAGGACCGCAAATCGTAACATAACAGAAACACAGATGGGCAACGGAGCCACATACGTGATTCCGCTCAGTGACTGTAAGCTTATGGTCACCTCGCTGTCTGATAACGCCATCCGCATACGCCGCATTCCGCAGAATGTCGATCTGCCCCAGCTTGAAGAACTGGTCTACACGCAGGACGCATCCGGGCAGGACAACGGGATACTGACCGATCTGAGCGTCATGAAGGGTCAGGAATTCAAGTTCTCTACAGGCAGGAATGGAATGGCAGTCACACTGGACCGCACAAACGGCCTGCTCACTTTCCATGACAAGAACGGCAAAGTCATTCTGGAAGAGGCGCCTGACACCCGCAGCATCACCGTGGGCAAGACCGGCAACCTGAATTCGCTTGCAGTAAGTCAGGGATTCAAGTCCGATGCCGACGAATTCATAACCGGTCTGGGACAGTTCCAGGACGGATATCTGAACAACCGCGGACTGACCCGCCGTCTGACCCAGGTCAACACCCAGATTTCCATCCCCATGATAATCTCCAACAAGGGATACGGATTGCTCTGGAACAACTACGGACTGACTGACTACAATCCCAGCGACTTTACCGTCCAGCTGCAGCAGGGAGCCGAAAGCGGCCAGACCGTAACCGTCAATGCAACCGGTACCTTGGGTAACGTGCGCGAACGCCGTTCCTTCAACGATTTCACAGGCGAGATAGAGATTGATGCCGATGGAGAGTATTCCATTCTCCTTGACGTAGGCCAGTCCATGGCACGCAAGCAGTTCATGACCATTGACGGTGACACGGTATTCGATGTCAACAACACCTGGCTTCCGCCAACGACATCGGCCATTGTAAGCCTCAATAAGGGAACACATACTGTCAAGGTGAGCGGCTCACGCGGTGACAAGCCAAGCGTTGGAGTACGCAAGGTTACAGACCGGACCGTCTTCTCAAGCCCGGTAGCCACAGCACTTGACTATACCGTATTTGCCGGAAATGCCGATGAAATCATATCGGCCTTCCGTCAGGCCACAGGTCATGTTCCGGCCATGCCCGAGTGGGCTTTCGGTTACATTCACTGCCGCGAGCGCTATGACAGCCAGACCGAGCTTCTGGAGAACGCCACACGTTTCCGCACCGACGACATTCCTGTTGACGTGATTGTCCAGGACTGGCAGTGGTGGGGCAAGTACGGCTGGAACGCCATGCAGTTTGACGAGGGCAAGTACCCCGATCCCAAGGCAATGACCGACAGTCTGCACAACATGGGCATGAAGCTCATGCTTTCCGTCTGGTCCAAGATTGACAAGAACTGCCAGGTCGGCAAGGAAATGCTGGCAAAGGGCTACTATATTGACGGCACGGACTGGATTGATTTCTTCAACCCCGATGCAGCCGCCCTGTACTGGAAGAACTTCAGCGAGAAGCTGCTTCCGACCGGCATTGACGCATGGTGGCAGGATGCTACCGAACCTGAGAACGATGACCTGAAGGGACGCATGGTTGCCGGAGGCACGATTCCGGGCGAATTCTACCGCAACGTATATCCCAACATGGTCAACCATACCGTATACAACGGACTCCGCAAGGACCAGCCGGACCGTGACCCAATGATTCTGACCCGCAGCGGATTCACCGGAATCCAGCGTTACGGAGCCATCAACTGGTCAGGCGATGTAGGCAATGACTGGGAGACCCTGCGCCGTCAGATTGCCGGAGGTCTGTCACTCATGGCAACCGGCCAGCCCTGGTGGACATACGATGCAGGCGGATTCTTCCGTCCGGGGAACCAGTATCAGGATGCCGAATATCAGGAGCGCATGCTCCGCTGGATACAGGCATCGGTCTTCCTTCCCTTCATGCGCGTTCACGGCTACATGAGCCAGACCGAGCCCTGGCGCTATCCGGAGCAGACCCGGGATATCTATGTAAACCAGATAAAGCTGAGATACCGTCTCATGCCCTACATCCTGGAGAATGCCAGAAAGGTCAGCGAGAAGGACTACACACTTATGCGTCCGCTCGTATTCGACTTCCCCAACGATGAAGAGGCACTCAGACAGCAGACCCAGTTCATGTTCGGTCCGTCAATCCTGGTATGCCCCATCACCGAACCGGGCGTAAAGGAATGGAAGGTCTATCTGCCGAAGTCCGACAAGACCTGGTACGACCTCATCAACGGAACAGGCTACGACACCGGCAAGGGCGGCATGTACGTGACTGTTCCCGCCAGCCTTGACTACATCCCCGTTTTCGGTCTTGGAGAAAAATTCACATCACTGTTTGAAAAATGAAAGCAATAGATGCCATACTGCTCACCGCAGCAGCCCTGCTGGCAGCATGCCGGCCATCACAGCAGAATGACCTTCCGCGCGGAAAGGCCAGTACGGAACTGTCAGCAGCAGTCGATGCCTTCTATGAGGCCACACAGACCGAACCGAAAGGCCGCGACCATATCACCCTCCACAGCATCATGGTGCTCAAGCACGGCAAGGTGGTGGAAGAGCGCTGGTACAACGGCCAGTCGGCCGACATGCCGCACATGATGTGGTCGGTGAGCAAGACCTTCACCGCAACCGCAATAGGTTTTGCCATTGAAGAAGGGCTCCTGACCCTCGATGACACCATGATAAGCTTCTTCCCGGACAAGCTGCCTCAGGAAGTCAGCGAGAACCTGGCAGCCATAACCGTCCGCGACCTGCTTACCATGACCTGCGGCCATGACGTGGCCATCAACTTCAACACATTCCAGTCCGATGACTGGGTGCGCGGATTCATAGAGTTTCCCGTCCTGCATAAGCCCGGCACATATTTCGTCTATAACTCGGTGGGCACTTATATGCTGTCGGCCATCATAACCAGACTGACCGGGCAGAACATGAACGACTGGCTGGACGAACGTCTGTGGCAGCCACTCGGCATAGAAAAGCCCGAATGGGATCAGGTGCAGGGCATCAGCTGTGGCGGATGGGGCCTCCATCTGAAGACCGAGGACATGGCACGCATGGGTCAGTGCCTGCTCCAGAACGGCAAGTGGAACGGCCGTCAGGTCATTCCCGAGGACTGGGTAAGCCAGATGACCACCTACAAGGTCGAGTCAGGTCCTGCCGGCACCCGTCTTGAAGACATGCCGCGTCTGGGCATAACAAAGGACAACAACGAATGGGCCAAGGGTTACTGCTACCAGATGTGGATATGCAGCGATGGCGGCTATCGTGCTGACGGAGCCAACGGACAGTACATCATGGTCTTCCCCGAAAAGGATGCCGTCCTGGTCCTCACCACTGACTCCAACCAGTACCAGCCCTACATGGACATTATCTGGAAACACCTGATTCCCGCACTGTAATGAACTGTGACAATGACAATGAACTGTTCCCCGTGGTCGATGAGGCGGGGAACGTCATTGGAAAGATTCTCAGAGGCCAGGCCCACAGCGGATGCAAGGTCCTGCACCCGGTTATCCATCTCCATCTGTTCAACTCCGAAGGCGGACTGTATCTGCAGCACCGCCCCAAGTGGAAGCTCATACAGCCGGACCGCTGGGACACGTCCTGCGGCGGACACATTGCCTACGGTGAATCAACCGATGAGGCATTCCGCCGTGAGGTCTTCGAAGAGCTTGGCATAACCGTCAATAACGCCCTGCCGCTGGGAAAATACGTTTTCGAGAGTGCCCGTGAGCGCGAACTTATATATGTGTTCAAGGCCGTTCATGACGGACCGGTCAACCCTGACAGGGAAGAACTGGACGGAGGCCGGTTCTGGAGCCGCAGCGAGATACTGGACTCCATGGGAAAGGGCATACTGACCCCCAACTTCGAATCGGAATACCTGCGTTTCTTTTCAAAAGACCAGAGGGACTAGATTGTGATGCGGTACTCGAAGGGGTATGTCCTGCCCGCTTCGAGAGTATTGATGTATTCGCGGTTCTCTATGGGACCGTCAAAGCCGGCGGCATCGCAGCGGCCCATCCACGGCTCAATACAGACGAACGGAGCATTCTTTGCAGGGGGTGACCACAGGCCCCAGACAGGAGCGGCCGGACATTCCAGGCTCAGCAGCTGGGCACCATATTTGTCATACAGTTCCACGCAGTCGGTCTGGAACTCCTCAAGCACCAGGGCATCGTTGGCGAACAGACCCGGGGTGACGGGCAGGAAAGCGTCACTGTCAAGCGACACCAGACCGGCATCGTCACTGCGGTAGCCGTCTTCCGTGAGTTTGCCCACAATCAGGTTGCAGACAGGTTCACCGCCTGAAAGCATACGGAAATAGCCGTGGATGAAATCAGTAGGGTCGTAATCGGGCAGATTGAATCCGGGATGGGCACCTATCTGGAAGAACATGGGCTTTTCACCGGTGTTTTTCACTCTCCATGACACTTCCAGCGAACAGTCTATGAGACGGTACTCGGCCTCAATGCGGAAAGGGAACGGATAGCGGGCCAGAGAGTCGGCATCGGACTCCAGAACCAGAGTCACGCAGTCGCTCTGGGCACAGAGTACGGTAAAGCGGCTGTCACGTGCAAAGCCATGCTGGGACATGGGGTAACTGCGGCCGTCAACCTGGAAATGGCCGTCCCAGACCTTGCCGACTATGGGAAAGAGCATTGGAGCATGACGCGCCCAGTAGCGGGCATCGGCCTGCCAGATATATTCAAACTGGCCGTCAACACGTCTGAGACTTGTCAGTTCAGCCCCCATTTCGCTGATGGAGGCCTCTATAATGCCGTTGCAGATTATCATATTTTAGGTTTTGTAAAGTCCGGTTACAAAGTTATGACAAATAATTATAGTATCTTTGTGGACTATTTCATCAATTTATTCTGATGACTGAATTTGAAATGATAGCCAAGACCTTCCAGGGGCTGGAAGAGATTCTTGCAAAAGAGCTGACCGATCTGGGCGCCAACGGCATTGCAATAGGCAACCGAATGGTTTCATTCCGTGGCGATAAAGCCCTGATGTACAAGGCCAACTTCTACCTGCGCACAGCACTGCGCATTCTCAAACCGTTCCTGCATTTCAAGGCCGATGATGCCGACCAGGTGTATGACATCTGCAAGAACAAGGTTGAATGGGATAAGTTCATGGACCTTTCTGACAGCTTTGCCGTTGACGCCGTTGTCAACAGCGAGGACTTCCGTCACTCAAAGTTCGTCGCTTACCGTGTCAAGGATGCCATTGCGGACTGGTTCCGCGAGAAATACGGCAAACGCCCCAATGTGAGTGTAGCCAACCCGGACCTGACCTTCCATATCCACATTTCGCACGACGACTGCTCGCTGTCGCTTGACAGCAGCGGCGAATCACTGCACAAGCGCGGCTACAAGATGGCCGCAACCGAGGCACCCATCAACGAGGTGCTGGCTGCCGGCATGGTGCTCATGTCCGGCTGGAACGGTGAAACCGACTTCATAGACCCCATGTGCGGCAGCGGCACCATAGCCATTGAAGCCGCTCTGATTGCACTTAACATGGCTCCCGGCCTGTTCCGGACCAGTTTCGCCTTTGAGAAATGGAAGGACTTTGACCGTGACCTGTTCGAAGCCATATACAACGATGACAGCCAGGAACGTCCTTTCGAGCATTCCATCATTGCACGCGACAAGGACCCGAAAGCCATCAACATTGCCAAGGCAAACGCCAAGGCTGCCGGTCTCCAGGATGTGATAAGATTCGAGGTTGCCGATTTCAAGGACTTCCAGCCCATTAATGAGCCGGCTCTGATGATTACCAACCCGCCTTACGGAGAACGTCTCAACGACGAGCATCTGCTTGAGCTGTACGCCATGATAGGCGAACGCCTCAAACACGCCTTCAAGGGCGGTCAGGCCTGGATAATAAGCTACCACTTCGAATGCTTCGACAAGATAGGTCTCAAGCCCAGTGCCAAGATTCCGCTGTTCAACGGACAACTCCCGTGCGAACTGCGCAAATATGAGATCTTTGACGGCCGATACAACGATTTCCGCGGCAAGGGTGCAATGCTTGACAAGCGCGAGCCCGTTACCCGCCGCGGCCAGACCCTGCGTCACAAGGCGCGTGAAAAGGAACGCCTGCAGAAGGTCGAAGACGGAGTTCTGATAAGCGATAACGGTCGTGAGAATGCCGTTCAGGAAGCACCCCGGCGCAGGTTCTCAGACAACGAGAGGTCTGACCGCAGCAGCCGCAGGCCATCGGACCGCAAACCTTTCGACAGGAAGCCATCGGACCGCAAGCCATTCGAGAGGAAGCCTTCTGACAGGAAGCCTTTAGGCGACCGTAAGGCTGACGGATTCAAGTCCGGCGGCAGGAAGAACTTCGGACCACGGAATGACGGTCACGGAAAGAGCGCTCCGAAAAGGGGCGGTAATTTTGGAAAGAGAAATTAACCCGGAACAAACCATAGATTCATGAAAATCCTGTTACTTGGAAGCGGAGGCCGCGAGCATGCTCTGGCCTGGAAGATATCACAGAGTCCACTCTTGGAAAAACTGTTCATTGCACCCGGAAATGCCGGCACGGCCGGTGTGGGTCAGAATGTCAGCATCAAGGCCACTGACTTTGACGCTGTCAGGACCTTCGTTCTGGAAAACGGCATCGACATGGTCGTTGTAGGACCTGAAGACCCTCTGGTCAAGGGAATCTGGGACTATTTCAAGAATGACCCGCTTCTGGCAGGCATTCCCGTAATAGGTCCGTCAAAGGCAGCCGCCCAGCTTGAAGGCAGCAAGGACTTTGCCAAGCAGTTCATGATGCGCCACGGAATACCGACCGCCGCATACCGCACCTTCACCGGTGAGACTCTGGACGAAGGCCTCAAGTTCCTTGAAACACTCAAGGCCCCATACGTACTGAAGGCCGATGGCCTGTGCGCCGGCAAGGGCGTTCTCATTCTCCCCACAATCGAAGAGGCCCGCAGGGAACTCAAGGAGATGCTTGGCGGAATGTTCGGTGTGGCATCGGCCCAGGTGGTCATCGAGGAATTCATGAGCGGCATTGAATGCTCGGTATTCGCACTTACCGACGGCAAGAACTACAGGATACTCCCCGTTGCCAAGGACTACAAGCGCATAGGTGAACATGACACAGGTCTGAACACAGGTGGAATGGGATCGGTTTCTCCCGTTCCGTTTGCCGACAGCGAATGGATGAAGAAGGTTGACGAACAGATTGTACGCCCCACCGTTGAGGGACTGGCCAGCGAAGGTCTGGTCTATCAGGGCTTCATATTCTTCGGCCTTATCAATGTCGACGGACAGCCCAAGGTCATTGAATACAACTGCCGCATGGGTGATCCCGAAACGGAAACCGTCATGCTGCGTCTCAAGACTGACCTGGTTGAGCTGTTCCAGGCCGTTGCTGCAGGCAGACTGGATGAAATGCAGGTCGAAGAGGATCCGCGTGCGGCAGTCTGTGTGATGCTGGTTTCGGGCGGATACCCCGAACACTACGAGAAAGGATTCGAGATAACAGGTATTGATCAGGTCAAGGACAGCATAGTCTTCCATGCCGGAACCGCATTTGACAAGGATGGCAAGGTAGTCACTGCCGGTGGCCGCGTCATTGCAGTCAGCTCATACGGCGAAGACAAGGCACAGGCTCTCGAGCAGTCATTCAGGAGCGCTGAACTCATAAAGTTCCAGGGCAAGTACAACCGACGTGACATCGGTCAGGACCTTTAATCTGCATAATAAGGAAAACAATCATAACAAACCGAGTTAATTATGACATACAAAAGACTGAACACCATCATCGGCTGGCTTGTCTTTGTGGTTGCAGCTGTCACATACTGCATGACCATCGAGCCTACCGCCAGCTTCTGGGACTGTCCGGAATTCATTACGACAGGTTACAAGCTTGAGGTAGGACATCCGCCTGGGGCACCAATCTTCATGCTCACGGCTAACCTGTTCTCACAGTTTACCAATGACCCCAGTAAGGTTGCCATGATGGTAAACACCATGAGCGCCCTGCTGAGCGCCCTCTGCATATTGTTCCTGTTCTGGAGCATCACCATGCTGGTAAAGAAGCTGGTCGCAAAGGATGACCAGCCCACACCATGGCAGATGGTCACCATATTCGGTTCAGGCATAGTGGGTGCGCTTGCCTACACCTGGAGCGATACATTCTGGTTCAGTGCCGTCGAGGGTGAAGTATATGCATACTCATCATTCTGCACAGCCGTGACCTTCTGGCTCATACTGAAATGGGAGGAGAACTACGACCAGCCGCATGCCGCACGCTGGCTTGTTCTCATTACCTACCTCATAGGCGTATCTGTCGGAGTCCACCTGCTGAACCTGCTGTGCATAACCGCCATCGTGCTGGTCTACTATTTCAAGACGACCGAGAATCCCACATGGAAGGGAGGCATCATTGCCTTCTGCCTTTCCGGAGTAATCATTGCAGCAGTACTTTACGGCATAGTACCAGGTATTGTGAAGGTTGGCGGATGGTTCGAGCTCATGTTCGTCAACGGTCTTGGACTGCCGTTCAATACAGGACTCATCATTTACATTGTCCTGCTTGTTGGCGTTCTCATATGGAGTGTCTATGAGACACAGCGCGGTGACCGTAACGGACTCATGTACCTTTCATTCCTGCTCACCATTGCCCTGGCCGGCATTCCGTTCTACGGACATAAGGCATCGGGCATTGTTCTTGGAATCATAATCCTGGCTGCAGGCGCATTCTACCTGTTCTCAAAGGTCATTCCCGAAAAGGCAAAGCCTAAAGCCAACGTGCTGAACACCATAATGCTGTGCGTCATGACAATAGTTATTGGATACTCGTCATACGCAGTGATTGTGGTCCGTTCAACCGCCAACCCGCCCATGGACCAGAACTCGCCTGAGGACATATTCTCGCTTGGTGACTATCTGGCACGCGAGCAGTACGGCTCACGCCCTCTCCTTTACGGTCAGACATACGCTTCGACTATGGCCAGAGAGCAGCGTGACGGTTACTGCGAAGTCATGTACAAGACCAACGGTCTGGCTTACGGACGCAAGGAAAAGGCCAATGCCGGCGAAAAGGACAGCTACTACGTGATGGACGAAAAGCGCGAATACATGTATTCACAGAACATGCTGTTCCCGCGTATGTACAGTTCGGATTACAACCACATCACACAGTACAAGGCATGGTGCGGAGGCATCAAGGGACATACCGTTGAAACCAACATCTGCGGCCAGAAGCAGAAGGTCACCATACCCACTCAGGGTGAGAACCTGAAGTTCTTCTTCCGCTATCAGGTCAACTTCATGTACTGGCGCTATTTCATGTGGAACTTTGCAGGACGTCAGAACGACATCCAGAACCAGTACGGTGAAAAGGAGAACGGCAACTGGATTACGGGTATCGGTTTCATTGACCGCATGCTTGTAGGTGGCGATGATGCCATTATCCCGGACGCATTTGCGGGAAAGGGACGCAATGTGTTCTACTGCCTGCCTCTGCTGCTCGGTCTGTTCGGTCTGATCTGGCAGTTCGGGAAGGGCAAGGAAGGTGCACATCAGTTTGCAGTGGTACTGGCTCTGTTCTTCATGACAGGACTTGCCATTGTGGTTTATCTGAATCAGACTCCATTGCAGCCGCGCGAACGTGACTACGCTTACGCTGGTTCGTTCTATGCCTTTGCAATATGGATAGGTATGGGCGTTGCTGCCATTTCAGAGATCCTGCGCAAGATAGCAGGCGAGAAGGCAGCACCTGTCATAGCATCGGTCCTTTGCCTTCTGGTTCCGATCCAGATGGTGGGACAGACCTGGGACGACCACGACCGCAGCGGACGTTACGCCTGCCGCGACTTCGGACAGAACTATCTGACATCACTGCCGCAGCAGGGTAACCCGATCATATTCACAAACGGTGACAACGATACCTTCCCTCTCTGGTACAACTTCGAGACCGAGGGATTCCGTACCGATGCACGCTGCTGTAATCTGAGTTACCTGATGACTGACTGGTACATTGACCAGATGAAACGCCCGGCATACGATTCACCGTCACTCCCGATTTCATTCGAACGCATTGACTACGAGACAGGTACCAATGATGTCGTGCCTATTGAACCGGCCGCAAAGCAGGCACTCCTCAAGAGCAATGATGCCGAGGCTGTTGACCGTTCTCTCGAACTGCACAATGTGCTTGACTACTGGATCAGGCAACACCATGTCATACCGAGCGACACCATCTGGCTGAAGATTGACAAGGACGCTGTTCTCAGGTCAGGTATGATGATACCGGCACAGTTCAGAGGTGAAACCGCCGAGGAGACCAAAGCCCTGATGCCCGACCGCATGATCATTTCCCTTACAGGTAAGAATTACCTATACAAGAACGAACTCATGCTGCTCGACATGCTGGCACATGCCAATTGGGAAAGACCTCTCTTCATGGCTACCACCGTGCCCGAGACCAGTTATCTTGGCCTTAAGAACTACTTCGTGCTGGAAGGTCTGGCTTACCGCATCACTCCATTCAACTGGAAGCAGATTACCGGTCAGTCCACACCGGTCGACTCAGAGAAGATGTACAGCAATCTCATGCAGTTCAAGTTCGGAGGACTGGACAATCCTGACCTGTATCTTGACCAGACTGTAAGACGTATGTGCATGTCACACCGCCGCATATTCTCACAGTGCGCTGAACAGCTTATCAGAGAAGGTAAAAAAGACAAGGCTCTTGATATTCTGAACCGTATTGATAAAGGCATTTCGCCTGAACTGCTGCCATATCGTGATGTTATGGACATGGAACTTGCCCAGCTTTACCTGGCTCTGGGTGAAACCGAAAAGGGAGGACAGATACTTTCCGAAACTGCCGATAACTACACACAGCAGCTGTACTGGTTCCTGAGCATGAATGACAGGAACCTGATAATCTCATCTGAAAGCTTCAAGGATGCTGCCGCCATACTCTATGATTACACTCATCCACTGCTTAACGAACTTCTGAACGAAGAGAACATGGAAAAGATAATCAACGAGTTCCAGATTCTGTGCAATGAATTCAGAGCAAGAACCGGACAGGATCCTCTGGAATACTCACGAACCCGTAGAAGAAGCTGATGTTTTTTGAAAGGCCGACCTGGATATTAAGCAGGATATACCCGAACGGTATCTTCCGGAAAAACCCGGAAGAACGTTCGGTTTATCTTACTTTCGACGACGGCCCCATTCCTGAACTCACTCCATGGCTGCTGGACTTTCTTGACAGGCGGGGAATAAAGGCAACTTTCTTTGTGGTCGGTGACAATGTCCGCAAATATCCGGAACTGTTCCAGCAGATAATTGACAAAGGACATTCTGTCGGCAACCACAGCTTCAACCATGTGCGTTCCATGCGCATGCGCAATCCCGACTTCATTGACAACGTAAAGAAGTGCGACACTCTTTTCAAGACACGGCTGTTCCGTCCACCACACGGCATAATGAGACGCTGCAGCTACCTGTATATGAAAGGAGAGTATGACATTGTCTTCTATGATGTCATTACCAGAGATTACAATCCCAATATAAAGCCTTCAAAGATTTTCCGTATTGTCCGCCGTCTTACACGTAACGGCTCCATCATTGTCTTCCACGATTCCCTGAAAAGCATGGAGAACCTGAAGATTGTTCTTCCACAGGTCATTGACTGGCTTACTGCACAGGGCTACAGTTTCAGGACATTATAAATACGCGGGACTTTTCATAACAGGTTCCTGATATCAAAGAGTCGAGAGAACCTCACAGAGCTTGTCCTGTATCCCGCGTGAAGGTGAGGCCTTGACTGCTCCCCCGTTCATTATCGAGAAAGCCAGTGTATGTCCTGACTGAGTCTGGATATACCCTGCCAGAGTGCTTGCACCAGTTACCGAACCCGTCTTCGCATGAATCTTCCCAATGGTTCCCTTGTCTGACATGCGCGTTTTGAGAGTACCGTCCACACCGGAAACAGGCAGTGCATTATAGAAAAGGTCATAAAGATCAGGCTTGTGATAAAGCATTGACAGCACATCGACCATAAAGACAGGAGACATGAAATCATACATGGAAAGACCGGAACCATCAACAATGTTGTACGATGCCTGTTTAATGCCGAACTTGCGGTCAATGAAGTTTTTGGTAAAATCGGCTGCAGCAGAGAATCCCACAGGACCTGCAGCCCAGGACTTGGACATGCGCAGGAACATACATTCCGCATAAAGATTGTCACTTTCCTTAAGGGCATGGGTCATGACAGACACCAGCCCGTGACGGGCAACAGAAACCGTCTGAACGATTGACGGACACTGGCCATAGCCAACGCGACTGACTGTAATGCCTTCCTGTTCAAGATATTCACAGAACAGCGAAAGCGTGAACCATTGTGACGGCTGCATGCTTATCTCCACAGACTGCTTTCTGGTTACATTTCCTGTAATGGTAACGGTATTGTCCCCATGTGCCCAGTCTGTCTCTATCTTAAGTTTTCCGGCTTTTGAATCGTTGCTTGATGAATGGTTCACAACCCTAATGAAACTGTTGGCAGGAAACAGATTGACCTTGGCCGGCTGGCCTTTGGATGATGGTTCAACCTGAACCTGCAGGAAACCTTCGTGAACCATGAGCGGGGAAATGAATGGCTGGAAACTTGAAGGAGCGTCATCCCAGCACCATCCCGGTCCCCATGACACACTGTCCATCATACTCAAGTCAGCGAAAAGCGTTCCACCAATCCGTCTGACTCCAGCTGACTTGAGGTCATGGACCATATTCCTGAGATCCTGCTCGGAAAGTGCAGGATCAAGGCCTCCTATAAGATATGCATCTCCGTCAAGCGTTCCATCGGACTTGATTTCGCCACGGATTGCAAGCGTTGTCTCGAACTGGAAGGATTTCCCGAGCGACTGCAAGGCCACAGCACTGGTAATCACCTTCTGAACCGATGCAGGACGACACATGACATCGGCTCTGTACGAATACACAGGCTTGCGGTCAGTCAAATCATATACATACATGGCCACATCAGTACCAACCGGCAGACACTCGTAAATGAGACTGTCGACCTGACGTGTCACCTCATATAGTCTGGAAGCCGATATCGGTCCACCAGCCATTGCAACTGCAGGACGGGACAGGAACAGAAGTGGCAGCAAGAGCAGTGCGTATATTCCGGATAATCTCAATTTCATGCCTGGAGTCAGATTAATCAATATGATACTACAGTCTCAAAGCCGTGTTCACGCACACGTGCCGCAATGGCATCCAATGTCTGTGCCGATGCCTTGGCAAGCGTACTGACGGGCGTCTCGCGGTCAACGGTATATATGAAAACCTTGTAAGGTCTGATGCGTTCCAGTGCAGCTATCCACGGCTCAACAAAAGCGTCTCCGGTATTGTCCATATCACGACCGTCAAGAGTGCCGGTAAGGAACATGGTCTGAATCATGACGCGTCCACCGAACTGACAGAGACGGTCTATGGTCTTCTCGACATCATATTGTCCCACGGGACTGTCAATGAGACCTATATATTCCGGATTGACGGTATCGAGTTTCTGAATGTTGTTGTCAAGACGCAGCAGTGCACCAAAAACCTCATCGTCGAAAATACGGGTTCCATTACTCAACACGCTTACCTGGGCTTTCGGAAAATATCGGTCTCTCAGCTCCAGAACGTCAGTTACTATTCCGGGAAAATCGGGATGTGCCGTGGGCTCGCCATTGCCGGCAAAGGTCAGTACATTAGGTTCCGGACCGACCGCCTTCATTTCCTGAAGACGTGATTCCAACGCCTTGCGTACGTCCTCTCTCGAAGGACGATGAAGACCGGGACGGTGGGCGGCATTACGCCCGCATTCGCAATATATGCAGTCAAAAGTACATATCTTGCCATCGGCAGGCATGAGATTGATGCCCAGCGAGATTCCCAGACGACGGCTGCGCACCGGACCGAATATTGGAGAACTGTACAGAACTGTTGACATGATACTCAGGAATTGATAGCATCAGACAGGCTTCTACCTGCCCTTCAGTATGGTTTTTATGTCATTGAGCTTGTTCAAAGCCTGGACAGGTGTAAGGTTATTGATATCGGTTGACAGTATCTGGTCACGTATCTGGCTCAGGACCGGATCATCAAGCTGGAAAAAGCTCATCTGCATGCCGGGAGCGCTTGCCGCAGTCTCCGGTCCGGGACGTGATATGTTCCTGTCCTGTCCGCCATGCTCCATCTCCTTGAGGATAATGTCAGCACGTTTCACTATGCTGGGGGGCATGCCGGCAAGACGGGCAACGTGTATGCCGAACGAATGCTCGCTGCCTCCGGGCACCAGCTTACGCATGAAAAGCACTTTGCCATCAATCTCCTTTACCGATACATTGAAATTGCGTATGCGTCCGAATGACTGGGCCATCTCGTTCAGCTCATGATAGTGAGTGGCGAAAAGCGTCTTTGCCCGTGCAGTCGGATGGTTGTGGATATACTCTACAATAGCCCACGCAATGGAAATGCCATCGTACGTTGATGTTCCTCGCCCCAACTCGTCAAAGAGGACAAGACTGCGGGCACTCAGATTGTTCAGTATGCTGGACGCCTCGGTCATTTCAACCATGAAGGTCGATTCGCCGGCACTGATGTTGTCACTGGCTCCCACACGTGTGAAAATCCTGTCAACCATACCGATCCGGGCACTCAAAGCGGGAACATAACAACCCATCTGGGCCATTATCACAATGAGTGCGGTCTGTCTCAGCAGGGCTGATTTACCGGCCATGTTCGGACCGGTGATTATAAGTATCTGCTCCTTGTCACTGTCAAGAAGCACATTGTTCGAAATGTAGCTTTCACCGCCTGTCATCTGAGTCTCAATGACCGGATGACGGCCCTCACGAATGTCAATGACCAGACTGTCATCAACCACCGGACGTACATACTTGCGCTCGCGTGACAGTTGGGCGAAGCTGAGCAGACAGTCCAGCCGGCTCAGACTCTGGGCATTCTTCTGTATTGCCGGAACGAAGTCCAGAATGGAACGGGCAAGTTCGGAAAACAGCCTTGCTTCAAGTTCCTGAATACGGTCTTCGGCACCGAGAATCTTCTCCTCATATTCCTTGAGTTCCGGAGTGATGAAACGCTCGGCGTTAACCAGCGTCTGCTTGCGTATCCATGTCTCAGGCACACGGTCACGGAATGTGTTGCGTACCTCAAGATAGTATCCGAACACATTGTTATATGCTATCTTGAGACTCGGAATTCCGGTCTGGTCCGATTCACGCTGCTGCAGCTGCATCAGATAATCCTTGCCATTGTAGGCGATCTGGCGCAGTTCGTCCAACTCGGCCGAAACGCCGGAAGCTATCACACCGCCCTTGGAGAGCAGCATGGGAGCATCGGACTTGAGCGTAACAAGAATCCGACGGCACAGGTCAGGGCAGAGATCTATCGACTCACCTATCTGACGAAGCTGCTCACACCCGCTTTCCACGCATGCCTGACGTATGGGATCCATGAGACTCAGGGCCTGCCCCAAGCCAAGCACCTCACGCGGATTGATGCGCAGCACCGCTGCCTTGGAGACAAGACGTTCGACATCGCCCATGCGGGAAAGAATGCCCTGCAGTTCCTCCTGCAGGTCAGGATTGCGGAACATGTGATCAACCACATCAAGACGCGAGTTGATGGCGCCCACATCCTTGAGCGGGAACAGTATCCAGCGCCTTAACTGGCGGGCTCCCATAGGGGAACTGGTATGGTCCATGACCTGAAGCAGGGAAGTGCCGTCTTCACAGCCCGACTGCAACAGTTCAAGGTTACGGACAGTGAATCTGTCAAGGCGCACACAGCTTTCCTGATCGATGATCTGCAGGGACGTTATGTGACTGATATTACTGTGAAGGGTTTGGGCCAGATATTCCAGAATGGCTCCGGCGGCTATCTTGCCGTTCTCCAGATGGTCCACTCCGAATCCCTTCATTGAACGTACATGGAAATGGCGGCAAAGCTTTTCACGTGCCGTATCGGGAGTGAAAATCCAGTCATCCATTTCGCGATAACACCAGCGTGGACCGAAACTGTCCATGGCCAGCTGACGACGACCATACTCTACCAGGGTCTCTTTGGGTGAGAAATCAGACAGGAGTTTGTCAATATGGTCTTTCGGACCCTCAGACAGAAGGAATTCACCAGTCGATATGTCAAGGAATGAAATGCCCCATGCGCTTTTGCCATAGTGCAGGGCGCAGAGGAAATTGTTCTCCTTGCACTGCAGGACGTTGTCGCTCATGGCAACACCCGGGGTCACCAGTTCGGTTATACCACGTTTGACCAGGGTCTTGGTCATCTTAGGATCTTCAAGCTGGTCACAGATCGCAACCCTACGGCCGGCCCTGATGAGTTTAGGGAGATAGGCATCAAGAGCATGATGCGGAAAGCCCGCCATCTCCATCTGCGATGCACCGTTCTTGCCGTTGTTACGGCGTGTCAGAGTGATTCCCAGAATCTCACTTGCCGCGACAGCATCCTGGGCGTAGGTCTCATAGAAATCTCCGCATCGGAACAGAAGTACAGCGTCAGGATGTTTCTCCTTGAGACTGTAGAACTGCTTCATCATGGGCGTCAGCCCCTCCTTGTCTGCCATGGTACTTACAGATTCTTCAGATTATCATTTTTTCCTCTTTCTGAACAGGAACAGTGTTGCCACAATGAACAGCACTATCAGAATGCCAAGAGTAATCAGCGTAGCCTTCATGCTCTTGGGGGCAAAGCCAAGAAGCAGAAGGACCGGGAAGCCCAGTATCATTGCAGGGATGTTCTGCAGCACCAGATTGTTGGCGGCAGGAGTATCATAACGCGGGTCTATCTCACGCAGAAGTATCATACCGTTGCTGGCAGTACCGGTAAGCATGCCGAACATGGCAAAGAAACCTTCATACTTGTAACCCGGATATATTCTGAATGACACCCAGCGTACATACAGGAATGTAACGATGGCACCAACCACGCATACTATTGTAAGCGGCAACCAGATGGACTTGAGGTTCTCGAAACTGATGGCGGCCGTACCTGCCACAATCATGATGTCAAACATGAAGCCGCTGATTCGGTTCAGCAGGAAATCATTCAGGTATTCGCGATGCATTACACCCATCTTGAGCAGACGCTTGATAATCATCTTGACCAGAGAACCGAACAGGATACCCCAGAAGAAGTTGAAGCCGTAAACCAGAGGCTTGAGGGTCTTTTCACCGAAGTTGCCAAGGTCCAGACCGCCAATGAATGACATGAGCAGATATACCAGACCGTAGGTGAGAAGTACTATTGCAGCAACTATGGTGAGCTTGTCAACCGATTCAGAATGAGGCAGCTCATTACCGTTTTCATAATCCTCAATTGTATGAGCGGTCTCAATCTCACCCTCATTCATGGTCAGTTTCTTCTTGCGGTTCAGTATGTTCATGTAGATCACACCGACAACACTGCCTACAAGGAATCCTATGGTTGCAATGGACAGTCCGAAGTCAATGCCCTGGAAGCTGATACCCTGCTCGCCGGCTCCAATCTGATATATGGTACCGAAATTCAGTGCCTGTCCGGGACCCTGACCGTAGCCCATTGGCAGCAGCAGACCGCTTGAATAGAATATGTCACGACCGGCATCCGGATTTCTCCACCAGATGAACATGGGTATGGTTACCAGAAGGCCCACAATACCCTGAACGATATATGTGCCGATAGTCAGCGTACCGGTATCAATTACAGTACGGGTATTGGCACGGTTAGAATCTTTGGAAGCACGGAGAGACATGGCAATGAATCCCAAAGCCAGGGTATGATAGGTAACGACCTCCATCATTCTCTTGTCTATCAAATCGTTGAATGAAGGCCAAAGCTTGAGCAGCAAAATAATAAGGCCGCCAAGCAGAGCGCTCGGCATGAGACTGCGCCTCAAGATCCTGACCTTGCGCCTGAGGACATTGCCGGCAAGTACTGCCACGGCTACAATGAAAAACTGGACTATCGCATGCCAGACCTCCGGTGTGGCAAATGATGTTACTGCTAATCCTCCTGAACTCAAAAACATAATCTTATTGATTTGGTAATTAGGAAATTCAAATTAACTCAATGTTTTCGCACAGCCTTATACTTATTCAACCCATGGAACACGAAGAAAAGGCCCACAAGTGCAATAGGTATGCTCAGAATCTGACCCATATCAAGTGCCATTCCGTTTTCGAAATCCACCTGGACTTCCTTGCAGAACTCTATGAAGAAACGGAACACGAATATGCTTGCCAGACAGAATCCGAAATAGAATCCTGTGCCGACCATATCCTTGCGCTTGCGATAAATCATATAAATGATGACAAATATGACCAGATAGGCAATTGCCTCATAAAGCTGGGCCGGATGGCGCGGGAAATCCTCGCCCAGCTGAGCGAATACGAAACCGTGGTCAGTGCCTGTAGGCTTGCCGACAATCTCGGAGTTCATGAGATTGCCCAGACGTATGAAGGCCGATGTGACCGGTGTTGCAACCGCAACCATATCAACGCATTCCAGCAGACTGATCTTGTACTTGCGGCAATAGAGCAGAATACCCAGGAAAATGCCTATCGTTCCGCCATGACTCGCCAGACCGCTGTATCCCACCAGCTTCATACCTCCATCAGGCATGAATCTGACCGGCAGAAGCATCTCGATGAAGTTCCTGAAACTGGCAAAATAATATGACGGTTCATAAAAGATGCAGTGTCCCAGACGTGCTCCAATCAGGATTCCAAGGAAACAGTACAGGAACAGAGGTTCGAACTTTTCGTCACTGATCTTGCGGTCACGGTAGAAGCGGCGGACCAGAAAATATGCGGCAACCAGTCCTATCACCCACATGAGCGAATAATAGCGCACCGGAAAACCGAAAATGCGCATCATCTCAACGTTTGGATTCCAGACTGTGTAAAGGAACTGCGACATGACTTGTAAGGGGAATTAGACGTTGAAACGGAAATGCATTATGTCACCGTCCTGAGCAATGTATTCCTTGCCTTCGACACTGAGTTTGCCTGCCTCACGGACTGCCGCCTCACTGCCTAGAGTCACATAGTCATTGTACTTGATGACCTCGGCCCTGATGAAGCCCTTTTCAAAGTCCGTATGGATGATTCCTGCACACTGGGGTGCCTTCATGCCGCGACGGAAAGTCCACGCACGGGATTCGTCAGCTCCTGTGGTGAAGAATGTCTGGAGATCCAGCAGACGATAGGCGGCCTTGATGAGACGCACTACACCTGATTCCTCAAGACCGGCCTCTTCAAGGAACATCTGACGCTCCTCGTAGGTCTCAAGTTCGGCAATATCGGCCTCAAGACCGGCTGCAACCAGTATCATCTGCGCACCCTCGTCCTTAATGGCCTCTTCAACGGCTTTTGTATATGCGTTGCCGCTTACGGCACTCTTCTCGTCAACATTGCAGACGTAAAGCACCGGCTTGGTTGTAAGAAGGAACAGGTCATGCACCAGAGGCTGCTGTTCCTTTGATATCTCAACCGTACGCGCACTCTTGCCCTGAAGAAGGGCCTCACGATACTGCTGCAGCAGTTCGAGCAGGGCCTTGGCGTTCTTGTCTCCGCCTGTAGTGGCCTGCTTCTGGACCTTTGTGATACGGCTCTCTACAGTCTCCAGATCCTTGAGCTGAAGTTCGGTATCAATGATTTCCTTGTCACGGACAGGGTTCACACTGCCATCAACATGGGTTATGTTATCATCGTCAAAGCAACGCAGCACATGAATAATGGCATCGGTCTCGCGTATGTTCGCAAGAAACTTGTTACCCAGACCTTCGCCTTTGCTGGCACCTTTGACAAGACCGGCTATATCCACAATCTCAACCGTAGTCGGAATTACACGTTGCGGATGGTCTATTTCGGCCAGACGGTTCAGACGTTCGTCAGGAACCGTAATGGTTCCGACATTAGGTTCAATAGTACAGAAGGGGAAATTGGCTGACTGCGCCTTGGCGCTTGACAGACAATTGAAAAGAGTGGACTTGCCTACGTTAGGCAGTCCCACTATACCGCATTGCAATGCCATATCGTCATTCTAAATTTTTCGTTCAATATGCAAATATAACCAAAAACCGTATCATGTCCAACCATTTGTCAGATTGTACCGTTGTCAATCATCCAGATGATTTCCTCTATTATCTGATCCTCGTCGTCGAAGTCAGGCTCATATTCCTTCTTCAGAGTTGCCCCGAACAGAGCGGCAAAAGCCTGATAGAACCTTGCCTTGAAATGTCCGGCAAAAGCATCAATCAGTTCATAACTGGTCTGATTGCACTCACGGTCTATGAGTTTTATGAGCAGTTTTCCCTGAGCGAGCGTGCATTTCCGCATAACGGGATAATACTGCTCCCAGACTCCGTCTTCAACATCCTTAATATGCTTTTCGCGGTCCTTTTCATTGGGCATGGACTGCAGCATAAGATATGTCTCTATAAGAATGCTCTTGATTTCCTGCGATATCGGATACATTTTGATGACGTTACGCGTAAGCTTGTCATACTGCTTCTGCTGACGTTTGTTGGAATATGTCCGACGCCCATATACGTTGACTTCCATAATCTCAAACGTCGGCACCGTATCGCCATTGATGACAGCATACTTGGCAACGTTGCTGTCCCTCCCGGGTTCGGCAACCTTGTTCTTTCTGTTGAAAATGCCTGCTTCGGCATGACCCGGCAACAGAAGAATGAATGCAAACGACAATAATATGGTTCTCAAGTCTATCATTTCAGCGCAAATTTACCAAATACCGCAACAAACACATACCTTTGACCACGTTATTTAATTTAAAGACCATGAAAAACTTCTGTATCTTATGCCTGGCAGCGGCATCATTACTGCCACAGATTCTCCATTCGCAGAATACCGGCCACATTGAAATTCCACTGAACAATAATACGGACTCGTGGGAAAACGTGCTTGAGGAACTGCTTGACGGGAGTTTCCTTGATGATGAAAAACTCGAGCAGTTTGCAGTACAGCTGGAAGAACTGCATGACAATCCCATCAATATAAACCGCGCTACACCTCAACAGCTGGGGCAGTTGCAATTCCTTTCCGACAGCCAGATAGAGGAGATCAGCGCATATATCTACTTTCACGGGCCGATGCTCAGTCTTGGGGAACTCCAGCTTGTGGAAGGACTGGATTATGACACCAGGCGACTGTTACGGCATTTCGTTACGGCAGGGCCGGGACCTGAGAAACATGGAACTGTGAAAATGTCACAGGTTATGGATCATGCGCGACACGAACTGGTAAGCGGAATTGACATTCCCATGTACAGAAGAAACGGATTCAAGTCCCACAGCAGCGATGAACTGGCCAGATATCCCAACCGCCAGTACCATGGCGGTCAGCTGGCCGGCTACCTAAGATGGAACATGAACTGGAATGACCGCATACGGCTTGGTGTTACCGCACAGCATGATGCAGGTGAGAAATTCAGAATGCCGGCAGGTTTTGACTTCATTTCCCCGTACCTTTTCCTCAAGGACACAGGACCGTTCCAGACACTTGCCTTAGGCCGGTTCAAAGTACAGTACGGCTATGGACTTCTGCTTGGAAACGCCTTTACAATGGGAATGGGGACAATTTCTCCGAAAGGCAACTTTCAGGGAATAAAGCCATACTCATCAGCCTCTGAGAACGGATACTTTACTGGAGCTGGAACTCAGATAGGAAATGACAGACTGAGGCTGTCGGGCTTCATTTCACACCAGAAGACTGATGCTTCGATTGCCGACAATGGAAGTATCAGGTCACTCAAGACTGACGGCTACCACCGTACACAGCTCGAGATAGAGCGCAGGCGCAATGTCACACAGTCCGATGCCGGTTTTTCCGCACAATATTCCCATCAGGGTATTGAAACAGGCGCTACTGCACTGGCGGAATTGTTTTCCAGACCATTTCCGACAAGCCGCTTCAGAGCTGGCATTTCAACGGATTATGCGGTGAAAAGGACAGGATTTGCATTTTGGGGAGAGACAGCACAATCATTTGTGACAGGAAAAGCAATGGGTTTTGCCACTCTTGACAATATTCTGCTTCATCTTGAAAGATTCGGCGAACTTGGCTTTTCCGCCAGATATTACAGCCCTGGATATGAATCACTGCATTCCGGTGCTCTGTCCCAGTCAAAGGTTCAGAACGAATATGGACTGAGCTCTTCATGGACAGGAAAGACTGGCAACAGACAAACTTCGCTGTCTGCCGATTTCTACGGTCATCCCCAGCCATGTTATGGTGCATCGGCCCCGTCACATGGAATGCAGATACGCGCCAGTTGGCAGACAAGTGATAAGGAATTGGGAAAATTCCTTGCAAATCTGAATTTCCACTCTGTTCAGAAGGACTGCAAGGCTTCAGGAAAACTGGAATACAGAACCACCATACGGTTCAAATTCCGATACATTGGTGATTTGGCTCCCGGATGGTCATGGCAAGGACAGACACTCCAGTCATTGTCTTTTTTCAAAGGAACGGAACCGTCATGGGGAAGGTCGGCAGGTCTTTCAATCAACAGAAGCGGTAATCAGAATAAAGGTAGAAAATGCTGCCTCGATGCAGACGTCGCCGCCTTCCTTTTCCGTACTGACAGTTTTGACAGCGCTCTTTCATATTACGAGAAGGGAAACCGATACCAATTCGGATTCATGAACCTTTCAGGCAACGGAACCCGATTGTCATCAATGGTAAGACTACGGTTCCGGGATGGTCTTCAGGCAAGCCTCAAGGCATCGGGAACACTGTACTTTGACCGCGACTGCATAGGCGACGGAGCACAGAGAATAGATTCATCGCACAAGCAGGACATCGGACTCCAGATTGTCTGGAAGTTCCACAATGCCGATTTCCACTCCAAAAAGAAGGACTAATGACCGATTTTCAGTATTTTTGCAATTTCAAAAAGAAAATAAACAAACAAGTAAAATAAAAGATGGAGTACGATTTCAGACAGATTGAGAAAAAGTGGCACGAACTGTGGGCCCAGAGAGGCACATACAAAGTTGTCGAGGATCCTTCAAGACCCAAGTACTACGTATTGAACATGTTCCCTTATCCATCGGGAGCCGGACTGCATGTAGGTCACCCGCTGGGATACATTGCCAGCGACATCTATGCCCGCTACAAGCGTCAATGCGGATTCAATGTGCTGAACCCGATGGGCTACGACGCATACGGTCTGCCTGCCGAACAATATGCCATCCAGACAGGACAGCACCCGGCCGTCACAACAGAGAAGAACATTGCACGTTACCGTGAGCAGCTTGACAAGATAGGATTCTCGTTTGACTGGGACCGCGAGGTACGCACATGCGAACCGGGCTATTACCATTGGACACAGTGGGCATTCCAGAAAATGTTCAACTCATACTACTGCAACAAGTGCCAGTCGGCCCAACCCATAAGTCAGCTGATCGAACATTTCGAGAAGCAGGGAACATCGGATCTTGACGTGGCCCAGAGCGAGGAACTTTCCTTCTCACCCGCACAGTGGAACGCCATGGACGAAAAAGAGAAGTCCGATGTCCTTATGAACTACCGCATTGCCTACCAGGGCGAGACCATGGTCAACTGGTGCGCAGGTTTGGGAACAGTTCTTGCAAACGATGAAGTCGTGGAAGGTGTTTCCGTACGCGGAGGGTTCCCCGTAGAACAGAAGAAGATGCGCCAGTGGTGTCTTAGGGTTTCTGCCTACGCACAGCGCCTGCTTGACGGTCTGGATACAATTGACTGGTCAGAATCCATCAAGGAAACCCAACGTAACTGGATCGGACGCTCAGAAGGTACCGAAATGCAGTTCAAGGTCAAGGACAGCGACCTGGAATTCACCATATTCACCACCCGTGCCGACACTATATTCGGTGTTACCTTCATGGTCCTGGCTCCCGAAAGCGAGCTGGTTCCACAGCTCACTACAGCCGCACAGAAACCCGAAGTCGATGCTTACGTTGCAGCCGTGAAGAAGCGTACCGAACGCGAACGCATTGCTGACCGCCGCGTTACCGGCGTGTTCAGCGGCAGCTACGCCATTAACCCGCTCACCGGCGAAGATGTTCCAGTATGGATAAGCGACTATGTACTGGCCGGTTATGGAACAGGCGCTATCATGGCCGTTCCGGCACATGACAGCCGTGACTATGCGTTTGCCAAGCATTTCGGTCTTGAGATCCGCCCGCTCATTGAGGGTTGTGACGTCAGCGAAGAAAGTTTTGACGCCAAGGAAGGCATCATGATGAATTCAGCTAACAGCGAGCTTAACCTGAACGGCCTTACCGTAAAGGAAAGCATAGCTGCTACCAAGAGATATGTTACCGAAAAGGGTATTGGCCGCGTAAAAGTCAACTATCGTCTGCGTGACGCCATATTCAGCCGTCAGCGATACTGGGGCGAGCCGTTCCCTGTCTATTACAGAAACGGTATCCCAACCATGCTCCCTGAAGAGTGTCTGCCTCTGCAACTTCCTGAAATCAAGGACTACAAGCCTACCGAAAGCGGCGAACCGCCACTCGGCCACGCCATTGATTGGGCTTTCGACACCATATCGAAGAAGGTTGTCAGCAAATCGCTCATTGACAATGTCAGCGTATTCCCGCTTGAACTCAATACCATGCCCGGATTTGCGGGTTCATCGGCCTACTACCTGCGCTACATGGATCCGCACAACTCCAATGCTCTTGTCAGCAGGGAAGCCGATGAATACTGGAAGTGCGTTGACCTCTATCTGGGCGGCTCTGAACATGCTACAGGACATCTTATATATTCACGCTTCTGGAACAAGTTCCTTAAGGATCTGGGCGTAAGCACCGTTGAAGAACCGTTTGCCAAGCTCATCAACCAGGGAATGATACAGGGCCGCAGCAATTTCGTATATCGCATCAAGGATACCAATACATTCGTTTCACTGGGTCTCAAGGACCAGTATGACACTACCCCCATACATGTCGATGTCAACATTGTAAGCGGTGATGTCCTTGATGTCGAGGCCTTCAAGGCATGGCGTCCGGAATACGAGACAGCCGATTTCATTCTTGAGGACGGCAAGTACGTCTGCGGATGGGCGGCCGAGAAGATGCCAAAGTCAATGTTCAACGTGGTCAACCCTGACGTCATCATTGAAAAATACGGAGCCGATACCCTGCGCATGTACGAAATGTTCCTTGGACCGCTTGAGCAGTCAAAGCCATGGGATACCAACGGCATTGACGGCTGTCACCGTTTCATCCGCAAGATGTGGAACATGTTCACCGACCGCGAAGGCAAACTGTGCCTGAGTGATGAAGCTCCATCTAAAGACGAACTCAAGTCCATTCACAAGCTCATCAAAAAGGTTACCGAAGACATTGAGAACTTCTCATTCAACACATCAGTCAGCGCATTCATGATCTGTGTGAACGAACTCTCAGGACTCAAGTGCAACAAGAAGGCAGTTCTTTCAGATCTCGTGAAACTCATTGCTCCGTTCGCTCCTCACATTGCAGAGGAACTTTGGGAAATGACAGGAGGTGATGGTAGTGTCTGTGATGCAGCATGGCCCAAATTCAACGAAGAATATCTGAAGGAAGACAGTGTGACATATTCCATCTCATTCAACGGAAAGACACGCTTCACCATGGACTTTGCCGCTGACATGGATGCCAAAGCCATTGAGGCCGATGTCCTTGCCAATGAAAAGACCCAAAGCTATATTGAGGGAAAGACCATCCGTAAGGTCATTGTCGTTCCCCGCAAGATTGTCAACATTGTAATAGGATAAGTCATGAAACTGGTCTTCGCCACAAATAACGCACATAAGCTGGATGAAGTACGTCAGATTTTGGGTCCGAGTTTTGAAGTAATTTCACTTGCGGAACTGGGATGTCATGAAGACATACCTGAAACTGCAGATACCTTTCAGGGAAATGCCCTTCAGAAGGCACACTGGGTCAAGGAACACTATGGCGTTGACTGTTTTGCCGATGATACAGGACTTGAGGTAACTGCACTTGGAGGAGCACCCGGTGTCCATTCTGCCCGCTATGCCGGTGATCACGATTCTGAAGCGAACATCGAAAAACTGCTGCACGAGCTCGAAAAAAAATCAGACCGCAGCGCACAATTCCGTACGGTTATCGCGTTATTGCTTCAGGACAGGGAACTTCTGTTTGAAGGAATAGTCAAAGGGCGCATTTCAACTGAAAGACACGGTCATGGAGGATTCGGCTACGATCCTGTTTTCGTTCCCGAAGGTTTTGATGAATCTTTCTCGGAAATGGGTTCTGAAAACAAGAACCTGATAAGCCACAGGGGCAGGGCGGTTGGAAAGCTTGCCGATTATTTGAAAAGTTTATGATACAGACAACAAATAGAAAAGGAGCATGGGTTGTACTGGTTGCAGCCATGCTCCTTTTGTCATTTTCAAATGTCATTGCCGCAACCATTCCAATTTCAAAATGGAAAATGATGCCGGCATACGGTAATGCGACAAAGATCCTGAAAGCGTTTGACCGCATCTACGTTCTGAATGACGGTTCACTTTACTGTTGCTTGGAAAACGAATTCGGCGCTGAAATCCATACCTACGACAAGAATGGAGGACTGTCAGATGTGAACATAGCCGATATTGCCTTCTGTGAAAAGGAAAACACACTTGTTCTGGTATATGCAGACGGTAATATTGACCTTCTTGAAAATCCCGATGAAATGGTCAATTGTCCTGATATCATTCTGGGAAATCCAGGTAACATCAATATTGGCAGAATGTACATTGACAATTCACTTGCCTACATTCCTGTTGGTGCAGGATTGGTGGCATTCGATATTGCAAAAAAGGAAATCAGAGGATTCTACCGTTTTACATCGGCCGTCAATGCCGTCACAGTTCTTGACAATTCAATCTACTGTGCAGTTACCGATTCCATAATGACAGCACCTGAAGACTGTAATCTGTTGGATCCGGTAAACTGGAAGACTGTGGTACGGGCCAATTTTACAGGAGTTGTTTCCTTTCAGAATGAAATACTGGCATGTTCAGCGCTGAACAAGGTATATAAAATCAATACCAAAACAGGAGCATGGCCCAAATTTCTTGACAATCTGAATGCAATGCCGAATGTAGACAGTTCTGTCATGTTTGTATGCAGAGACAGTATTATTGACATTTATCACAGTCTTGACAGCATTGTATCATATAAAATGGCATATCCGTCAGAATATGCCATAATCAGTGACGGCAACTGCTATACTGCCAATGGTTTACATGGAATAAGCAGATATTCATTTGATGAAGAGGAAAATCTTTCCTTATATGCCCATTATCCGTCACCAAATGGTCCGCGTAGAAATGCTTTCCATTACATTACATGGCCTGAACCTGGAAAAATGCTTGCAATATCGGGTTGTCAGAATTATCAGGGAATAGAATGGCCAGGTACCATTATGGAATATGAAAATGACAAATGGACATTTTATGATGATGATATCCAGCGAATTACTGGTCATAAATACATAGATCTTACTGAAGCTGTTCAAGATCCTTATAATCCTTCAAGAGTATTTGCGGGATCAGCCAGACAAGGTCTTTATGAATTCAACAATGGAAAATTCGTCAAAAACCATACATGGGATAATAGTGGTCTTACAAGTATTCTTGATCATCATCAATATGATTTTGTAAGTGTGAGCAGTCTCATGTTCGACAAGTCAGGAAATCTTTGGATGACCAACAACGAAGTTGATACAATAATAAAAGTTCTTAAAGCTGATGGTTCGTGGAAAGGACTCTATTATCCTGAAATAGCAGGTATTCCTACATTCAAACAAATGAAACAGGACAACAATGGAGTAATCTGGATCAATTCTTCCCGTGGACTCAAACCAGGTATTGTTGCTTTGGATTATGGAAATACAATTGACAATCAGAAAGACGATATCATCAGATATTCAGGTTCTATATTCACCAATCAGGATGGTAAATCTGAAGAGATATATGATCTTTTCTGTTATGAATTCGATATTGACGGCAAGATGTGGTTGTGTACTAATCGTGGTATATTCGTTCTGCCCAATCCATCGGATTTTCTGACTGATCCTTCACCTGTATTTGAAAGAATAAAGATAAATAGAAATGATGGTAGTGGACTGGCTGACTATCTGTTTGAAGGTGTAATGACTACAGCAATCCATATTGATGAAGGAAACCGTAAATGGATAGGTACCATGGATAATGGTGTATATCTTTTAAGTGAAGACGGAACACGTACTTTAGAACATTTTACTGTAGATAACAGCAGCCTTCCAAGTAACAATATTCTTTTCATCAGTGAAGATGCACTCAATGGTTCACTATTCTTCGCTACAGATCTTGGACTTGTTCAATATGGAGGTCAGGCCAGACAAGCGGAAATGACACTGCAAAAGGAAAATATGACTGTCTATCCTAACCCTGTCATAGGTGAACGAGATGAATATGTTACAATAACAGGATTGACACAAGACTGTATTGTAAAATTCACAGATTCAAAAGGACATCTTGTATTTCAGGCTAAAGCATTGGGAGGAAGTTTAAGCTGGAACTTGAAAGACTTTAACGGAAATGAAATTTCTTCAGGCGTCTATCATGCAATAGCAACCGATGGAAACATTTCAAGAACTGTCAGTATCACTGTCATAAGATAAGTATATGATTGTTTTTAATAGTTCTTTTCATTATTGATTCTTATAGACGGTTGATAATGTTTATAACTTTTTGAAAATGGTGATACAGATACTTGTGAAAGGTTTTTTTATATTTAATATGTGTTGATATCATGTTTGTAAAACATATATAAATAATTGTGTTTTGAACAGCAGGATTATGTAAATCCGATTATATGGAATCAAGATTTTAAAAAGCAATTTTATTATTCACTTTTTATGATTGAATTTTCAACAAAGCATTTTTGTTTTATACACAGACAGGCAGTTTTTATAAACAATGTTTTCAACAGAAAGTAATAAGCTGATGAAAAAACTTGAAATAGAGGAAATGGGTAGAATGGACTGTGAACAGTTCAGAAACAGTAAGAAAATGCCTTTAGTCATAGTTTTGGATAACGTTCGCAGTATTTATAATATAGGTTCTGTATTCCGTACAGCCGATGCATTCCGCATTTCTGAAATAATCCTTTGTGGAATTACTGCAACTCCTGACAACTGTAATGTGGAAATCCATAAGACAGCTCTGGGAGCTGAAGAAACTGTCAAATGGAAATATTGCAGTTCAACTTTGGATGCGGTAATCAGTTTAAAGTCCGATGGATATAAGATAGTTTCTCTTGAACAGGTTCATGAAAGCATAAAACTTGATGATTTCACTGCTGAGAGTGATAAGAAATATTGCCTTGTACTTGGTAACGAAGTACATGGTGTTGATCAGTCAGTAGTTGATATCAGCGATTTTTCACTTGAAATACCGCAGTATGGTACAAAACATTCTTTGAATGTATCAGTGAGTGCTGGAATAGCCATGTGGGAATTTGCCAAATCACTGTCAAAACTGTTGTAATTTTCTTTAGTGTGCTTCAAGCCAATTGTCACCCCATCCGTAATCGGCAATAAGAGGTACTGACATAGGCCAGGCTGACTGCATCTCTTCAATGACAATTTTCTGAACTTTCAATTCTTCACCTTCAACCACACTGAAGTTCAGTTCATCATGGACTTGAAGAATCATCTTTGACTTGATTCCCTCACGTTTGAAACGCTCGTATATGGCTATCATGGCTTTCTTGATTATATCGGCAGCGCTACCTTGTATAGGAGCATTAATAGCATTACGTTCGGCGAATCCACGTACAGTGGCATTATGTGAAAGAATATCGGGAAGATAACGTTTACGTCCTGTCAAAGTAGTGATGAAACCGTTTTCCCGTGCTTTCCCAATAGCCATATCCATATATTTCCGGACTCCGCTATATGTAATGAAATAGTTGTCAATAAGCTGTTTGGCTTCAGTTCTGCTGACTCCCATTCTACTTGCCAGACCAAATGCCGATATTCCGTAGATAATACCGAAATTGGCAGTTTTTGCGCGGCTGCGTTCCTGTTTAGTTACTTCTTCAACAGGTTTCTTGAATACTTTGGCAGCTGTTGCGGTGTGAATGTCGTTACCATTCCTGAAATCTTCAATCATCTCCTTATCTCCACTCAGATGAGCCATGATACGCAGTTCAATTTGTGAATAGTCAGCACTGAAGAACTTGCATCCCGGTTCTGGAATGAATGCTTTCCTGACTTCCTTTCCGTCTTCATCCCTGACAGGAATATTCTGCAGATTGGGATTGCTGGAACTCAATCGGCCGGTAGCGGTAACAGTCTGATTGAACGAAGTATGAATATGTCCTGTTCTGGAATTGACCAGTTCAGGAAGAGCGTCAACGTATGTACCGCATAGTTTTCTGAGTCCGCGGTATTTCAGAATAAGATCAACAATTGGATTATCCGCACGCAGAGTTTCAAGAACTTCTTCGCTTGTAACATATTGTCCGGTTTTGGTTTTCTTGGGTTTGTCAGTGATATGCATTCTTTCAAACAGAATTTCTCCGACTTGTTTGGGAGACAGTATGTTGAAACTTGTTCCAGCCAGTTCAAAAATCTGATTTTCCAGAATCTGCATTCGTTTGGTAAATAATGCCGATGTTTCCTTAAGTGATTCCGGATCAATGCATACTCCGTTTCTTTCCATGTATGCCAATACTGGAACCAAAGGCATTTCAATTTCCTTAAACGGTTTCAGTGTCCCGTCTTTCTCGAGTTCCTTTTCAAGAACATCCTTCAGTTGCAGAGTAATGTCAGCATCTTCACATGCGTATTCGTAAACGTTGCGCGGATCAAGATCAGCCATGTTCTTCTGGTTACGTCCCTTTTCTCCGATAAGCTGTTCAATCCTTACAGTCCTGTAACCGAGATAGATTTCAGCAAGGTAGTCCATATTGTGTCTGAGTTCAGGTTGCAGAACATAATGCGCAACCATAGTGTCGAACATGGGACCTTGAACTTCTATTCCATAATTTGAAAGGACAAGAATGTCATATTTGAGATTCTGTCCTATTTTTATAGTATTGGAGTTTTCAAGAACCGGCTTGAATATTTCCAGTCTTTTCTTCTTCTCCTCTTCACTTCCCACAAGACTTATGTACCAGGCCTGGTTATTTCTGATGGAAAAACTTATCCCGACGATTTTTGCGTCAATCGGATCAGTTCCCGTAGTTTCAGTGTCAAAACAGATTTGGTCACTTGTCAGAAGTTTTCCGCAAAGAGCAATTGAATCGGCTTCATTATCAATAAGTTGGTATTCATGGTCAATACTTTTCAGGTCCTTGAGATTTGAATTTTCATTTTCTTCTTGACCGACGGTAGGATTTTCGTCAAACAGACTGGCCATGAAAGGCTGATTGAACAGGTCAGGTTGAACTGTTTCCGGTTTTTCTTTCTGTGCCGTTTTTTTTTCAATGTTCACCGGATTGTCATTTCTCCGTTTGTTGAGCGAACGGAATTCCAATTCCTGAAAGAGTGATGAAAGTTTTTCCTCGTCAGGATTATGTCGTTTCAGTTCGTCCATGTCAAGATCGACCGGGACATCGGTTCTTATGGTGGCAAGCATACGGCTGAACTCAATCAGTTCCTTTCCCTTTTCAACTTTGTCCTTCAATGCCCCTTTGAGTTTGTCGGTGTTTGCCAGAAGTCCGTCAATTCCTCCGAATTCGCAAATCAGTTTAACGGCTGTCTTTTCTCCAACGCCGGGACATCCTGGAATATTGTCAGAACTGTCACCCATGAGCCCGAGCATGTCAATGACCTGGGCGGTTGACTGAAGCCCGTATTTTTCCAACACTTGCGGAATGCCTAGAATATCATACCCTTTGTCTCCGTATCTCGGCTTATATATAAGCGATGTATCGCTGACCAGCTGGCAGTAATCCTTGTCAGGAGTCATCATATAGGTAATGATATCGCCGGCAGCATCGGCCTTGTGTGCCAGAGTGCCTATCACGTCATCGGCCTCAAAGCCTGGGACTTCGAATATCTTGATGTTGTATGCCTTGAGAAGTTCCTTGATAATGGGAACAGCCTTGCGTATGTCCTCGGGTGTTTCTTCTCTCTGTGCCTTGTATTCCTTGTACAGTTCATGCCGGAAGGTTCCGCCTTTCGGGTCGAAAGCCACTGCTATATGTGACGGATTTTCCTTAGAAAGAATTTCCTCTAGTGTATTCACGAATCCAAGGATTGCGCTTGTGTTCAATCCCTTTGAATTTATTCTGGGATTTTTGAGAAAAGCGTAGTATGACCTGAAAATAAGTGCGTAAGCGTCAATCAGAAACAGTTTTTCCATTTGATAAGGCATTGTTACAGACCCAAAAGTACAAAAATGCTCCCCATTTATAGTCCTTTTTTGCTATTTTTGCGCCCGTAAGGAACAGAGACAATTACCAATGGACTATCTGAGTACTATTCTCAAACCCATACAGCGGGAATTTGATGAATTCAAGGCGCATTATTCGGGTCTTTTTTCATCTTCCGATCCTCAGATAGACACCCTTCTCAAATTTCTTCTTGAACGCAAGGGCAAATCCATGCGTCCTATCCTTGTGCTTCTGGTAGCCGCCTGTTCAGGCAATGTCTGCAGGAGCATTTATAATCTTGCTTCATCAGTAGAACTTCTTCATCAGGGTAGTCTTATACATGATGACGTGGTTGACGAGAGTGCCATGCGCCGTGGAAAACCATCGGTCAATCAGGTTTTTGACAACAGGATGGCTGTTCTTTTGGGAGACTACGTGGTTTCTCAGGCATTGCAGCAGATTACAGCTACAGGCCATCTGGGCTGTCTTGACGAAATTTCAAAGCTTATAGGCACCCTGTCACATGGTGAAATAATCCAGATTTCAGCTCTTGATTCTCAGGAATTGTCAGAGCAGACATATTTTGAAATCATTTCAAAGAAAACGGCCTATCTCTTCTCTGTCAGTGCAAAACTGTCAGCCATATTG
>JAZUEH010000138.1:0-6682 GCA_045640065.1 Bacteroidaceae bacterium
CTAAAATGAATTAAAGACTCTTGATGAAGAATGTCAGAACTACTGCAATGAATCCGAGGATGAGCAGTGTGACATAAATGTTACCTATGACCTTCCAGCGGCAGAACCATGTCTTGCCGTTCCAGCCAAGTGTCTGCAGAGGGCTCCAGAATCCGTGTGAAAGATGGAACCACAGGGCTGCAAGCCAGATGATGTAAAGGATAACGATTACCGGATGTGAGAAGTTCCATGCAATGAGGGCTGCGCCGTCAGTCGGAGCGACAGCGGCCCCATTGATCATTGCCTGTGTGCCCATGATTTCCTGAAGCTGCATCTTTGACCAGAAGTTGGCCAGATGAAGACCCAGTCCCAGAACCACGATAAGACCCAGAACCAGCATGTTCTGTGATGCCCATTCCACATTCTTGGGCTTTTCAGTTACAGCATACCTCTGTGTGCCGCGTGCCTTACGGTTCTGAAGAGTCAGCCATATGGCATAAATGAAATGAAGGGCTACCAGAATAGCCAGACCTACAGTACCTACCAGAGCATACCTGTTGGCACCAAGAAACTCGCACACGGCATTGTATGCCTCGCCCGAGAACAGTGCGACGCAGTTCATTGCCATGTGGAAAGTCAGGAAAAAGATGAGAGCACCACCTGTGACGCTCATCACCACTTTTCTTCCGATTGATGAATCAGTTAACCACATAATTTTTAAAAGTTTATTTGTTATTGAAATTGTATGATTTTCCAAAGGTCTGCAAATATACTCATTTCCCGTCAAAGCCTTGCACTCACGCACCCAATAAATAGGTAAAATGAAAGAGCCTCCGATAAAGAGTTGGGCAAAACATTTTTTGCACTAACTTTGAGGCTTGTATGGATTTCAAATATGATGTCATAGTCATTGGTGCCGGTCATGCCGGATGTGAGGCCGCTGCTGCAGCCGCCCAGATGGGTTCGAAGACCTGTCTCATTACCATTGACATGAACAAGATTGGGCAGATGAGCTGCAATCCGGCCATTGGTGGAATTGCCAAAGGACAGATTGTCAGGGAGATTGATGCTTTAGGCGGACACATGGGCCTGGTTACGGACCGCTGTTCAATCCAGTTCCGGATGCTTAACCGCTCAAAAGGCCCTGCCATGTGGAGTCCCAGAGCCCAGTGTGACCGCGGCAAATTCATCTGGGCATGGCGCGAAGTGCTTGAAAATCAAGAGAATCTGCATATCTGGCAGGATATGGTAACCGAACTTCTGGTCGCTGACGGACAGGTTACCGGACTGAAGACCCAACTGGGTGCGACCTTCCAATGCAAATGTGTGGTTCTCACAGCAGGTACATTCCTGAACGGCCTCATTCACGTAGGCCGATGCCAGATCAAAGGCGGACGCATAGCCGAACCGGCATCGTACGGACTGACGGAATCCATTGCCAGACACGGCATCCGTACCGGACGCATGAAGACGGGAACTCCGGTCCGCATAGACCGTCGCAGTGTCCACTTTGAGGAGATGGAACGGCAGGACGGCGAGAATGATTTCCATCGTTTCTCATTCATGAACAGCGAAAGGCATCTCAACCAGATGTGTTGCTGGACATGCTATACGAACGAAAAGGTGCATGAGATTCTACGTTCCGGACTGCCCGATTCGCCGCTCTACAACGGCCAGATAAAAAGCATAGGACCGCGATACTGCCCCAGCATAGAGACCAAGCTGGTCACTTTCCCGGACCGCGAACAGCACCAGCTTTTCCTTGAGCCAGAAGGACAGGAGACGAACGAAATGTACCTGAACGGCTTTTCGTCATCCATGCCCATGGACATCCAGATACGCGCACTGAAGGAGATTCCCGCATTCCGCGACCTTGCCGTATATCGTCCGGGATACGCAATAGAATATGACTATTTCGACCCAACCCAACTTGACAGCAAGCTGGAGTCAAAAGTCATCAGGAACCTGTTCATGGCAGGCCAGGTCAACGGCACAACCGGATATGAGGAGGCCGGCGGCCAGGGAATACTGGCAGGTATGAACGCACACATTGCCTGCCATGGCGGAACACCGTTCACAATGGGCCGCGACGAATCCTATATCGGCGTACTGGTGGACGACCTTATCACCAAGGGGGTCGATGAACCGTACCGCATGTTCACATCGCGTGCCGAATACCGGATACTGTTGCGACAGGACGACGCCGACTTGCGTCTCACAGGGCGCTCGTACCAGGCCGGACTGGCCACAAGCGAACGCTTCGAAGCAATGTGTACCAAGCGCCGCGAAATTGAAAGCCTTCTGGAGTTCTGCGCGGGCTTTGCCGTCAAGCCGGCACTCATCAATCCATCGCTTGAGCTTTTGGGCACCACGCCTCTACGTCAGGGATGTCGAATCAAGGACCTTATCGAGAGACCTCAGATTGGTCTGCTCAATCTTGCCGAACACATATCGGCCTTAAAGACAAGACTTGACAGAATACACGACCCACGTAAGGAGGAAATAATCGAAGCGGCTGAAATACAGATGAAATACAGCGGTTATATTGAACGCGAACGTCAGATAGCCGGAAAGATGAAGCGGCTGGAAGACATCCGCATCCAGGGCCGGTTTGATTACAGCACAATCCAGTCCCTTTCCACCGAGTGCCGCCAGAAGTTGACAGCCCACGATCCGGAAACGCTGGCTCAGGCAAGCCGTATTCCCGGAGTGTCACCCAGCGACATCAACGTCCTGCTGGTTCTCATGAACAGATGATCTTCGGCAAAAAACTAAAGAAAAGGAAAGTGTTCCACGTGAAACAATCAAAAACAGAACAGATATGAGCAAGCAGTCATTAATCAAGAATCTGAGAAACATACCGGATTACCCGATGAAAGGAGTCCAGTTCAAGGACGTAACTTCATGGTTCATGAACAAGGCCGATCTGGCCGAAATCGTTGAAGCCCTCTACGACGAGTACAAGGATAAGGGCATTACAAAAGTCTGTGGTGTCGAATCACGCGGATTCATTGTAGGCGCAGCTCTTGCATACAAGCTGAACGCAGGCTTTATTCCCATCAGAAAACCCGGAAAGCTGCCATACGAGAAAGTCAGCATTGAATATAAGAAGGAATATGGCTTTGACCGCATTGAAATGCACAAGGATTCCATCACTCCTGACGATATAGTCCTGATTCATGACGACCTCCTGGCAACTGGAGGCACTCTAGTGGCATCGGAGAAGCTTGTCAGCAGCTTCAACCCAAAGAAGGTATACGTAAATTGCATCATTGAGCTTACCAACTTCCATTCAAGAGAGAAATTCCCTGCAGACTGTCAGGTAGACAGTTTCATAGCCATCGACGAATTTGACGGAATCGAATAAAAGGAGTCATTTTGAAGGTTACTGAAGCATACGAGAATCACATAAGGCCAATCGTGCAGAATCTGCCCGAGAAGCCCGGATGCTATCAGTATCTTGATGAGAAAGGGACCGTAATATATGTAGGAAAGGCAAAGAACCTGAAGCGCAGGGTAAGTTCATACTTCCTGCGTGAAGGCCAGACGGCAAAGACAAGACTGCTTGTCAGTCACATCTGGGATCTGAAATATCTGGTGGTAGAGACCGAGTGGGACGCCCTCCTTCTTGAAAACAACCTGATAAAGCGCTATAAGCCACGATATAACATTCTGCTCAAGGATGACAAGACCTATCCTTCCATCTGCATTACAAAAGAAGAGTTTCCCCGCGTATTCAAGACACGCAACATTGTAAGGAACGGCAGCGAATATTACGGACCATACAGCCATGTCGGAACCGTGACAGGGCTGCTGTATCTGATTTCCAAGGCTTATCATGTCAGGACATGCCGGTTCCCTATTACCCAGGAGTCTGTAGAAAACGGGAAATACAAGGTCTGTCTTGACTATCACATCCACAAATGTCTGGCACCATGCATCGGAGCCCAGTCAAGACAGGAGTATCTTGAACAGATTGACGAAATAAGGGAAATTCTGAAAGGAAGGGCAACTCAGCTGAGTCACAGGCTCATGGATGCAATAAGGCAGCATGCCGTAAGACTTGAATTCGAGAAGGCGCAGGAGCTGAAGGACAGGTATGACATTATTCAGGAGTTCTCGGAAAAAAGCCGTGTGGTTGACACCGGACTGGACAATGTTGATGTCTATAGCGTAGATGAGGACGAGAGCGTAGTATTCCTGAACTACATGCATGTATCGGGCGGATGCATAAATCAGGCTTTTACGTTTGAATACAAACGGCGCATGGATGAGACACTTGAAGACATGCTCATGATGGGCATAGTGGAGATGCGTTCAAGGTACAAAAGCACTGCCCGCGAGATAATTGTCCCGTTCCAGCCGCAGACTGAAATGACCGGCGTTACATGGACGGTTCCACAGCGTGGTGAGAAGCGCAAATTGTTGGAACTGTCGTGGCTGAACGTCAAACAGTACCGCGCAGACCGTCTGAAACGCAGTGACAAGCTTAATCCTGAGCAGAAGCACGTACGCCTTATGAAAGAGTTGGGCTCACAGCTTGGAATGGAGAAGATTCCAATGCGCATAGAGTGCTTTGACAACTCACATCTTCAGGGTACAAACGCCGTTGCAGCCTGTGTTGTATATGAAGGCGGCAAACCGAATAAGAAGGAATACCGTCTGTACAATATAAAAAGCGGTGTCGGAGGTGACGATTACGCATCGATGGATGAAGTTCTCACACGCCGATGGACACGGCTAGTAGAGGAAGGCGGAACGTTGCCTGACCTGGTTCTGGTTGACGGAGGAAAAGGCCAGATGTCAATAGCCATACAGGTTGCCGATTCACTTGGAATCAGACCTGAAATAGCAGGATTGGTCAAGAACTCCAAACACCGCACCGAAGGACTGATATCGGCAAGAACAGGTGATCAGGTTGGAATCAAGCCGGACAGTGAACTGTTCCGTCTGCTGGAACAGATGCAGGACGAGGTTCACCGTTTTGCCATTACATTCCACAAAAACAAACGCAGCAAGACCCAGATTTCGTCACAGCTGCTTGAAATACCCGGAATTGGAGATACAACTGCAACACTGCTCATCAAGACTTTCAAGAGTGTGAAACGCATTGCCCAAGCATCACAACAGGATCTGGAACAATGCATTGGCCCTTCAAAGGCCAAAGTAATATATGATTGGTTCAACAAAAAGGAATAATATGGAGAATAACGACGTTATGGGCGAACTTGATGCCCGTCTTGAGGCTCAGCCGCGCATCAGCCGCAGCAGCGAAGCATTTGCAAAGTACAATATGGAGGTCGATGAGCACCTTGTCGAATCCATACTCGAAAAAGCGGCAAAGGACAGTGTCAATGAGATGAATTCAGAGAACCTTAAACGCATTTTTTCACTGATTGATCTGACTTCACTGACTTGCACCGATACTGAAGACAGCATTCTCGCCCTTGTTGAAAAGGTGAACGGATTCGAAGAGAAATACCCTGATCTGCCAAGCGTTGCATCAATCTGCACATATCCCTGCTATGCCGGACTGGTAAGCCGTTCCCTTGAGGTGGAGAGCGTGAACGTATGCAGTGTTGCTGCTGGTTTCCCAAGCGCACAGACCTTCCAGGAAGTGAAGATTGCCGAAGTAGGCCTTGCCATTCATGACGGTGCCACCGAGATTGACATTGTCCAGAATCCGGGACTGATTCTTAACGGAGACTTTGAGACAGCCAGTCAGGACACCGATGAAATAAAGGAATTCTGCGGAGAAAACACCCTGAAAGTCATTCTGGAGACAGGTGCTCTAAAAACCCTTGACAACGTGAAAAAGGCAGCCATAGTTGCCATGTATTCCGGAGCGGATTTCATTAAGACCTCTACCGGAAAGGAGGTCCCGGGAGCTGATCCCAAATCATTCTGCACAATGTGTCTGGCAATCAAGGAATATGCCGCCGTTACTGGCAGAAAGGTAGGTATCAAAGCTGCCGGTGGCATCAGACAGACCTCACAGGCAGTTCTCTACTGGACTATTGTGAAGAACGTTCTTGGAAAGGATTGGCTCAACAACAAACTGTTCCGCATAGGGGCCTCAAGTCTTGCAGACAACCTGCTGTCTGACATTCTTGGCGAGCCCACGAATCTGTGATCAGGACTCTTCTGACTAAAAGATTCTGTCAGTAATCAGATCCAGATAGGACTGGAAGGCGGAACGCAATTCTGAAGGAAGACCTGCTGGCAGAGCATTCATGGCAAGCTTTTTGAGTTCTGCCATCTTATTGACGGAGTATTCGATTCCACCATGTGAAATCGTGTATTCCGTCACTTCTTCCATTACTTGAGAACTTGCTGACAGGGAACGGATTGCCCTTATCTGACTGCTCCAGTCACGTTCACTATGTAAGAGGGCATAGATTGAAGGAAGTGTGAACTTTCCTTCTCTCAGATCATTTCCGTGCGGTTTGCCTGTCTCCTTGCTCGGGTGATAATCCAGGATATCATCCATAATCTGGAAACAAAGACCGGCATTGTAGGCATAGACAGTAAAGGCATCGGCATCGGACTCTGAAAAACCGCTCAATATGGCTGACAGTTTTGCACTGACAGAGAAGAGATAGGCCGTTTTCTTTGAAATGATTTCAAAATATGTCTGCTCTGACAATTCCTGAGAATCAAGAGCTGAAATCTGGATTATTTCACCATGTGACAGGGTGCCTAT
>JAZUEH010000139.1:0-3123 GCA_045640065.1 Bacteroidaceae bacterium
GGCCTAGCCCCCTTCCAGCCCCGACGTTCCCCTCTCCCCTGTCCCTATGTCCCCTGTTCCGACTGTCCTCTGTTCATCAGATTGCGGAGGGCCTGGCAGATGGCGGCATCGGATTTGATCAGCCAGGTGGTATGGAGCTCCAGACTGTCGGGAATGGGCTGCTGGAACTTGAAGATGGCCATGCTGTCATCATCGGCCAGAAACAGCTCTATTCTGTTGGGACCCATCGACATGGGACACAGGCGGGCAAGAATGTTTTCCTGACCTGTGCTGATGAAATCGGCAAGCTGTCTGTCTTCATCCTGTCCGAAATACATGTCGTACTGTGTCATCTGGACTTTGCTTATGATTAATGTGGTATTCATGATCTGTGCAAAAAAAGAAAAAACTGTGTCTGATGGTGGAAAAGTGTCTGATGGAGAAAGACTCTGCCGGTCAACACCTTAGCTGGTGTCTTGAGTAAACCCCAAGACACTTTGAATGACAGCTTGAGGTGAATGTGGAATATTGTGTTCCGGTCCAGCAGATTAGCGTTCTGTTCTTGATGTCCTGTGTTTGTCTGGTGATTTTCTGGTTACGTTTCTGAACGTTCCTGTACTGCTGGCTACATGTCTTTATGGTATAGCATAGCTGAATCAGAATGATGTGTCTCATGGTCGTCAGATGTCGTTTTTCCAGAGACCGTGAAGATTGCAGTAGGCATAGACTGCCACAATGGGATCCTTGCAGGTGCAGAATTCGGCCTGGGCGTTTTCCTGGACTATGCCGTCATGTGTCAGATAACGCAGTTGGCCTCCGTGTTCTGTCTCAAGCCAGATGAAGTCAATGTGATGCTCTTTGGTCATAGGGTGGGGCATTGAGCCTACTTTGACTCTGACTGTACAGTCATCGACTCTTTCCACTACAGGGATGTGCTTTTCAACCGTAGCTTCAACGCTTCCGGGCTGCAGTTCCTCCATCTGCTGTCCGCAACAGTGGGGAACAGGTCCTCCGTCTTCAATCTTGACGACAAGGTTGCCGCAGATTGGACATACATAAAATAATGTTGCCATAGTAATAATGTTTTTATGGATTAATACTCTTGTGGAAAGGTAGCCGGCTTTTACCTTCCACGCAGCAAAGATATAATGTGGCCAAAGTGTGTGGTATTGGCTTTTAGAGAATGTTTCAATTGTAGCTATTGGGAAAATCAATTGACGCGAAGTTCCCAGAAAGCCAGTGCAGCAGCTGCTGCCACGTTCAGCGAATCGACCTGATGCGACATCGGTATGCGGACCGTGTAGTCGCTGGCGGCTATTGCATGGGCCGGGAGTCCGTCTCCTTCGGTGCCCATTATTACGGCCAGACGTGGTTCTGCTTTAAGGACAGGGTCATCTAGAGGTATCGACTGGTCGGACAGAGCCATTGCTGCAGTTCTGATGCCCATTTCTCTCAGCATTTCGTGATATCCGAAAGGTGTCCATGTCCATGGGACAAGGAAGACCGAGCCCATTGAAACACGTACAGAACGCCGGCACAGAGGATCGCACGAATCCTGTGTCACAAGGATGGCGTCAACACCCAGGGCAGCGGCCGAGCGGAATATGGCGCCAATGTTGGTGCTGTCGGTCACGGCATGGATTACTCCAATTCTGCGTGCATCGGCGCAGATTGACTGCAGGGTGGGGAGCTTTGGACGATGCATGGCGCAGAGTACCCCGCGTGTCAGAGTGTATCCGGTCAGACGGGCCAGCAGTTCGCGGGGACCGGTATATACGGGGATGTCCGGGCATCGGGCTATAAGGGGAGCGGCATCGCCGGTAATGTGCTTTTCTTCGGTGAGCATGGAAACAGGCTCGTAGCCGGCATTCAAGGCCACATTGATAACCTTTGGGCTTTCCACGATGAAGATGCCGTTGTCGCCCTCGGTCCGGGCGCGCAGTTGCGGCTCGGTCAGTCCCGCGTAGAGGTTTAAGCCGGGATGGTCAAACGAATCTATGGGGATTATGGGCATTACATTCCGTATTGGATTACATGCAGAAGGAAAGCCACATATGTGAGCTGATGTGAGCCCGATTGCTGGGTTATGCTCTGCAGCTGGCATTTGCCGTCCAGGAACTGGACCATTGATTCAAAGTTGCTGTAGGGAACCATGTCATCGCCCTTTGAATGGAACAGGGTTATGTTTTCGTTCCTGTCGGGAGTCCAGCCCTTGGTCAGGGAGTATTTGTCAGCTACGGCCAGATATTTCTCGAAAATGGGGCCGCTGCACGATGTCATGTTTTCTGTAAGATGGTTTGAAGGGTTGGTTGAACCAAGCAGTCCTGCAACTTCCGATGATTCATACTTCTTGGACAGAATCCAGTCCTGATAGTTGGACAGCAGCGGTTCCTTGAAGATGTCAGCATAGTCTATGCCCAGATTCTCAATCTCATTCAGACTTGTCAGCGTGACCAGAATGAGTGGAAAGACACTGTCGAATCCGCCTTCGAGATAACTGTTGAAAGTGTTGATTACGTTGTACGGTCCTCCGCCTGCAAATGTCCGGTCAAAATGGATGTCGTATTCAGGATGCAAGGACAGATACCTGAGATTGGCAATCGCATTGAATCCGCCCTGTGAATAACCTAAATTCATTGTCTTTTCGGGAACATCTATTCTCTTGTCCTTCATCAGCGCTTCGGCTGCCAGAAAGGCATCGAGACTGCCGCAACCGGCTGCATCGGGGTTCAGATAGGCCTGAACCTTATCCTGACTGGCTCCGAAACCGTAGTAGTCAGGCATTACGACAGCAGCGTTCTTCCATGCCAGAAGTCCCTCTATGCAGCCGCTCATGGTGGGGCACTCGTCATATCTCATGGATGAGAAATGGTTGCCCAGTACCAGCTGGTCCACCGGATTGTCGCCGGTAATGGCATCAAGAGGAACAATCAAGGCCGATGACAATGTGACCGGCTTGCCGTCAGGTCCTGTCGATTCGTATTCGTAACGGTAGATGTGTGCCGGACTGGTCTGGTTGAAATAACTGTTCAGAACCGTTGGAACCAGAGTCTTTACTGCTGACGGAAGATTGTCGAATATGGATATTTCCAGACAGTACTCATACAGATTTGCAATATCCGATTCTGATGTTATGGTGTATGA
>JAZUEH010000140.1:0-42488 GCA_045640065.1 Bacteroidaceae bacterium
GGCCTTCAAGGGTGACAACTCAGGTCACGGCATGCTGTTCCGCACTTTCGAGGGCAAGCTGCTCTATTCCGTGCACCACGCTGAAGGCGAAAGCGGCCAGCGCAAGCCACAGATCTGGACCGTTGACGACAGCGGTGACAAACTGGTTCTTGGCGAACGTCTGTACTGATTGATAGTCCATTATTCCTTAACCAAGGATAATCAGATGAAAAAGCGCCTTCCTGTAAAAAGGGAGGCGCTTTTTTAGGGAACCATATACCATCATGCAAGAATGTCGCGGGCTATTTGAATTTCGACCCCGGTATAAAGTGCCTGATTTTCAGTTATTTCAGTCTTTCTGTTATTTGAGATTCGGGACAACTATTGACTTTGGCTGAATGCGGCTGTATCTTTGCATTGTCTTTTGAAGGAAACCTGGGGATGTACGGATCCATGGAGCCTCGGGACCTTCAAGAAGACAGTCGTGTATTAAATCATTTTACGACTATGTCAATCAAAGTCAAAGCTTTCGAGCGTAACGTGTCTTTCAACAAGAACTCGGAGAAGTGGGCATACGTGCTCCAGGCCGATCTCTACAACAAGCTGTCACAGTCCAAGGTCATTCAGGAAGCAGCCTTTCGCAGCGGCATCAGCAAGGGTGCCATCAACGCAGCCTGGGACGCCATCGGTGAGGTCATCAAGACCTGGGCCACCGAAGGTCACTCCGTTGCAATCCCCGGTCTTGGCACCATGCGCTTCGGTGTGCGCGCCACCAGTGTGTCCGATGTGAACAGGGTCGGTGCGGACCTCATCACCAGCCGCCGTGTCATCTTCACCCCGTCAGTTGACATCAAGGAGGAGCTGAAGAAGACCAGCATCAGCATCACCTGTTACGACCGCAACGGTGAACTGGTGAAGCACGTGACCTCCACCGACGATGCAGACATCGAGGATCCGGAGGACGACACCTCAGCGAACGGAACCCCAGCTGACTCAGGTGGCTCGGAGAATGCCAACCCCGGCAGCAGCAACGCAGGCGGCGGTCCGACCGAGTACTGAGCGGTAAAGGTTGAGGGGTGGGAATAAATCCCGTTTTGTCGCCCTTTCAGATTTCAAGCCAATTGATGGCCCGGTGAGTAATAGAGTGCTGAAAAGCCCGGAAATTTATCAGTTTCCGGGCTTTGTTGTTTTCGATAATACGTTTCCTCGCACAGAACTGAAAAGACGTTGCACCGGCTTGTCAGTCAGTGGGATTGAAGTGGCTTGAAAAGTCAGTCCATAGGATAGACCACGCCCCATTCCTTGCGGAGCGAATCCATGAGCTTCATTATGTCCAGGGTTTCCTGGTGCGGCATGTATGGCGATTCCAGAAGTTCTTTGTCTATAGCGTCAAACGATGCCAGGACCTGATATTCGTAGCCGGTAATCTGGGCGGCCGGTTTCTCGTACACTGCTACCGGCTGGTAGTCCTTGAAGACGGTGAATTTCTGCGGGCAGTTGATGTTGTCGACTATGATGTAGCCCTCGGTACCGCAGATCTGGCCTATGCGGCCGCACAGACCCATGGTGCTTGACTGGATGTTGGCCACACGGCCGTCACGGTAGGTCCAGCTTATGGCGTTGTACATGTCCATGCCTGTGGTTCCCTTCACGCACGATGTTGACTGGGCCACCACATCCTTTCCAAAGTACATGCGGGCAAAGTTGATGCTGTAGACTCCAAGGTCAAGCAGGGCACCGCCGCAAAGGTCGGGACGGAGGATACGTTCCTTGAACTCCATCATGTAGCACAGACTGGCGTTGAGCAGGCGGGGCTGTCCTATGATTCCGCTTTCCATGACCTGACGTATCTGTGCCGACAGCGGCATGTAGCGTGTCCAGATGGCCTCGGTAATGAAGACACCCTTCCTGTGGGCAAGGTCGAGCAGGGCATCGGCCTGACGGGCATTGGCGGTGAAGGCCTTCTCGCACAGGACCGGTTTTCCGGCTTCAATTGCCATGACGGAATTGTCATAGTGGTGCGAATGCGGTGTGGCTACATAGACCAGTTCAACCTCGGGGTCCTCGACCAGTTCCCGGTATGAGCCGTATGCCTTTTCGAAGCCCCATTGGGCGGCAAACTGTTGTGCCTTTCCCAGTGTTCTTGAAGCTACTGCGTATTTCATTTTCGGGTCGATGCCTGTCAGGGTGCGGGCCATCATGTCGGCTATCCAGCCGGTTCCAATTATTCCAATCTTTCCGTTATGCATAGTTGTAAGTGTTTGATGTTTATTTCTTTACGTTGAGTTTGCGGATTACGCGGGCAGGGTTGCCAACGGCCAGACTGTCAGCAGGGATGTCATGCACCACTACGGCTCCGGCTCCAATGACCGAGCGGTCGCCTATGGTCACACCGGGGCAGATGGTCACGCCTCCGCCTATCCAGCAGCGTTCGCCGATATGCACCGGTTTACAGTATTCCCAATGGTCGCGCTCATCGGCATCCAGCGGATGTCCGGCCGTGAAGATGTTGACGCTCGGAGCTATCAGGGTGTGGCGGCCTATATAGACGCCTCCGCCGTCAAGCACCGTGCAGCCGAAATTCACGAATACTCCTTCCTGGGCATGGATCAGACTGCCGTAATCGCAGTAGAAGGGCGGTTCGAAATACACGTCCGGGGCGCAGTTGGGCAGCAGTTCGTGCAGTATGTCGCGCATTGAGGGCTCGTGGTATTCGGTTATGTTGAGGCGGCGCAGAAGTTTCTTGACTTCATCGCGGTAGGCGTACATTTCAGGGGTGTGGGCATCGTATGGCAGCCCGGCCATCATCTTGTCCAGTTCCTGCCTCAGGGCGGGGTTCTGTTCCAGTTCTTCCTTTCGGGTCATGACAATGTTCAATATCGGTTGTATCTTTACGGCAAAAATAGGCATTTTCGTTATATTTGCATCCGATATGAACATGCTAGTTTTTTTACAGTCTGTTGCGGTTGATTCCGGACAGACGACAAATGTGAGTGACAGTATAAGGGTAGCTGCCGAAACTATGTTCGAACAGGTCAGGACTGACCCTGGTGCTTTCATGAAGGACATGATTGACAAGGGAATCGATTTCGGGTTGAAACTTGTGGCGGCATTCGTCATATATGCTGTCGGCATCTGGGTTATCCGTAGAATAAAGAGGTCTGTCGTACGCGGCTTTGAACGTCGCCAGACCGAAAAGACACTGGCCACGTTCGTGACATCGGTAATATCGATAGCCCTGACGGTGCTGCTGATAATACTGACCATTTCCACACTTGGCATCAACACGACATCGCTGGCAGCGGTTCTTGCCGCAGGCGGCATGGCTGTAGGCATGGCATTGAGCGGTACCGTATCCAATTTTGCAGGTGGCATCATGCTCCTGATATTCAAACCGTTCAAGGCCGGCGACTACATACGGGCCCAGGGACAGGAAGGCATAGTGACGGAGTTGTCCATATTCCATACCAAGATACGTACCTATGACAACCGTGTCATTGTAATTCCCAACGGTGTACTTTCAAACGGCAATATAGAGAATACTTTCCATCATTCCGTCCGCCGCATTGACATGAAGGTCAATGTGGAGTATGGTACCGATGCACAGAAATGCATGGACCTGCTTGTTTCGCTTGTGAAGTCCGATGCCCGTGTGCTGGATGCATCGGTTGCCGGGGCAAAGGACCCATCGGCCTTCTTGTCGGAACTGAGCGACAGTACTGTGGTGTTTACCGTATGGTATTGGGTCAGGATTGAAGACTACTGGAATGTCAAGTTTGACATGAATTCTCTTGTGTATACCGAGTTGCCAAAGAACGGTATCAGCTTTGCGTATCCGCATATGGATATTGAACTGAGAAACGGTTCCAGATAAAACAGGGATGATTTACCTGAATCTGACAGAACTGATAGGCAATACTCCATTGCTGGAGATCGCGCCGGTCCAAGGGCAGAAGGCACGCATTGTAGCCAAGCTTGAGTGCTTCAATCCCGGAGGCAGTGTCAAGGACCGTACGGCCATGGCCATGATTCTTGATGCCGAGGGTCGCGGCCTTCTGCAGCCTGGCGGTACCATCATTGAGCCGACAAGCGGCAATACCGGAGTGGGGCTGGCATGGATCGGACGACAGCATGGCTACCGCACTGTCCTGACCATGCCTGACACCATGAGTCTTGAACGCCGCAAACTGCTGGCGGCTTACGGGGCTGAGATTGTTCTCACTCCCGGGGACCAGGGCATGAAGGGTGCAATAGCCAAGGCCGATGAACTGTGCGCTGCAATTCCCGGAGCGGTCATTCTTGGGCAGTTCACCAACCCGGCCAATCCCAAAGTCCATGAAGAGACTACTGCCGTTGAGATATGGCGTCAGACTGAAGGACAGGTGGATATCTTCGTTGCCGGCACCGGCACCGGAGGAACCGTGAGTGGCACCGGATTGGGACTCAAGCGTTTCAACAGCAGCATAGAAGTGGTGGCCATGGAGCCTGCCGCATCGCCTGTAATCACGCAGGGCGTGAGCGGAGCGCATGGCATACAGGGAATAGGAGCCAATTTCATTCCTGAAACATACAATCCGGAGGCGGTTGACAGGGTGGTGACCGTCACTGACAGCGATGCCTTTGCCGCAACCCGTTTCCTGGCACGCGAACGCGGCCTGCTGGTGGGCATATCGTCAGGTGCCGCATATCATGCAGCCCGCGAACTGGCCTCATTGCCCGAGAACGAGGGAAAAATGATAGTGGTGCTCATGCCCGATACCGGTGAGCGTTATCTCTCGACTGGAATTTTTGACTGAAATACACATACAGTACCTATGAACAAATCGACAAGTACCAGAGAACTGGAACGGATGATGGATCTTGTCAAGTACGTGATCTTTCCCGATTATTCCGATGTGCCCAAGTGGACTGACGGTCCGGCGGCAATCCGTGAGATTCTCCTTGACCAGCTGCCGACGGTGATGGCCGAGACAGCAGCTCCGGCCGTAGCGCAGAGTTTTGTGAATGCCTTACCGGAGATAGGGCGTCTGCTGAATACCGATGTCCAGGCCGTAGCCCATAATGACCCGGCCGTGCGTGATCTGGGGGAGGTGGTCCTGTGCTATCCGCTGGTCAAGGTCATGCTGAACTACCGTTCCGCACACTGTCTGCATGAGCTGGGTGTTCCGCGCATTCCGCGCATTCTCACGGAGATGGCTCACAGCGCCACAGGAATTGATATCCATCCGGCGGCAACAATAGGCGAATACTTTGCCATTGACCATGGTACGGGCGTCGTGGTCGGTGCGACAAGCATTATTGGAAACCATGTAATGCTGTATCAGGGCGTGACACTGGGTGCCAAGTCGTTCAGCTATGACGAGCAGGGGCATCCCATAGACAAGCCGCGCCATCCCATATTGGAAGACAATGTGACAGTATATTCCAACACATCTATTCTTGGCAGGGTGACCATAGGCCACGACACAATAGTGGGCGGTAACATCTGGCTCACGCACGATGTCCCGCCCTGCTCGATAATCCGTCAGGGACGCGCCGTGGAGATCCGCGACGCGCATGATTCAGCTGAAATCTGATTATTCTGTCATCATGATGTCCAGGATGACATCATCGGTGATGCTCATTCCATCGGATCCCAGAGTACCCACATTGTCAATGGTCGATTCAATGTCGGCACCGACTATGCCGTCACCGTACAGCAGACCGCGGTTCTTGCGGGCCGAGTGGTAGGCATCGACAGCCATTGACACACCGGTGGCAATCTTGGTGGCGCACGAACTCTTGGCTCCGTCGCAGATTATGCCCGAGACGGTGGCCAGAGTGGTCTCTACGGCCATCTTCACCTGCTTTACGGAGAGACGGTCAGCATAGCATAAAGCTCCGGCAACACCTGCGCTTGCAGCCATGGCTCCGCAATAGGCCGACAGACGTCCAATAACCTCCTTGATGTGGATGGTTATCATGTGGGACACGAACAGCGAGCGTATCAGGCGCTCATGGTCGAATCCCTTCATGCGGCAGAACTTGATGATTGGCAGGCTGCAGGTCATGCCCTGGTTGCCGCTTCCGCTGGTTGTCATGACAGGCAGCGGACATCCGCTCATGCGGGCGTCACTTCCGGCAGCGGCGTATCCGGCCAGGTTGTTCTTGAGGTCGTTGCCGTATGTCCCTTCGCTGATTCCCTCGTATATGGTCTTGCCTATGGCTATGCCGTAGGTGCGGGTCAGGCCTTCATCGGCAATGGCCGAGTTGTAGCGTATGACCTTTGAGAAAAGCGGCTCGATGAGGCTCAGGTCGATGCTGTCGGCAATGTCGCAGATCTTCTGTGTTGTCAGGAAACTGCGGTCAGTGTGCTCTTCGTTCAGATCGCAGCGCCTGTTCAGTCCGGCATCGGTCTTTGAAAGCAGATTGGCTCCGTTCTTGACCAGTTTGGACACGTTGGTATGGAAGTCCGATATCTCGACCGTCACGCTGTCGAATCCTGCAAGGGCCTCAATCCTGATATACAGTTTGGGGCAGTCCTTTTCCAACTTGACCTTGATGCGGTTTTCCTCGACATATTTGCCGACCAGCGGCATACGGCTGCGGTCGACGTCTGAAATGACCATGAGCTTGCGGCTGCTGTCACCCAGAATGGCACCCATGGCTACGGCATACTCAATGCCGACTTTGTCATCGGTATTGGGAATGTGTACGCTCTTCACGTTCTTTATCATGTTCCCCGACAGGAACACGGTCATGCTGTCAGGAATCTTATGGTCCAGAGTGTCTGTTACCAGTGAAGCTGCGTATGCAAGTGCAATGGGTTCGGTACAGCCCTCGGCCGGAACAATCTCTTCGGCGAGGATGTCAAGGGTCTTCTTTATTTCTTCAGTCATTTCAGTTCTGACTTTTTATGGTTCTTCCTGTTCTTTATTATGAGTATGGCAATCACTGCCACTACAATTGCCAGTATGGAGTAGCCAATCTCGTGGCTGTAGCGGGTTACGGTGTCAATGAGCTGGTCCTCGGGAACTGCACGGTGCAGGAAATAGCCCAACAGGGCCAACACGGTGTTCCAGATGCCGGCTCCCAGTGCAGTAAAACCTATGAACCGGCCTAATGGCATGCGTGCCAGACCGGCCGGTATGGATATGAGCTGGCGTATGGCCGGGATCAGACGACCTACAAAAGTTGAAACTGCGCCATGTTCGTTGAAATAGTCTTCGGCCTTGCGGATCTTTGCACTGTCAAGCAGCAGCATGTGTCCCAGACGGCTGTCTGCAAATGCATAGACAATGGGTTTGCCTATCCAAAGTGACAGGAAATAGTTGATGAGAGCTCCCATGCATGCTCCTATGGTCCCGAAAAGGATAATGAGCGGCACGCTCATAGGGGCTCCGGCTGCTGCGTGATATGCTGCAGGAGGAATGACCACTTCCGATGGAAAAGGGATGAACGAACTCTCGATGGTCATGAGGAGAGTGATGGTCCAGTAGTTCAGGTGATCAAGGCACCATTGTAAAAATGTCGATATCATATTCCAATTTTTTCCTTTATCTCCAACAGCATGCTGTCTTCGGGGTTAAGAGCCAGACCGTCAGTGAGGTATGAGAGCGTAAGCCGGGTATTGCCCATGTGATAGGCACAGTGGCACATGTAAGCGAACAGCTCGACAAGCATTTCGGTGGGAATCTCGTCGTCCTGCTCGCTGCTCAGACTTTCAAAAGACTTCTGGAAATAGGGCAGGGCATGTTCGTATCGGCCTGCCTCGAACAGGCAACGGCCGCAATAATACATCAGTGTGTATGAATCGGGGTCCTGGGCAAGCAGTTGGCTGTAAATGTCGAATGCCTGATCCCATTGTTCCAGACTGAATATGCAGCTGGCTTTCATCATTCGGGCTGATTTGTTGTCGGTATCAATGGCTTCGATGTACTCGAAGCATTCTCTTGCCTTGGCATAATCGCCTTTCTCGTAATAGATGCGTCCCATCTGCTCCCAATAGTAAGGGTCGAATGGAAATTCGTCAAGCAGATGGTCGTATACGGCAATCGCATTGTCAGTCTGACCGGTGTCAAAGTACAGATCGGCCTGCAGTTCTATGAAGTTGCGCGAATCCGGATCCAGAATAAGGGCTTCGTCAAGCCACTGCTGACACAGCTCGTACTCGTGATTGTCCATGAACTTGACTATTATGTCATTGTACATGCCCGGGTCACCGTCGCTCATGGTTGCAGCTTTCTGGAAGTAGAAGTCAGCTCCTGTACTGTTGGAACTTGCCAACTCGATGCATCCTTTAAGATACATGAGTTCCTGATTGTCGGTTTCGGTGATGGATTCCGATATTACCCTCGCCTGGTCCGTCTGGCCGCGCTGCAGCAGATTGCATGACTTGGCAATGAGTATGTCCGGGTCCATGGGATGCTGGACCAGTCCGAACTCAATTGCGACATCGGACTTGTCAAGTTCGCCGGAAAGGGTGTAGTATTCGGCAATACTGGCCAGATCCATGCTGTCAAAGTAGGCATTGCCTCCTTCGCTCAGCATGGTTTCGTATGCCTCCAGCAGGTCCTTGAACTCCTGACTGTCATAGTACGATGCCGAATCGTCCTTCATTTACTTGTCCTTGACCTTGCTCCAGGTGTCCTTGAGTGAAACGGTACGGTTGAATATCAGGTGGCCTGCCGTCGAGTCCTTGTCGGTGCAGAAGTAGCCTATGCGCTGGAACTGGAAGTGATCCAGTGGTTTCGTGTCGGCCAGGAACTGTTCGACGTAGCAGTTCTCGCGGATTTCCAGTGAATCCGGATTCTTCATCTGCTTGAGGGCCTCGATAGGATCCATTCCTTCCTCGCGCAGGCGTGAAAGCTCGTCGCGCGGGTTCTCGACCTTCCATAGACGGTCGTACAGACGGACCTCGGCCTTGATGCAGTGTGCGGCGCTGACCCAGTGGATAGTGCCCTTGGCACGGCGGTTGCAGTCCGATTCGCCGGTCTTGGTGTTGGGAATGTATTCGCAGTAGACCTCTTCGACATTGCCGTCGGAATCCTTCTTACAGCCGGTGCAGAGTACAATGTACGCGCTCTTGAGACGTACTTCGCGGCCTTCGGTAAGGCGGAAGTATTTGGCGGGAGCGTTCTCCATGTAGTCATCGCGTTCAATCCAGAGCTCGCGGCTGAATGTTATGGCGTGGCTGCCAGCTTCCGGATCTTCGGGGTTGTTGATGGCCTCAAGCTGTTCGGTCTTGCCTTCAGGATAGTTGGTGACAATGAGTTTGACGGGATTGATGACAGCCGATACGCGTGTGGCGCGGCGGTTCAGGTCCTCGCGGATGGCGCTTTCCATAAGAGCCATGTCGTTCAGGGCATCGAACTTGGTGTAGCCTATGCGGTCAACGAACATGCGTATTGATTCGGGGGTGTAGCCGCGGCGGCGGTAACCGCAGATGGTCGGCATGCGGGGATCGTCCCAGCCCGATACCATGCCGTTCTGTACCAGAGCCAGCAGGTTGCGCTTCGAGAGCAGCGTGTAGTTGAGGTTCAGCTTGTTGAATTCGGTCTGACGCGGGCGGTTGTCGTCAAGGTCCTGACCCTTCTTGAGCCAGTCAATGAACAGGTCGTAAAGCGGACGGTGGGGAACAAACTCAAGTGTGCACAGTGAATGTGTGACACCCTCGAAGAAATCGCTCTGACCGTGGGCAAAGTCATACATCGGGTATGCCTTCCACTTTGTGCCGGTGCGGTGGTGCGGGGTCTTGACTATGCGGTAGATGATCGGGTCGCGGAAAAGCATGTTGTTGTGGGCCATGTCAATCTTGGCACGCAGCACCATTGAACCCTCTTCAAGTTCGCCGCTGTTCATCTTGTAGAACAGGTCCAGATTCTCCTGGATGGGACGGTCGCGGTACGGGCTGTTCTGGCCGGGCTGGGTCGGGGTGCCCTTCTGTGCCAGAATGGCCTCCTGCGGCTGCTCGTCAATATATGCCTTGCCCTCCTTGATCAGCTCGACGGCAAAGTCCCAGAGCTGCTGGAAGTAGTCCGATGCATAGAACTCGTTTGCCCACTGGAAGCCAAGCCACTGGATGTCCTCCTTGATGGCGTCAACGTACTCGGTCTCCTCCTTTGTGGGGTTGGTGTCGTCAAAACGCAGGTTGCAGATGCCTCCGTGCTTGGCTGCCATGCCGAAATCCATGCAGATGGCCTTGGCGTGGCCTATGTGCAGGTATCCGTTCGGTTCTGGTGGGAAGCGGGTCTGTACGCGACCTCCGTTCTTGCCTTCGGCCAGATCCTTTTCAACCATCTCCTCAATGAAGTTGAGACTCTTCTTCTCAGTGCTTTCTGTTGCAGTGTTCTCTGCCATATGTATACCTATTTAGTTATTTCTGTTTTGAAGTTGCAAAGTTATGCTTTTTGGAACGTAATAATGGCGGCTGTTCACTATTTTTGCACTGTAATTGCCAGAAAAAAGTATCTGAAAATGGACGAATCACTCAAGCGCGAACTTATGGCGGCTACTCTGCGTAACGAAACGGCTGCTTTTATTGATACGGACCCTGTCAGATTCCCTCACCGATACTCTGACCGCCGGGATATCGAGGTGTCGGGCTTCATATCGGCCTGGATGGCATACGGAAGCCGTAGGGTGTTTCTTGGAGTATTGGAAAAACTTCATACATTAATGGATGCTGCCGGCGGTCCGTACCGGTTCATCGTTTCGCATGCATGGGAGAATCTTGAATCGGATCCCAATGCATGCCTGTATCGTTTCTACAAATGGTCCGATTACGGGATGCTGTGCAGCAGGATGGCATCGGCCTATGAGATTATGGACAGCATGGAGGAATTCTTTGCGGGGAAGAATACCCTTGCCGAAGGGGTACGCTCGCTGTGCCTTTTCTTTGAAGGAGTTGAGGGCATTCCGGTCCCGGACAGTCCGTCGGCCAATAAAAGATTTTACATGTTCCTGCGTTGGATGGTGCGTAGAGACAGTCCTGTGGATTTCGGAATATGGACATCGGTTACCCCATCGGCTCTGGTCATTCCGCTTGATACGCATGTCTATCAGATTGCTACCCGTCTCGGTCTGACCGCACGCAGAAACGCCGACCTGAAGACCGCTGTTGAAATAACCCTCGCCATGGCTCGGATATGGCCCGATGATCCTGCCCGCGGCGACTTTGCCCTATATGGTACTGAAGTTTCCTGAATTTCACTACCTTTGCTTCTGTCAGTCATGAATTGGATGTGTTTCTGAAATGGATGGAAAAGTGAATGCCGGCCTTGAAAAAGGGCTCTCTGTGCTGGTCCCTGTCTATGACTGGGACAGTTCCGCTTTGCTTTTCGGTCTGCATGAGCAGGGAATGCGTCTGCTTGAGAAGCGCTCCAGGGACAGTCAGGCCGAGTTCGGATTCGAACTGATTGTTGCTGATGACTGTTCCAGCCAGGCTATTCTTCGTGACAAGGTCGCAGCTTCAGTTAAAGGACTGTCCTGCTGCCGGTATTTCGCTTTGGAGCATAACATTGGAAGGGCTGCGGTACGCAACTTTCTGGCCGACAAGGCAAGGTTCGACAAACTGCTTTTCATTGACTGTGATGCCGAACTGTGCAGTTGTTCCTTTCTGGAAGAATACCTGAATGCGTCAGGATCAGCATCGGACTACGGCGAGGGTAGAGTCCAGGTGGTATGTGGCGGATTGAAGCATCCCGATACACTTCCGGCCAAAGGAATGGAACTGCGCTATAGATATGAGAAGAAAGCTGACAGAAAACGTTCCGCGGCCTATCGCTGTATTGAACCCTATGACCGGTTTACACCATTCTCGTTCCTGATTGATTCGACTTGCTTCAACGCTATACGCTTTGACGAATCATTTTCCAGATACGGCTATGAGGATGTCCTGTTCGGAATGGAACTCAAACGCAGGAATGTGCCCATCCTGCATATTGACAATCCGTTGGTGCATGTAGGGCTGGAAGACAGCCGGACATATCTTGCAAAGACCGATACCGCTGTCCGGAATCTTCATGAGAATATGGACAGGATAGGAGAGGGTTCGAACCTTCTGTCATGCTACCGCAGTCTGGAACGTCTCCACCTGACAGGACTTATACTGACTGTTGGAAAATACTTTGACAAGAGTATTACAGCGAACCTAACAGGCCGACATCCAAGTCTGAAACTGTTCTCGTTCTACAAGCTTTATCGTCTGGCCGCTTTCTGCAAATGTACTTCTATTGATTGACGGATTATTCAGGACGGGATTTGAGCGTGTCCATGCGTTCCTTGATCTTGAGTTCCTGCTGATTGTTCTGGGCTGTCCAGAACGTTGTGCCTGTCAGTGCATCGGGCAGATACTGCTGTTTCACGTAATGGTCCTGATAGTCGTGGGCGTACTTGTATCCGGTTCCGTAGCCAAGTTCCTGCATGAGTTGGGTAGGGGCGTTCCTCAGGTGGAGCGGTACAGGCAGATTGCCTGTCTGTCCCACATTCTCAAGAGCCGCGTTTATACCCATGTAGGCCGAGTTGCTCTTGGGACTGGTAGCCAGATAGACTGTGGCTTCGGCCAGTGGAATGCGGCCTTCGGGCCATCCTATCTTCATTACGGCATCAAACGCGGCGTTGGCCAGAAGCAGAGCATTGGGATTGGCCAGTCCGACATCCTCGCTTGCAGAGATAATCAGACGTCGGGCAATGAAGGCCGGGTCTTCGCCTGCCTGAACCATACGGGCAAGCCAATACAGGGCGGCATCGGGGTCACTTCCGCGAATGGATTTTATGAAGGCCGATATTATGTCGTAGTGCATCTCGCCGTCCTTGTCGTAGGCCAGCGGGTTCTGCTGCAGGCATTCGGTGACCAGTTTGTCAGTTATGATGGCATCGCCGTCACCGCATGACTCTACAACCAGCTCCAGAATATTCAGCAGCTTGCGTGCGTCACCGCCCGAGAAGCGCATCATGGCGGTAGTCTCGCGCAGTTCTATATGACGTTCACGCAACAGGACATCGGTCTTTACGGCACGGTCCAGCAGTTTCAGCAGGTCGTCCTTTTCAAGCGAGTTCAGTACATAGACCTGCATTCGTGACAGAAGCGGGCGTATGACTTCGAACGACGGGTTTTCAGTCGTCGCGCCAATCAGCGTTATGTCTCCGCGCTCCACGGCACCGAGAAGAGAGTCCTGCTGGGCCTTGTTGAAACGGTGAATCTCATCGATGAACAGGATGGGACTGCCTTTGGTGCGGAACAACGGGTTCATGCGCGAACGTTCAATGACATCGCGGACATCCTTGACGCCGGCCGTTACAGCGCTCAGCGTACTGAACGGGAGTTCCAGACGATTGGCCACGATCTGTGCCAGAGTGGTCTTGCCTGTTCCTGGAGGTCCCCAGAGGATGAACGACGATATGCGTCCTGAATCGATCATGCGCCGCAGGACGGCCCCCGGTCCCACCAGATGCTGCTGTCCCACGTAATCGTCCAGGGACTTCGGTCTCATTCTTTCGGCCAGTGGCTGCATATGCGCTCTCTCCTTAATGGTTATTACATCCGCAAAAGTAGCGTTTTCTGCCGTTTTTTGAATAGTTTTGCGAATCCTTTTTCGCGCTTCCGGCTTTAGAATAATGAGATTCAACACCATATTGTTCGATTTGGATGGAACCCTGACAGATCCGTCGCTGGGTATAACCAATTCCATTATGCACGCGCTTTCCAAACGTGGCATAACCGTGACTGACAGGTCGGACCTGTACCGGTTCATAGGTCCTCCGCTTCTTGAATCGTTTGAAAGGTTCTGCGGCTTCTCGGCCGATGAATCCAAGGTGGCTCTGGAGGACTACCGCGAATACTTCTCAACCCGCGGACTTTATGAGAACACGCTTTTGGACGGTTGTGAGGATACCATCAGAACCTTGAAGGAGGCAGGCTGCCGTATTGTGTTGTGTACTTCCAAGCCTGAACCTTATGCCCGTCGTATAATTGAACATTTTGGCCTCCTACAGTTTTTTGACGGCATTTTCGGTGCTTCTATGGACGAAAAACTAAGCCGTAAGGATGAAATCATGGCAATTGCGCTGAATTCTCTGCCGGAGGGCAGCGTTCCGGTTATGGTTGGTGACCGTCATCATGACATAGAGGGAGCCAAGACCAATGGAATACATTCAATAGGTGTCTTGTGCGGATTCGGCAGTGAGGAGGAATTGCGTGAGGCAGGGGCTACCTGTATTGTACGCACACTCCCTGATATTGTTCCTATTATTGTATGATAATCATTTGATTGCCGGTTCGGCCCGGATTCCGGTAGGACTGTTTTATCTGAGTGGGGCAGTTGAGACCGATACCAGACGGTCATAGCGTTCGCCTGGACGGCGCTGGTAAAGCAGAATGAGGTATGAATTGGAGGTTTCATACCAGTCTCCCTCTATGCGTTCCGTCTCACCGCTGTTCCGCGAGTCCGGAACCCAAAGATACTGGTAGTCATAGACGCCGGTCTTCATCGGGATTTCCAGGAAATAGGAGTGTTCCGGGGCATTGTACTCCATCCTGTAGCGCGGCGAAAGGGCGGCGGCATCATACTGGAAGAAAAGGTAGGGTGAACCACCGTCTAGCTCGGGGCTGTCAAGCGTGAAATGCACAACCACGTAGTCCGATTCCGTGTCATAGTCACCAGCTCCGGTTTCGGTGCTGCGTATGTAGAACAGTCCCCGGTGGTCATCGTCATGACTGAAACTGCGGCGTATCATATCCCGTGTCAGGTAGGCGTGATAGTGCGGATTGTTGAAGGCAATCCTTTCAACTCCGCGCATGTTGGTGTACACATCGGTAATCTCAAAGCGGCGGAAACCGTTACCGGCAGGGAAAATGAGCGGTTCGCAATGCTGCCAGAAGACGCTGCTGCCCGTAACGAAATCGGGTGAGACAGCACTTGCCGCATTGTCGAACCTGAGGTTCTGCATCACCGTGAGTTTGAGTTCCTCTTTGGGGTTATGGCACTGGAGACGTTCCAGGTCGGCCGATGTCACCACCTGCTGGTGCTTCCCACGGGTGTCAATGTCGGTGATGCTGGAAGCCGATGCCTTGAGCTCGGTCAGAGGCTCCACCACGCAGAAACGGAATTGTGCCACCGGGATATCGTCATCCAGGACTGACAGCATGTAGTTGCCAGACAGTTTCGGCCGGTTCATCCCGTTGGGGAAGGAGAGACTGTAATGGGTATATTCAAATGTGGTGTTCTGCGATATCTCCCAACTGTCAATGTACTCGTTGTCAAAACCGTCCATGTATTCCGAATATAGCAGGTCAGAAGCTTCCCATCCGGCATCGCAGTGGACAATGTGGTATGTGTAGCGGTGCATGTCATGTGACATCCCGTCAAACGAAAACTCCAAAGTCCCGTCACCGTCCAGTTCAATGACGGGCGGCAGGGTCCAGTCATCGCAGGCGATTATGCGCGGGGTCATGATATGGTCCGACAGGCTGACGGCCCATGAACCGGCTCTGATGTCATCGGCTTCAGCCGGTCCGGCGGCATCGGCCTTTGGGAAAAGTGCTATGGAGAGCAGGATTGCAGTCAAAAGTGTCCGTTTCATGCGGCAATTATACGTTTTATATTTTGAAATGAGTAAATTTGCGGACCGAAAATGTAAATAATACAAAATAAGGATATGGCAAAAGAACTCAAAGACCTGACTAAGAGAAGTGAAAACTATTCACAGTGGTACAATGAACTGGTTGTAAAGGCCGATCTGGCCGAGCAGGCACCTGTGCGCGGATGTATGGTAATCAAGCCTTATGGATACGCCATCTGGGAGAAGATACAGCGCACTCTGGACGACAAATTCAAGGAGACCGGCCATGTCAACGCATATTTCCCACTGCTTATTCCAAAGTCATATCTCAGCCGCGAAGCCGAACACGTCGAGGGCTTTGCCAAGGAATGTGCCGTGGTCACACACTACCGCCTCAAGAATGCCGAAGACGGAAGCGGAGTGATAGTCGATCCCGCAGCCAAGCTGGAAGAGGAACTCATTGTCCGTCCTACATCGGAAACCATCATCTGGGCTACATACAAGAACTGGATCAAGTCATACCGTGACCTGCCTATCCTGTGCAACCAGTGGGCCAACGTGATGCGCTGGGAAATGCGTCCACGTCTGTTCCTGCGCACTGCCGAATTCCTGTGGCAGGAGGGTCATACCGCACACGCCACCCGTGAGGAGGCCGAGCAGGAGGCACGCCGCATGCAGACCGTATACCGCGATTTCGTGGAAGGCTACATGGCAGTTCCGGTTGTCCGTGGCGTCAAGTCCGAGACCGAACGTTTTGCAGGTGCTCTTGACACATACACCATCGAATCCATGACTCAGGACGGCAAGGCTCTGCAGTGCGGAACATCGCACTTCCTCGGCCAGAATTTTGCAAAGGCATTCGATGTCCAGTTCGTTGACAAGGACAACAAGCTTGATTACGTGTGGGCTACCAGCTGGGGCGTCTCAACACGTCTCATGGGTGCCTTGATCATGGCCCATTCCGATGACAACGGTCTGGTCCTGCCACCGAAACTCGCTCCTATTCAGGTAGTTATTGTTCCTATCTACAAGACGGCCGAAGACCTTGAAAAAATCAGTGCAAAGGTCAACGTGTTGGTCGATGCTTTGCGCTCCAAGGGCATCAGCGTGAAGTACGATGACGCCGACAACAAGCGTCCTGGCTTCAAGTTTGCCGATTATGAGGTCAAGGGCGTTCCCGTGCGTCTGGCTCTGGGTATGCGTGACCTTGAGGCTGGTACAGTGGAACTGATGCGCCGTGACACCCTCGAGAAGGAGACCGTTCAGTTTGAAGGTCTTGAGAATACCATTCCCGCTCTGCTTGACGACATCCAGAAGGCCATTTTCGAGAAGGCAAAGGCATGGCGTGACTCACGCATGGTCAAGGTTGACAGCTATGACGATTTCAAGGCTCAGATTGAAGCCGGAAACTTTGTCCTGGCACACTGGGACGGCACTCCTGAAACTGAAGCCAAGATCAAGGAAGAGACCAAGGCAACCATCCGCTGCATACCGATGGACTTCGATACCACCGAAGAAGGCAAGTGCGTCTACACCGGCCAGCCGTCACACCGCCGCGTGCTGTTCGCCCGCTCTTACTGATTCCTGTCCGTATGATTAGGAAAACCATTCTCTGCTCTTTGGCTGTATCGCTGACACTGGCAACCAACGCTCAGGTCAGTCAGCTTGACATCAATCTGAAGAAGGTGGGCGCTCCAATACAGCCTACCATGTACGGAATATTCTTTGAGGATATCAATTTCGCCGCTGACGGCGGTCTTTATGCCGAATTGGTCAAGAACCGTTCGTTCGAGTTCCCTCAGGACCATCTGCAGGGCTGGAAGGCATTCGGCAAGGTGGAAGTGCGCGAAGACGGCCCGTTCGAGCGCAATCCGCATTATGTACGTCTTTCCGAACCCGGACATCCTCACAAATGGACAGGACTGGATAATGAGGGATTCTTCGGCATCGGACTTAAACAGGGCGAAAAATACCGTTTTTCAGTCTGGGCGCGAGTTCCTGACGGTGGAAGAGAGACACTTCGCATTGAGCTCATAGACCCTGCCTCAATGGGCGAGAACCAGTTCTATACCCAGAACCGCGTGGTGGTCGATTCCAAGGAGTGGAAGAAGTATCAGGTAGTCATTACTGCGCCGAAGACAGATCCCAAGGCCATTCTGCGTATTTTCCTGGAAAGCAGGAATGGTGCCGTTGACCTTGAGCACGTTTCGCTTTTTCCTGTAGATACATGGATGGGCCATGAAAACGGTATGCGTAAGGACCTGGCCCAGGCCTTGTATGATTTGCATCCGGGAGTATTCCGCTTTCCTGGAGGGTGTATCGTTGAGGGCACTGACCTTGAAACCAGATACAACTGGAAAAACAGCGTTGGCCCGGTTGAGAACCGTCCGCTCAACGAGAACCGCTGGGAATATACCTTCCCGCACAGATTCTATCCGGACTATTACCAGAGCTACGGACTTGGCTTCTTCGAGTTCTTCCAGCTTTCAGAAGAAATAGGTGCTGAACCGCTTCCAATCCTCAGCTGCGGTCTTGCCTGTCAGTTCCAGAACGAGAATGCCGATGCACATGTTCCTGTTGAAGAGCTCCAGCCGTACATTCAGGATGCCCTTGACCTCATTGAGTTCGCGAATGGTCCTGTGGATTCCCAGTGGGGCAAGCTGCGCGCCGAGATGGGCCATCCGGAACCATTCAACATGAAGTACATAGGCATTGGCAATGAACAGTGGGACGCTTTATATCCGGAGCATCTTGAGCCGTTCATTGATGCCATCAGGGCCAAATATCCGGAAATCAACATAGTCGGTTCGTCAGGTCCTAATTCCGAAGGTGACCAGTTCGATTATCTCTGGCCGGAGATGACAAGACTTGGTGCAGACCTTGTTGACGAGCATTTCTATCGTCCATACGACTGGTTCCTCGCCCAGGGCGCCCGTTATGACAATTACAGCCGTAAGGGTCCAAAGGTCTTTGCCGGCGAATATGCCTGCCATGCTACCGGAAAGAAATGGAATCACTTCTATGCATCACTCCTTGAAGCTGCATTCATGACCGGTCTGGAACGCAATGCCGATGTTGTCCATATGGCCACCTACGCCCCTCTGTTTGCACATGTGGAGGGCTGGCAGTGGCGTCCCGACCTTATCTGGTATGACAACCTCAGGTCCATGCGTACGGTCAGCTGGCATGTCCAGCAGCTCTACGGCCAGTACAAGGGCCGGAACGTGCTACCGTTGACAATGAATGGGGCCAATGTGACCGGAGCAGATGGACAGAACGGACTTTTCGCCAGTGCCGTACAGGATGGTGACAAGATATATGTCAAGGTGGTCAATACCACAGACAAGGCGCAGAATCTGATCCTTAATTTTACTGGACTGAAAAGAAAGGAGGCCGTCAAGGGCATTGAGAGTATCAGACTGACAACAGACAAACTTTATGAGGACAACACGTTGGATGAACCTCAGAATATTGTTCCTGTGAAGGCTGCGTTTGCTCCTGAAAACATGGAAATTACTGCAAAAGGTACTGCAATGTCCACGACTGTTGAGCCTTATTGCTTTACCATTTACGTGATACAGAGGTAATTCCTGTCGGATAACAGAGAAAAGTTCCGGAGTAGGCCATCATGACCTGCTCCGGTGTTTTTTTTTCTGTCTGAATGTGAGAGATGCTGCTGGTTAGAAATCCCTTTCGAAGACCAGACCTATTCCCTGAGTGGTAAGGGTGGTTTTTGAGAAGTACTTGTCGTTGCTCTTGTTGTAACCCTTCAGACTGATGCCGTAGCGCGGGAACAGCAGATAGCGGGCCTCAACGTCACCGATGAAACTTGAGGTGTTGTTGATCGTGTTCTCGCGGTATCCGAAATTGCCGTTCACCAACAGTCTGTTGTCAAGCAGATGGGCCTCCAGAATGCCTTCCAATTCTCTGTTGTTCAGATTGGTTGCGTCATTTGACAGGTAACTGCTGGCGCTCAGGTTGCTTGACAGGGAGATATTCTCGGAACCCAGAATCGAAGACAGTACGTTGTTGACCTGGCCGCTCACTGCCGAATTCAGGATGGATTCCATTGTTGATGGCGACATGTTGTTTGACAGACCGTTACCGAAGTCGTATGAATAGAAACGCCCTATAGCCAGAAGGTACATGAACTGGATGTTGCGCTGCTCGTCTGTAGCTGTTGCGCTGGCCAGAATGTCCTTTTCCTGTGACGTTCCGCTTGGCATGTCAATGTCGAATGACAGTTTGGGCTCACCGGCGGTTCCGGTCACATCCATGAGACAACGCACTCTGACATTGCTGCTTGTCGATACACTGGGATCAAGGTCATAGATTGACACGGAATTGACGTTGTGGTAAGTCATGAGGTTGAGTTCGGTGTCCATTGGTGAACCGTTGAACCTTACGTAACTGCCTTCGCCCAGCATGAAATCCTTGCGTATCAGATCCTCAAGTGACAGTGAACACTGGCCGTAACTCAGGTTGTAAAGTCCGTTCAGTACAAGTCCGTCAATTGAACCGTATTTGACTTGGATATTGCCCTGACCGCGCATCAGACCGGTAATGGAACCCAATGACAGATCCATTACTGCTGAATTGTCACACTGTATGTTGAGGTCAAGGTTCAGCCCGGTTTTCTTGGCCGGAACGGTGGAGGCAAGCGAAATGGTTCCTGTGTTTTCAAATTCCGATGCCAGTGCGGCGCGATCGACAATGGTCAGGAATCCGTAATCTTCGGTGTCGCTGTCTGTGGGCTTGAATCCGAATCTGGTGCCGTTTGCGGTGCGGGCATCGACCTTCAGGTCAATGCCGTTCGTCTCGTCAAAACGCATGCTCACGTCGCCCTCTGCATATACTGTTGCAAATATGCTGCTTTTCTCCGATTCCGGCATGTTGAGAACCAGCATGTCTGTCACACTTGCATTCAGATCCACATTCCATTCGTGGAAATGGTTATGGGTGAGCGTACAGTCCATGAGTCCGTCGTGTCCTTTCGGGTCAAACAGGTTGATGTTGCTGAACAGGATTTTTCCTGGCTGGAACTGAATGACATCATGCCTGATGATGAAACCTGCTCCTATGCTTGCTATGTCAAGATTCGCGTCTTCCAGAACAGTGCTGCCATCAAGGTCCAGTTCGCTCAAAGGACCGAATATGCGGATTCTTCCGGTTGTCCTGCCGCCTATGTCTGAGAATATCGAGCTGGTCCATTTGCTTAGGAAACCTATGTCGGTGTGGTTGGCATTGATGGTCATGTCAAGGTACGAATCATCAGGTCTGAAGAATCCGCTTAATCCTGTGACAGCTCCGTTGATACTGTCTTTTGCCGAACCTGAAATGTCAATCAGCGAAAGTTCCTGATCCCAGTTCAACTGTGTTTCAAGATCTCCGAACAGTGAACCGCTGAACTCGAAATCGTCAATAGCCAGATTTCCGTCGAATGCAGGTTTGCCAAGTATGCCGGCAAGCTGAAGTTCGCCCGATGCGGTGCCTTTCAGATCCGGTTCTTTTTTAGAGAACAATGACATGGTCTCGTAAATGTCCATGTGCTCGAAGTTCAGTTCCAGCGTTCTGGTGGAATCGGCTGAAATGGTGCCGTTGGCGGCAAGCTGCTGCGATTCTCCTTTCAGTAATAGCCTGCTGATGTCAATGTTGCCGCCGACCATCTGCAAACTGTCAAGAGAAAGATTCCATGTGTTTCCATTATAGGTCAGGGTGGTGGGCTGCATCAGAATATCCGCTCCCAAATGATTGTTCCCATCTTCAAACAGATGTATGCTGGTATGTGCTGGTATGCTGCTCTGTGTCTTGGTGTCATTAAGGTACAGATCGGCCTTTATCATGTCGGGCATGTCAGCGCTGGCCAGCAGTCGTGAGTTCAGGCTTGCGTCCATACCTTGAGTGGCGTAATGACCGGCTATGTCAGTTTTCATACTGTCTCCACTTATGCCAATGCTGACACTGGCATCAGAAATCATGTTCTGTCCGATTGTCGCTCCAGGTACAGAAATGCCGGCCGTCATCGTGCCTGATTTGTCACAGAGGTCAACGTCAATTACAGTTTCACCATTCAGATATAGTGGCCGATTGAATATCACATCCATGAAATCCAGATTCGAGACATTTGCTTTCAGAACCAGATTATTGTCGTGTTTTTTTGTACCATTAGACTTTTTTGCCTGAATACTCTCCATGATAGGGAACATTGGTTCCACGAGTTCTGTCATTGAGTTGAACAGTGTAGAAAGCCGATAGTCTCCAAGCATTGATGCGTTGAGGAAATCAGACCTTATGGTGATGGCGCGGGTGTCGTTCGAACCATTTCCAGAAAGACAGGCATCCAGATTGCCGGCTTCCCATGATCTGCCGTCAGGACGTCTGACAGATAGATTTTCAATGCTCAGACGGCCGTCCATGAAATCAATGTCACGGCCGTCAACGTTAGCTTCAAATATGCCTGAAACCGTGAGGCTGTCAAGCTTTCCCCTGCTGAACTCCCACAGATTCACATTATCGGCATCAAGTTTCGCCCAATATGATCCGTTATTCTTTCCTGTGGTCCCACCGGTTGCCGATATTGAACCATTCTTGTCGGAATAGTTTACTGCTGCAGAAATGTTGTTCCCGGCAAAGGTCACCTTTGCGTCAATGCCATTGTAACTGTATCCTCCAATGTTGACTTTTCCGGATTTCATGGTGGCCGTACCTGACATCCCGGTACTGTCGTTCTTGAGTTCTGCATCGGCTACGAGACTGCATGCACCAAAAATCCCAGTGCCGAGTATTGTGTCAAGGCGTACGTTTTCGGCTTCGGTATGTGCCGTGTATCGGCCATCCTTTCCTTGCGCCTGGGCTGCAATATTTCCCATTTCTGACTTGATGCTCATGTTGGCTTTCAGGTCCTGGCCTTCCTTTCGTGCATGTGCTGATATGGTGCTGCCGTCAAGACCATTCAGCCTGTCCGGCAGTTCCAGCCCGAAACCTGAAAAGGTCCGGTCGAACCATTTGCTGAATCCTTTATTGACATCGGCTGTCAGGTTGGCGTATGCGTTGGAAATTCCATTCAGACTGTCGAGTTCAATAGCCGCATTGCCTCTTGCCTGGATTGCATAGCCGCTGTTCAGAAGAAGATTGTCAATGCTTATCCTGCTGCTGTCGCCCGATGCTCTGAAACTGACCGTTGCCTGTCCCATACCGGATGCCTGGGGATAGAATGGTGCAAAATCACTGCCTGACAGTGTCGTTCTTACATCGGCCTTGAAATCAGGAATGCCATTACCGAATTCCTTCATTCCGCAACCTGCTGTCAGTTCGGAGATTTCAATACCGCCCGATGGGGTCTTGAACTCAAGTCCGGTAGCTTTGATGGAGTGTGCTCCTGCAGATAGCGCGCCTTTGCCTGACACAAGTTCCAGACCGGAATGTTCCTTTGCGCTGAGATTCCTGATTATGAGTGACAGAGTATCGGAATTCAGGACTTTAAGTGACAGTCCTGTGTTCAGTCCGGTCACAGCCAGGTGATTCCTGTTGAAGAGCCCTGGCGTCTGGGGCATGTCAAGAACGTCATATCGCATGGATGCGTTCTTCACGATTATGGACTTTGCCTGGATGTTCAGCTCTGACGGACTGTCTGACTTTTTCTCTTTATTGAGAAGAAAAGCAAAGTTCGATGTGCCTCCGATACTGTCTGTATAAAGTCTGATGTCAGGACGTATCAGTTTGACAGAACTGATGACCAGTTCCTTCTTGAGCAGCTTGACCGGTTTGAAATGGAGCGTTGCCTGACCGGCATGCAGGAGCGTGTCGTTCTGCATGTCATACAGCGTAAGTTCTTCAATCTCAATGCCGAAAGGATACACAAACCGTACACTTCCGGCACTGACATCGGTTCCTGCGGACTTCTGTACAATGCTGGAAATGAGTTCGGCAGCCTTATGCTGAACACTCCGGCTGTTGACCAGAAAACAGCACAGAACCAGCAACAGGACCAGAATCAGTGCGATGATATGTAGAACTTTGCCGAATTTCACAATCTGCAAAAATAACTCTTGTTTGTGAAATGTGGTATCTGACGGCCCAAAAAATGATTTCTCCGGACGTTACAGCCTACCTGTTGAAAACATAGTACACGTATATTGTGCGCGTATGCTATTATTTTATTAACTTCGCGCCCGTTTTAATGAGTATTCATATTAACATTCAACAAATATCCAACAAACAACAAAATGGCAGAAATCATTCGTTTACGAAAAGGTCTGGACATCAGGTTGCTGGGCACTCCTGCAAAGGAAATCACCCAGGTGGAGACAGCGGGGCAGTATGCACTTTGTCCCGATGACTTTACCGGTGTGACTCCCAAGCCGGTGGTGAAGGAGCAGCAGACAGTCAAGGCCGGCGAAGCCCTGTTCGTTGACAAGAACCACCCTGAGGTGAAATTCGTTTCACCGGTCAGCGGTGAGGTCGTTGCCGTGAACCGTGGCGCACGTCGCAAGGTGCTGAGCATTGTGGTCAAGCCCGATGCCGAGCAGGCGTATGTTCAGTTCGGAACCAAGAGCGTCCAGTCGCTCTCTGGCGAAGAGGTTAGGAAATCACTCATGGAAGCCGGTCTGTTCGGTTTCCTGCGTCAGCGTCCCTATGACGTGATTGCAAATCCCGAGGACAATCCGCGCGGTATCTTCGTATCGGCTTTTGATTCAAAACCTCTTGCCCCTGATTTTGAATTCGTCCTTCAGGGCAGTGAACTTGACTTCCAGACAGGTCTTAGCGCTCTGGCAAAGATCGCTCCCACCACTCTGGGAATCAGCGCCGACCAGACCAGTCAGACTCTGACACAGGCCAAGAACGTCGATGTGTATGCTTTCAAGGGTGCGCATCCGGCAGGCAACGTAGGTGTACAGATCAACCATATCAGCCCTGTCAACAAGGGTGAGGTGGTATGGACAATCGATCCTGAAGTCGTGATTTTCATCGGACGCCTGTTCAACAAGGGCATTGTCGACATGACACGTACCATTGCCGTTGCAGGTGAGGAGATAGCAAAGCCATCGTATGCCAAGGTAAAGGTCGGTGCAAGTCTTGCATCGGTCCTGGACGGCCGTCTTAACCGCACGGAACACATCCGCATCATCAACGGTAATGTGCTTACCGGTGCAAAGGCTGCAAAGGAAGACTACCTGGGCGCTTTCGCAAACATGGTGACAGTCATCCCCGAAGGTGACGACGTTAACGAATTCATGGGCTGGATAGCTCCGCGCTTCAACCAGTTCAGCGTCAGCCGCACCTTCTTCTCATGGCTTTCATGCAAGAAACAGTATTCGATTGACGCACGCATCAAGGGCGGTGAACGCCACATGATCATGTCAAACGAATACGACAAGGTCTTCCCGATGGACATTTTCCCCGAGTATCTCATCAAGGCCATCATTACCGGCAACATCGACAAGATGGAGGCATACGGTATCTATGAGGTCGCTCCTGAGGATTTTGCCCTGTGTGAGTTCGTCGATTCTTCAAAACTCGAGCTTCAGCGCATAGTACGCGAAGGCTTGAATAACCTGCGTGCCGAAATGGCCTAAATCCTGAAGTGTCATGAGTTTGAGAAATTACATAGACAGCATCAAACCGAAATTCGAGGAAGGCGGCAAACTGCATGCTTTCCGTTCGGTATTCGAAGGTTTCGAGACCTTCCTTTTCGTTCCGAACACCACTGCAAAGAACGGCAGCAACATCCATGACTCGTTCGACTCAAAGCGTATGATGATCATGGTGGTCATTGCCCTGTGTCCTGCACTCCTGTTCGGTATGTACAATGTAGGTTACCAGCATTTCGCTCTGGCAGGACTTCTTGACCAGGCAACATTCTGGAACAAGTTCTGGTTCGGATTCCTGGCCGTTCTGCCAAGACTCATCGTATCGTACGTTGTAGGCCTGACAATCGAGTTCATCGTCGCCCAGTGGAAGCACGAGGAAATCCAGGAAGGTTATCTGGTATCGGGCTTCATCATTCCCCTTATCGTTCCTGCAACATGTCCTCTGTGGATTCTTGCCGTTGCCGTTGCCTTCTCGGTCATCTTCGCAAAGGAAATCTTCGGTGGAACAGGCATGAACTTCCTGAACGTGGCTCTGATTACACGTGCATTCATCTTCTTCGCTTATCCTTCGGTCATTTCAGGTGACGCAGTATGGGTCGTTGACCATGCAATCTGCGGACTGGGCGCCAACATTGACGGCATGACAGCCGCCACAGCCCTCGGCACTGCATCAACCACAGCAGTCGCTCCCGAATTCACTATGGATATGGTCTGGGGCTTCATCCCGGGTTCTGTAGGTGAGACAAGCGTCATCGCCATCGGCCTTGGTGCTCTGCTTCTGCTCTACACCGGAATCGCAAGCTGGAAGACAATGCTCTCAGTATTTGTAGGCGGCATCGCCATGGCTCTGGTCTATAACCAGTGGGGTCCTGACAATGCTATGGCCGCAATGCCCTGGTATGAGCACATCTGCGTAGGCGGCTTCTGCTTCGGCGCAGTCTTCATGGCAACTGATCCTGTCACATCGGCTCGTACCGAATGCGGCAAGTGGATCTACGGTCTGCTTATCGGTGCCATGGCCATTACCATCCGCGTCATGAATCCGGGTTATCCCGAAGGCATGATGCTGGCTATTCTGCTTATGAACTGCTTCGCTCCTCTCATTGACTACTGCGTAGTGCAGAAGAACGTCAGGAAGAGAGCTTCAAGACTTGTAAAGAAATAAGGATTATGGCTACGAAAAAATTCAAATGTAAGGTTTGTGGCTATGTCCACGAAGGAAACGAAGCTCCTGAGAAGTGCCCTATGTGCAGTGCACCCAAAAGCGAGTTCGAAGAGATTACTGAAGCTGACGCAGCACCCAAGAAGAAGGGCATTGATACCAGCAGCAACGTATATACCATCATCTACGCAGCTGTTATGGTCATTCTGGTCGCCTTCCTGCTGGTGTTCGTGTCATCAACACTCAAGGAACGTCAGACCGCCAATGTCATCAACGACACCAAGGCACAGATCCTGTCAGCTCTGAACATCAAGGATCAGGCCGATGTCGCTGCAGCATACGCATCGACCATCAAGGCCGACATGCTCATGCAGGCCGACGGCTCACTGGTCCCCTATGACGGAGAGTTCTGCACAGGCTACAGCACTGAATACGATGCAAACCGTCTTCATGTGTTCGAGGCCGAAGTCAACGGCCAGACCAAGTACGTCATTCCTATGAACGGTCTTGGCCTGTGGGGTGTGATCTGGGGCTACATTGCTCTTGATGAAGACCGCACGACAGTTGACGGTGTGTATTTCTCACATGCAAGTGAGACTCCCGGTCTGGGTGGCGAGATTGCCGCTCCTCTGTTCCAGAGCCGTTTCCCCGGCAAGATTGTGACAGACAACGGAAAGGTTGCCCTGCAGGTCGTCAAGTTCGGCAAGGCAGACAAGAACTCTCCGTTCCAGGTTGACGGTGTAACCGGCGCAACCATCACATCAACCGGTGTGAACAATATGATTAATAAGGTGCTCACATCGTACCTTCCATTCCTGAACGCTAAATAACCGGAATAGCTATGGCAAAAAATAACAACGAGGCTCTCAAGCAGCCAATTTGGGTAAACAATCCCGTTGTAGTCCAGATTCTGGGTATCTGTTCAGCACTGGCCGTCACAGCCCAGCTCAAGCCGGCTATCGTGATGGGTCTCTCAGTAACAGTTATCGTGGCTATGTCAAACGTCATCATCTCACTGCTCCGCAATACCATACCTAACCGTATCCGTATCATCGTGCAGCTTGTTGTCGTTGCAGCCCTGGTTACAATAGTAAGCGAAATCCTCAAGGCCTTCGCATACGACGTGAGTGTCCAGCTGTCCGTCTATATCGGACTTATCATTACCAACTGTATCCTTATGGGACGTCTGGAGGCATATGCCATGCAGAACGGTCCTTGGGATTCATTCCTTGACGGAATCGGCAACGGACTCGGTTATGCAGCCATTCTGGTTGTTGTGGCTTTTGTCCGTGAACTCTTCGGAAGCGGCAAGCTTCTTGGATTCCAGATCATACCGCAGTGGTGCTATGACCACGGCTATATGAACAACGGCCTTATGATCATGCCTCCTATGGCACTGATTCTGGTGGGCTGCATCATCTGGATTCACCGTTCAAAGAACAAGGATCTTCAGGAAAAATAATCTCTAGAGCAAAAGAAAAACTATGGAACATTTTTTCAGTCTTCTTGTAAGGTCGATATTCGTCGACAACATGATATTCGCCTTCTTCCTGGGCATGTGTTCATTCCTTGCCGTCAGTAAGAATGTGAAGACAGCTCTGGGACTCGGTCTGGCTGTTATTTTCGTACAGCTCATCACTCTTCCTGTAAACTACCTGCTCCAGACAAAGGTCCTGGATCCTCTGGGTCTCGGATTCCTGAGCTTCATCCTGTTCATCGCAGTCATCGCAGGTATCGTACAGCTCGTTGAAATGGTGGTCGAGAAGTTCTCGCCGTCACTTTACGCTTCACTGGGTATTTTCCTGCCCCTTATTGCAGTTAACTGCGCCATCATGGGCGGCAGCCTGTTCATGCAGCAGCGCATCGTCATGGATGCATCGAACTCACAGGCAATCACCTGCTTCGGTGACTCCATAGCATTCGCTCTCGGTTCAGGTATCGGTTGGGCTCTGGCAATCGTCTGCCTGGCCGCCATCCGTGAAAAGCTGGAATACAGTGACGTTCCAAAACCATTGAAGGGTGTTGGCATTACATTCATTACCGTAGGTCTGATGGCTATGGCATTCATGTGCTTCTCAGGTCTCTCAATCTAAATAAGGTGTAATATGAACAACTTATATGTATCAAGCATAGTAGTGTTCCTGGCCGTTATCATGCTGCTGGTAGTCATACTGCTGGTGGCAAAGAAGTACCTTGTTGCTTCCGGTAAGGTCAAGGTCACCATCAACGGTGACAAGGAACTGGAAGTGAATTCAGGAGCAAGTCTTCTGAGTACACTCGCTGAGAATGGCGTCTTCCTTCCATCGGCCTGCGGCGGCAAGGGTTCTTGCGGCCAGTGCAAGTGCCAGGTGGTTGAAGGCGGCGGTGAAATCCTGGATTCCGAGAAGGGCCATTTCACACGCAAGCAGATTAAGGACAACTGGCGTCTGGGCTGTCAGTGCAAGGTCAAGGGAGATCTTGCAATCAAGGTTCCCGAGAGTGTCATGGGTGTCAAGGAGTGGGAGTGTGAAGTCATCTCCAACAGGAACGTGGCCACATTCATCAAGGAGTTCAAGGTCAAGCTGCCTGCAGGTGAGCACATGAACTTCGTTCCGGGCTCATACGCACAGATCAAGATTCCTGCATACGACCTCAATTATGCCGATTTCGACCGCTCACTCATTGGTGACCTTTACATTCCGGCATGGGAGAAGTTCGGTCTCTTCAATCTGAAGCAGAAGAACGAAGAACCTACCATCCGCGCCTATTCAATGGCCAACTATCCTGATGAGGGCGACATCATCACTCTGACTGTCCGTATTGCAACTCCTCCTTTCAAGCCCAAGGATCAGGGTCCCGGCTTCATGGATGTACCTTGCGGTATCGCTTCAACCTATATCTTCAGCCTCAAACCTGGAGACAAGGTCATCATGAGCGGCCCTTACGGCGAATTCCATCCGCGTTTCGACTCCAAGAAGGAGATGATATGGGTAGGCGGCGGCGCCGGTATGGCTCCTCTGCGTGCACAGATCATGCACATGCTCAAGACCTTGCATACACGTGACCGCGAAATGCATTACTTCTACGGCGCACGTGCCATTGACGAAGTGTTCTTCATGGACGATTTCCTGGCTCTCGAGCAGGAATATCCTAACTTCCATTTCCATCTGGCTCTGGACCGTCCTGATCCAAAGGCCGATGCCATGGGCGTCAAATACACCGCAGGCTTCATTGCTCCGGTCATGGGTGACACCTATCTGAAGCAGCACGAGGCTCCTGAAGATATAGAGTACTACCTCTGCGGACCTCCCATGATGGCCAAGACCGTTCTGGATCTTCTGGATTCACTCGGTGTCGAGCCCAAGGATATCATGTTCGACAACTTCGGCGCATAATCCGCAAATCCGAACGCAATTGGCGGTACATTTCAAGGGCGGTGGAGCATTTCCACCGCCCTTTTTCACTCACTGAATACGCTTCCTTGCGGTAAGCAATCCCGTGGGTTCCACGCACTATCGGGCCATTTTCTTCAGCGCTCCAGGTACTTGTGGCCGTTGCTGATTCTCAGGCTGTTGCGGTTTCGGCCGCCGAAGCTTGCGCCGTTGTTGACTGGGTTGACTTCCTTGCCTGACAAGTCGTAGATCCTGCCATTGGTCTGGAATAGCGGGGCATCGGTCTCAGGAGCGGCAATGCTTGTCGGGGTGGGGGATACCAGTTTCACCTGGCGGAAAACGGTGTAGGGTGCAGGCTCCTTTTCTATTGTGATGCCGTTTCTGGTAATGCCGGACTGGCCGTAGTTCTTCATGCGGAACTCAATGCGGTCGCTGAACAGCTTTATTACCAGACCCTGGACAATTACCGGTTCCTTGGATGACGAATCCTCGTAGTCGCCGTTGGGGTTGAAACTGTCGGTGTGATAGCGCAGACTGCCCATGAAAATGGAGAAGAACGACTCACGACCGGGGTCCAGGACGGGTTTGGGCTGTTCCGTCACCTTTTCGCATTTGTATATGTACGCGTAGTTGTCGGTCGTGTTAAGCAAAATGCCGGTGGCTCCTGCCGAATAACCTGAGGGCTTGAATCCTATGACCCGACGGTAGTTGGAATCGGTATTTCTGGTGTTGCCCAGAGCAAAGCCGTTCTGGGTAATGATGTAGTAATTTCCTTCGGTTATGTCAGTTGCAAGAGTTCCGGTAATGGACTTAGCATACAGCTCCGGTTCTTCAACCTGATACAGGTAACTCTGGGCACTGGATGTCTTGGCCGAGAAGTTGCCGCTGCTGTTGGACTGCAGGTAATAGGTGCTGCCGTTGTGGGGGAAAAGGAGTCCGCTGCGTGTGACAGTCACAGGGTGCGGCATGGTCATCATGTTCAGATAACTGCCGTTCAGAGCATCGTCCCCATGGTCGTCATCGTCCTTGCCTATGTACTTGCCGTTGCCTACGTTTCTCAGGCAGAGGAACGGTGTGAAGGGCTCTTCCGATGGGGAAACGTAAACGTCGCCCGGCATTGTGCCGTCAACGTGCAGCGAATCGTTCGTGGCAATCTTATTTCCGTCAGCATCGTATCGGGTCACCCTCTGCGATGTCTTTGCTTGGATCATGGCGTTGTTCCCGCCGTGGTCATGACCGTACAGCATTATCAGGTTCGGGTGCTTTGCAAGTCCTTTCTTCAGGTAGTCCGGAACCCCGCTTTCACCTTTGATTCCTTTGCCGGAACTCAGTGAGTTGCTGTCGTTGAACGGAATATGGATTACGAAAAAGACCGTACGGTCGGGGTCATCGGCATAAAGCGCGTCAATCTTTTCCACGCACCATCTGGCCGAATTCATGGTGTAGCTGTAGCTGCTGGCGTTTGAGAAGAAGCACGATGCCGTGTTCAGCGCCACAACATCGACTCCAAGAATATTGTAGTGGAATGCGGCCAGAAGCGACATCCCTCCAGCCGTTTCGTAGAAACATTCGTCCTGTGCCAGTCCGCCTATGTCCTGCTTCATGGGCCAGCTGTAGTAGTCGCCTGAATTCCAGCCCTTTGTGCTTCCGGTCGAACCCTTGTACCATTTGTTGCCGGTGTCGCCCGGAGCCTGGTATTCATGATTGCCGGTAACGTAAACCGCAGGTCTGTACTGCCTGTCACCGAACACGCTTCGAATCGTGTCCACCAGAAGCTGCTGCGCCGTGTTCCAGTTGGCCTTGTCGACGGTGGTCAGACTGGTGTAGTCACCGCCCAGGAGCATCATGTCAACACCCTCCTGCTTCATCCCCTCAATGGCCCTGACGGTTGTCTGTCTGAGTCTTACACCATCGGTCTGTCCGGGATTGGCATAGTTCAGGAACTGGCCCTCAATGTGAAAGTCGGTCAGACATCCAATTGTCAGCAGCGGCTGCTCATCATTGTCCTGAGCCTGAACGGCCTGAATATTCATCAGCATCATGGAAACCGATGCCAGACCTGCAGTTATTGCTTTTCCAATACAATGTTTCATAATACAGTTCATAATTTCTGCAAACATAAGAAAAAATGTTACTTTTTAAATCAATGATTCATTTCAGTTACAAAATGTAATCTTTTCATTGCTGTTGGTTGCTGAAATTGGCAAATTGAAAGTAAAATCGCGCATATAGTTGCAATGTGTAATAATAGTTGGGTTGTTTGCTTGCAAAATATTTGCTATTCTTGGATAATCTCGTAATTTTTGATACGGAAATATTTGTTTTGATGGAAATAAGGGGGTACCTTTGCAGCGCAAATTGAAACACTAACAAAAAACTTTAGATATGAAGCACAACTTTTGCGCAGGTCCTGCAGTTCTTCCGCAGGAAGTGATTGAGAAGTCAGCCCAGGCAGTACAGGATTTTGCCGGCACAGGCATTTCACTTCTTTCAATCAGTCACCGTTCAAAGGAGTTCCAGCCCATCGTTGACGAGGCCGAGGCTCTGGTCAAGGAGATTCTGGATGTCCCCGAAGGTTATTCAGTACTGTTCCTGGCAGGTGGCGCCAGCATGGAATTCTGCCGCGTTCCGTTCAACTTCCTCAACAAGAAGGCCGCTTATCTGAACACCGGTGTGTGGGCCAAGAAGGCCATGAAGGAAGCCAAGGCTTTCGGTGAAGTTGTTGAAGTTGCCAGTTCGGCCGATGCAAACTACACCTTCATACCAAAGGATTTCGAAATTCCGGCCGATGCCGACTATTTCCACTTCACAACCAACAACACCATCTACGGAACTGAAATCCGCAAGGATCTTGACAGCCCCGTACCATTGATTTCCGATATGTCATCGGACATCTTCTCACGCCCAATCGATGTCAGCAAGTACAACTGCATCTACGGTGGCGCACAGAAGAATCTGGCCCCTTCAGGCATGGCTTTCGTGATTGTAAAGAACGATGCTCTGGGCAAGGTTGAGCGCTATATCCCCACAATGCTGAACTATCAGACTCATATTGACAACGGTTCAATGTTCAATACACCTCCCACATTCACCATCTACGCAGCCATGGAATCACTGCGCTGGCTCAAGGCTCAGGGTGGCGTGAAGGAAATGGCAAAGCGCGCCGAGGCACGTGCCGCCAAGCTGTACAGCGAGATTGACCGCAACAAGCTGTTCGTCGGCACCGCCAAGGAAGAGGACCGTTCATACATGAACCTCTGCTGGGTAATGGCTCCCGAATACGCTGAACTGGAGGCCGATTTCCTGAAGTTCGCTCAGGGTCAGGGTATGGTCGGAATCAAGGGACACCGTTCAGTAGGCGGTTTCCGCGCATCGTGCTACAATGCATTGCCAATGGAGAGCGTTGACGCCCTCATTGCCTGCATGAAGGAATTTGAAGCCAAACATTGATTAACCTTATCATATTACAGTCATGAAAGTTCTTGTTGCAACAAGCAAACCTTTCGCAAAGGTTGCAGTAGACGGAATCAGGGAAGTTATTGAAGGCGCCGGTTTCGAACTGGCTCTTCTGGAGAAGTATACTGAAAAGTCAGCTCTTCTTGCAGCTGTTGCCGATGCCGATGCAATCATCATCCGCAGTGACATCATCGATGATGAGGTCTTCAATGCCGCCAAGCAGCTCAAGATTGTAGTACGCGCCGGAGCCGGATACGACAACGTTGACCTGACAAGCGCAACAGCCCACGGAGTATGTGTCATGAACACTCCGGGACAGAACGCCAACGCCGTGGCAGAGCTTGTCTTCGGACTCATGGTCTATGCAGTACGCAATTTCTACAACGGAACATCGGGCATCGAACTCATGGGCAAGAAGCTTGGTATCCACGCATTCGGTAACGTAGGTCGCAATGTTGCCCGCATTGCCAAGGGATTCGGTATGGATGTCTATGCTTATGACGCATACTGCCCCAAGGAAGTCATTGAGGCTGCCGGTGTACATGCAGTTGACAGCGTCGAGGAAATGTACAAGACCTGTCAGTTCATCTCACTGCATCTGCCTGCAACTGACGAGACAAAGAAGTCAATCGGCCGCCGTCTTGTCAGCCTCATGCCTAAGGGTGCCGTTCTGGTCAACTCGGCCCGCAAGGAGATCATCAATGAGGACGAACTTATCCAGCTCATGCAGGAGAGGGACGACATGAAGTTCGTGTCGGACATTGCTCCGGCCGCATCGGACAAGTTTGCCGAACTGTTCGCAGACCGCTTCTTCGCAACTCCCAAGAAGATGGGTGCCCAGACTGCCGAAGCCAATATCAACGCAGGCATTGCCGCTGCAAAGCAGATTGTAGGTTTCATCAACGAGGGTTGCACCAAGTTCATGGTTAACAGATAATGGCTGTAATCAAACCTTTCCAGGGCATCCGCCCGCCAAAGAACCTTGTGGAAAAGGTTCAGAGCCGTCCGTATGACGTGCTTAATTCAGAAGAAGCCCGCGCCGAAGCTCAGGGTAACGAAATGTCGCTCTATCATATCATCAAGCCTGAGATAGATTTTGACCCGATTGCCGAAGAGACCGATCCTCGCGTCTATGCCAAGGCTGCCGAAAACTTTGCCAAGTTCCAGAAGAACGGATGGCTGGTACGTGACGACAAGGAACAGTACTACATCTATGCCCAGACCATGAACGGCAAGACCCAGTACGGTCTGGTTGTCTGCGCATACGTCGAAGATTATCTCAAGGGCAACATCAAGAAGCACGAACTTACCCGTGCCGACAAGGAGGAGGACCGCATGAAGCACGTTCGTGTGAACAATGCCAACATCGAGCCGGTGTTCTTTGCTTATCCCGATGATTCCGTTCTGGACAGCCTAGTTGCAAAATATACCGCAGCTGCTCCCGAATATGATTATATCGCTCCCGGTGACGGCTTCCGTCATCAGCTCTGGATAATTGATCAGGATCAGGATATTGCCACAGTGACAGAGCGTTTCGCACAGATTCCTTCCCTGTACATCGCTGACGGACATCACCGTTCGGCCGCTGCCGCTCTTGTAGGTGCCGAGAAGGCACGCCTCAATCCCAACCATAAGGGCAATGAGGAATACAACTATTTCATGGCAGTATGTTTCCCGGCCAGCCAGCTCACAATCATAGACTACAACCGTGTGGTGAAAGACCTGAACGGCATGAGCTCACAGCAGTTCCTGGCTGCTCTGGAGGCCGATTTCACCGTTGAGAAGATGGGTGCCGACATTTTCAAGCCGGCTGCACTCCATACCTTCTCACTGTATCTTGAAGGCATGTGGTATAAACTGACAGCCAAGCCCGGTACATTTGACGACAGTGATCCCATCGGCGTTCTTGATGTCACCATCTCGTCGAATCTCATCCTTGACAAACTGTTGGGAATCAAGGATCTGCGCCGTGACAAGAGAATTGATTTCGTAGGCGGCATACGCGGTCTCGGTGAACTGAAGAAGCGCGTTGACAGCGGTGAGATGAAGATGGCTCTTGCCCTCTATCCCGTTTCGATGAAGCAGCTCATGGACATAGCCGACACCGGCAACATCATGCCTCCAAAGACCACCTGGTTCGAGCCCAAGCTCCGTTCCGGCCTGGTCATCCACTCGCTTGATTGATAAACTTGCCGAACAAGGGACAGGTTCCGTTTCAAAGCCTAGGAATGGAACCTGTCCCCTGTTTTTTGGATAATTCCAGAACAATGTCTAACTTTGACTTTTCGAGTTGTAGCACTTCAATTGGGAATAAATAATTCAGTATCGGATATGAGGAACATTCTTAAAACACTACCGTTGATTTGTACATTGTTGCTTCTTCCGGCAATGGCTGTTGCCGGTACGGTCTTCAACATAGGCAATGCAAGTGTGACAATTGCCGGAACAGGATGGGAAATCCATCACGGCACCACTGTGGTAGCTCATGGTGACGGCAAGTTCGATATGGATAATCTCCCGCCGGCCGTTGCTGAATTCATAAAGTATTACAGTGAACTTCCTCTGACCGTATCGCAGCCGCAAATGGTAATGACCCGTAGCGGTGAAGTCTATGAACCGCTTATAAGCACGCAGTGGAATCAGGAAGAACCATATAACAGGGAATGTCCTACGGTCAACGGCCAGCGTGTTCCTGTCGGATGTTCCACCATATCATCGGCTCAGGTGCTGAATTACTACCGTTATTGTCTGCCAATGGATCTGCAAGGTGTTAATGAATCGTACGCTGAACTGGAATCTCCTTATTTCTACGGGCAGAAAAAGGAGCTGAACGTGTACAAATACTCGTTCTCGTATAAGTGTGAGCCGGATTTTGACAGGATGGAAACCGATGCTGATGAGCTTGCGCGATTCCTGTTTGCTGTGGCTCTGGCTCAGAAGGCGTATTTTGACGTTGATGGATCAATGACAAGCCCGTTCGTTCAGCGTGGCGCCTTTGAAACAATATTCGGATATGATTACAATATCTATGACAAAGGATTTTCTTCCAATGACTTGCTGCCTGCTCTTCAGGCCGGACATCCGCTGATCATGTCAGGAGACAATGATGTGGCTGGACATTCATTCATCATTGACGGTTGGAATGGCAGGGAGTTCCATTTCAATTACGGTTGGGGCGGCATGTCCGATGGATGGTATCTGTATGATGACAATTTTTTTCCGAATAATCAGACTGCCTTGGAAGTGTGGCCCAGTGACGGCACACGCCCAAAAATGCAGAAGATTCCGGAAAATGTCCATATCATCGGACTGGATAATGATTTTGAGTGTACAGTCAAAATGGAACCGTGCTGGGAAGGCAGTGAAGACTATATACCTGGTCTAATAAGTCTGCAAAAGGGAAGTTATGCCATGTGGATTGAGTATCCTGACGGTTCTGTCATCGCACCGGTCCTGAAAGACAATAATCCTATGAGCAAAATGAACAGTAGACTGATATCGTATGGGCTGTACCAGACCACTCCTGCTCAGTTCAGCGTTTCGGTTGAATGTTATATAAATGTCTGGCATTCTCCTACCCTGGGACATATTAGCATTCAAGGGCAGAATTTCAGGGATCCTGATTATTGCAACTACAATATGGAACTTGTCTTTGACGGCAAGACAATCCAGACGACGTTCGATTCTTCCAGTCAGAAGTATTACGTACAGCTGGAATGTGCTCCCGGCGAACACGAATTCCTGTTCCATTCCATAAAGTTCGATGCCAATGTCGGTAAGGCTGAAGCATGTGGACCGGAACCTATCGTTGTGAAATATGGAGGTTTATATGAAATTTATAATGTATACGGGTGGGCTTCGGCTTTTTGTGACACACCGTTCAATATAGTGCTGGATAAAGTCGGAAATGTGAACGATGAGTCACCACAGCCCATAGCCAAATGGAGATTGAACATATGTCTTGACGAGTATTGTGAAGCAAACTTATCAGTCCTGAATGTAGAAGCTGAAGGGCAGCCTGCCATTCCTGAAAAACCGGAAGTCCTCTATGTCATTGATTGGGGAACAGGGAATCCGGCACGGGCATCGGCCTTGCTGACATTACGTGATGACAGTTGCTATGAAGGCGATGTGGTGGTGTCCGATATCGGTGAATCGTATGGCTATTTCTGCATTGGCAAGGTGCTTGACAGCAATTGGTTGGTTTTCAATGCCAATCGTTTGGGCGGACCTTCACAAAACTATGTTCTGAGTAGCGGTGTCCAAGCACCTCTGGTATATGGACGTGAAGCCGGTTACAGGGTGCAGGCCGGAACGTATCATGTTGTGGTGGATTTGGAATCCGGCACCATTTCCATTGACAGTATCCATAATGAGGAGCCAGTCCCATCGTTTGATGAGGAGGAATGCCTCTATGTCCTTGGGTGTGACGGCATGTGGATTCCTGCCATGCCATCGGCCTTACTCACATTGCGCAGTGACGGATGCTATGGCGGTGACATCACCGTGACCGATGCCGGTGGGGGGTACGGGTATTTCTGCCTCGGAACAGAAAAATCAGAAGACTGGGGCGTCTTCAATGCTAACCGTTTGGGCGCACCTGAAAGCGATTATCTTCTTGCTGGTGGTACAGTGTGCCGTTATATTTTGGGAAAAGATGCCAGTTTCAAGGCTCAGGCCGGAACTCACCATATTGTAGTGGACCTGGAATCCGGCACCATCTCCTTTGATTGTCCCGATAAGGTGGAACCGGTGCTATCGCTTGATGAAGAGACGTTCATTGACCTTTCAGGACGTCCGGTACAAAGGCCGATGGGCGGACAGACTGTCATCAGTGGCGGCCACAAATACATATACATCTCAGAATAGGGAATGGAAAAACAGGATAAATACGTCCAGCTGCTGAAAGAGGCCCGGTCGCTTGTCGAAGGTGAGAGCGACATGATTGCCAACATGGCCAATCTGGCGGCACTGGTCCATGAGACCATGGGCTTCTGGTGGACCGGATTCTACATAGTCCGTCCCGGAAAGGATGGGGTGGAGCAGCTGGTGCTGGGACCGTTCCAGGGCCCCATTGCCTGTACGCGCATAGGACTGGGCCGCGGAGTCTGCGGTACTGCCTGGCAGCGCGGAGAGACGGTCATCGTGCCCGATGTCGAGCAGTTTCCCGGGCACATTGCATGCAGCAGCCAGTCACGCAGCGAGATAGTGGTGCCCGTGTGGAGGAACGGCAAGGTAATGGCCGTGCTTGACATTGACAGCCGCCATCTCAACACTTTCAATGAGACCGATGCCGTATATCTTGAACAGATCGTCGGCCTATTTCACTGATTTTACGGACTGATACAATTTGAAGATATGAAACATCCATTGCAGACCATTTCCACACTCCTGTTCCTTACGCTCACAATGCCGTTGGCAGCAGAGACCGTAACAGTAGACGAGGCACGCCGTACGGCCGTTCAGTTTCTTCATCCCGTTCAGGGTGTAATATCCGATGCCATCACACTGGGCCGGGATGGCACTGCCGCCCTGTATGTTTTCAACCGCACAGACGGAGGTTATGTGATAGTATCAGCCGATGACTGCACTTCGCGCCGGATTCTTGGCTACAGCGACAGTGGCAGTTATGACCCGCAGAATGTTTCTTCTCAATTGAACAGCGTGCTTGACGGCTATATTGAAGGAATCAGCCGTATGCGCAATGCTTCAGAACAGCCCCATCCGTCAGCCGCACCATCACGGGCGGTTCTTTCAAACGCGGTTGCATCGGCTTCAGAACTGCCTGCCATGGTCGAACCGCTTCTTGGAGATATTGCCTGGGGACAGAATGTACCGTATAATGGAATGACCCCGACATATGTTGATGGGAATGGGGTGACAAAACATTGCCCTGCAGGTTGTGAACCCGTTGCGCTGGCACAGATAATGATGTATCACCGTTGGCCTGAAAATGGACGGGGAAGTTACAGTTACGAATGGAAGGGACAGACTCTCAGCGCAGATTTCAGCAGTTCCGAATATCGCTGGGACCTTATGGTACCCGATTACTCCAAAGCATCATACACGCAGGAACAGGCCGATGCCGTTGCATTGCTGATGCACGATATAGGCATAGCTCTGAATTCTCATTACAATACGTCTGGAAGCGGTGCATCGTTCAACGGTTATGAACTGACCGAGTTCTTCGATTATGACCGGAATATATGCAACCTTTCTTTCGGAAACTGTACAGTCGAAGAGTGGGAGAGTGTGCTTCGCAGTGAACTTGCAGCCGGCCGTCCGGTAATCTGCACAGGTGACCCTGCTCCCGGTGCAGCCGGGCACATGTTCGTATGTGACGGATATGACGGTCAGGGACTGTTCCATTTCAATTTCGGATGGGATGGCGACTCCAACGGCTGGTTTGCAAGCAATGCTACAGGATGGGAAACAGGCAAGCAGATTTACTATGGAATAGAGAAGAACCATGGCGGAAAGGGAAATCCTACCATGTTCCTTGGGGATGATTTCCTCTGGGTGTCAGGCAATACGCTGAGGGTTTCATCATCACAGTTCTACTGTGCCGGTTTCCGTTCGTACTCCGAGGTAAACCTGGAACTGGGACTGGCGTTGGAGAATGTGGCCAATGGCGAAATATCATACTGTCAGGTCGGTCCTCTTCGCGGTAATGCCCATGAATTCACATTGGATGAACCTGTTCCTGACGGCAGCTATCATGTATATATGGTCGGCCGCGTTGAAGGACAGGAGTGGAATGTCTACCGCCATGACCCCATATACCAGTCCGTTGTGGATCTTGACGTTACAGACGGGGTCAAGACATGGACAAACAGCAATCTTGTCAATCCCATGGACGATGGCGTATATAAGTTTGACAATCTGTATTATCTGCTTGACGTACAGAAGGCCGAAGCTACAGTCACGACCAGAAACAAGAAAGGCGACAGCTACAGCGGTGCAGTAACCGTTCCCGATGAGATTACTGTCGGGGACAAGGTCTACAAGGTCACCTCCATCGGAGAAAAGGCATTCAGTTCATGCAGCGGTCTGAATTCCGTTTCGCTTGGAAAGAATGTCAGAAGCATTGACTACTGCGCATTCTACAACAGCAGCGTCATTTCCTTGTCTTTTGCCGGAACGGAGTCGTTGTCAGAAATCGGTTCGGCCGCTTTCCAGAATTCATCACGGCTTGCGGAAATCGTTGTCCCTGACGGTACATCTTCAATCGGGGACAGAGCATTCCAGGGTTGCAGCTTTCTCAAGAATGTAGTTATTCCGGCATCGGTGAACCACATCTCAAGCGACATCTTCAATGGCATCAAGAGACTGGAAACGATTCATGTCGCCTGGACATCATTTGACGGTATCATGCTGAGTGATGATATGTTCGGAGCACTTGACAGGAAAAAAGTGATATTATATGTCCCTGAAGGTACTGGTGACATGTACAGGACCCAGCCTTTGTGGAGCGCTTTTGACATCCGTGAGGAAAACGGTCTGCCGGATTGTCTTGAATGGTCATTTGAGGGTGCTGCAGGTACACTGACCATAAGTGGCAATGGCCGCATGATATGGAGCGAAGTCAATATTCCATGGGCAGACTGCAGTTCTCATATAAGGAATCTGGTCATCGGCGAGGGTGTCGTGAAAATTCCCGAAAGGCTGTTCCTTAATCTGAAATCATTGGAGTCGGTGACACTGCCTGCCAGTCTGGAAACCATTGACAATAACGCCTTTTCAGGCTGTTCATCACTCTCTCTGATCCGATGTCATGCCAGTCAGCCTCTGGACTGGACCAGCGCCCAGATGCTGTTCAAGTCAGCCCGCTCAGGAATGATCATCGTTCCCAAGGGCAGCGACTACTCTTTGTGGCAGTCCCAACTGACCGATTCATGGGAGATGATTGCGCTTGACAATGTAGATGTTGAAAGCCGTGGATTCAGTTTTGATTTCGATTCCACCACCGGGCTGTTGAGCGTTGAAGGATACGGCATCATGCCAAAATACTACAATGCAACTACAGGTTCGTGGAACTTCCTGAAAAACGATATCAGACAGATAGAATTGTCCGAAGGCATTTCCGTCATTCCGGGTCTGGCCTTCAGCTTGTGCTCGCATCTGGAATCAGTCAGACTTCCTGAGAGTCTGCAATATATAGGGTATTCTGCCTTTGATTACAATCCTGCCCTTAAGGAAATAACCTGTTTGGCAAAGACAGCTCCAGAACTTGCCGATGAAGCGTTCTGCGACATCGCTTCATCAGGCAGACTGGTAATCCCTGACGGTGCCGACTATTCGTCATGGCTGCAGCAGCTGCCTTCGGGATGGAACATCGCAAGCGGAGAACCGGAAAAACCGCAGAATCTCTACATTATCGGTTCTGACGGCATCTGGAATCCGGCACAGGCATCGGCTTTGCTGACATTGCGCAGTGACGGATGTCATGAGGGCAATGTGGTGGTGTCCGATGCGGGTGGTGGATACGGCTATTTCTGTATCGGCAAGGTGCTTGACAGTGACTGGAACGTCTTCAATGCAAACCGTCTGGGGGCTCCTTACAGTGACTGTTTCCTGAATGGCGGTGACCATGCATCCCTGATTCCCGGATTTGATGCCAGTTTCAAGGTCCTGGCCGGAACCCATCACATTGTGGTGGATCTGGAATCCTGTACCATTTCCTTAGACTGTTCCAACAGGGTGGAACCGGTGTCATCGGTCAATGAAGAGACGTTCATTGACCTGTCAGGACGTCCGGTACAAAGGCCGATGAACGGACAGACAGTCATCAGTGGCGCCCACAAAATCATATACATCGGCTCAATCGATATTGAGGAGCCGCGGTGATGAGGAGCCGCGGTGAGTGGATTGCCGCCATTCGCTCACGGGACGGGAATACGTTCCCTCGCGGGACTTCGCGGTGAGCATTCCCGCAGGTTTTACTCACGAGCAGACCATTTGAGAAGCCGCGGTGAGTGGATTGCCGCCATCTACTCACGGAATGGGAATACGTTCCCTCGCGGTGAGTAATCCCGCGAGTTCTACTCACGGGATAGCCATTTGGAAAGTCGCGGTGAGTGGATTGCCGCCATCCACTCACGGATGGGAATACGTTCCCTCGCGGGACCTCGCGGTGAGCATTCCCGCAGGTTTTACTCACGAGCAGGCCATTTGAGAAGCCGCGGTGAGTGGATTGCCGCCATCCACTCACGGAACGGGAATACGTTCCCTCGTGGTAAGCATTCCCGCGCGTTTCACTCACGGGATAGCCATTTGGAAAGTCGCGGTGAGCAATCCCGCGGGTTTTACGCACGGGACAGCCATTTGAGACACCGCGGTGAGTGGATTGCCGCCATCCACTCACGGAATGGAAATACGTTCCCTTGCGGT
>JAZUEH010000141.1:0-21150 GCA_045640065.1 Bacteroidaceae bacterium
GAAAATATCATACATTAATAACACTTTTTTCAATCTTTGTTCTACTGCCGTAAAGTTGTCAGCTGATGTAACAAAAACGGACTGTTGAACTTGCAAATAATTGATAACTATACATTTATAAACTTATTAACGAACTATTGAATAAACAATGCTGCAAATAATTTTTTCCCAACTATGTAAAAGACTCGTTTTTTTACGTAAGTTTGCCGAAAGATACCATGGATTAAAGCCGATGATGCGCTGTTTTGCCATGAATGTTTACAAAAGACACATTAATCTAGTTGATTATGAAAAAATATGGCCGCCACACGACATGAGGATTCCGAAGTCCTCCCTATAATGAATTTCACGATAAATGCTTTGAAAAACTGTTTGATATATCTAATTTTACAACTATGATTCATTGTGAGCAACAGGCTGGTACCGACGTACGACTGATTAGCCAGTGTACCGGACTATCCTTTGAAGGAATAAGTTATTACATGACCAGATAATGAAATCGTTCCGACATTCTGTCTTTATTCTTGCCTTGATGGTCATGCCCATGCATGCCCAGATTCATCTGGACATGGAAGATGTAGTGGCTCTTGCGCAGGACCACTCCATATCGGCCATGAGTAACCGCAACATGTTCGCATCGGCCTACTGGAGCTACCGCTCGTACAAGGCCGAGCTCCTGCCCTCGCTTAACCTGAGTGCCGGTCTGGCCAACTTCAACCGTTCGCTGGTGCAGCTGCAGGACTATAACACAGGCGCCATAAGCTACCGCGCCAACTACACCATGAACAACGACGCCACACTCTACTTCAGTCAGAACATACCCTGGACCGGAGGTACCGTATCGCTCTCGACTTCCCTCTCGCGTCTGGACCAGTACAGTCCGGCACGTCTTACCACCTACTACGCGCAGCCTGTCTATCTGAGCTACGCGCAGTCGCTGTGGGGCTACAACCGCTTCAAGTGGAGCAGGAAGACAGCGCCCAAGGAGTACGAGGCCGCCAAGCGCGAATACATTGAACGCATGGAGCAGGTGAGCCAGACGGCTGTCATGTACTTCTGGAACTACGCTGCCGAAAAGGAGAACTTCGAACGCGCCACAAGGAGCTTCGATGAGAGCAGACGCCTGTTTGAAGCCGCAAAGACCCGTTTTGACATGGGCACCATCACCCGTGACCAGCTCATGCAGGTCGAGGTCAGCATGCTGAACGACTCACTCTCCCTCAGCACCCGTGCCGTGAGCCTGCGCTCCGCCCTGAACCGTCTGTGCTCCTACATAGGCTGTCAGGAGGACACGGATCTGGAACTTGACATAAAATATGACATACCGGACATCACTCTGAGCTATGACGATGTCCTGGACCGAGCCCTGAACAACTCATCCTTCCGGATAAATCAGGAGATCAGCTACATGGAGACCGAACAGAGCATAGCCCAGGCCAAGGCGGGCCGCGGCCTGCAGGCGCAGATCAACACCCGTTTCGGCATGTCCGGTTCGGCCAACCGCTTCGATGACACCTTCATCGGACTCCAGGACCAGGAGATCATCGGGGTGCAGCTGAACATACCCATCCTTGACTGGGGTCTTGCCCGCGGACGCGTCCGCATGGCCGAAGCCCAGGCCGAGACCACCCGCAACAGTCTTGAGCAGAGCATGATCGATTTCCGTCAGGATCTGATGACCCAGGTGCTGCAGTTCAACAACCAGAAGAGCCAGTGCGAGATCTCGCGCCGGGCTGCCAACCTGGCCCAGGAGAGCTATGACCTGGCCCTGAAGAACTTCGGCAGCGGCAGCATGACCATGATCCAGCTGGACCAGCTCAAGGAGAAGCGTGACGTTGCACTGAGCACTTACGTGAGCAACGTGGCAGGCTTCTGGAACCAGTACTTCGGCATCCGCCGCGCCACACTGTACGATTACCTTACCGGCACCGACATCAGTGCCGAATTCGACGAACTTGTAAACCGATGACATTATGAGAACATACCGTATCCTTGCCCTGAGCCTGCTGGCAACGACCTTTGTCCTGAGCGGCTGCAGGAAGAAAAACACAGAAGAGAAGACCGATGACACCGAAATGGCCCGCGGCAGCTACAGCGCCGAGAAGAACCTTGTCACCGTAGTCCCGCTTGAACGCACCACCTTCATGAAACAGCTTGTCTGCAACGGCAGGCTCGAGGCACAGGCCAAGGTGACCCTGCAGTTCCAGACACAGGGCACCGTTGCCAGGGTCGGTGTCCGTGACGGGCAGAAGGTACAGAAGGGACAGGTCCTTGCCAGTCTTGACAGGGAGCAGCCCCGCCGCCAGCTTGAGCAGGCCCGTCTGGCATACGACAAGGCCGAAATGACCCTTGCAGACCGTCTTCTTGACTACGGCTACTCACTTCAGGACACCGCCAGCATACCATCGGACCAGAAAAGGGTAATCTATATCAACACCGGTTTCCTTGATGCGCAGATGGCACTTGAGAATGCCGAACGCACATATCAGCAGTGCGAGCTGAAGGCCCCGTTCAGCGGCAAGGTGGCCAGCGTCAAGGCCCAGGCCTACGAGCCAGCCGGCCAGCTGTGCACGCTCATCGACGACAGCCGCTATCTGGTACGCTTCTCTGTGCTCGAGACCGAATACAGGTTCGTCAGCCCGGGCCAGCAGGTACTGGTATCCCCCTTCGTTGATTCCGATGTCACCCTGAATGGCACCATACTCTCCGTCAACCCCACCGTTGACCAGAACGGCCAGATAGCCGTCACCGCCCAGGTGCCCGGAAACGATGCCCTCATGGACGGCATGAACGTGCGCATAACCGCCCAGAACGCAGTCCCCGACCAGCTTGTCGTCCCCAAGAGCGCGGTGGTCATCCGCGACAACATGGAAGTGCTGTTCCGTTACGTTGACGGCAAGAGCCTGTGGACCTACGTCAACGTGCTCATGTCCAACACAACACATCATGTCATCGAAGCCAACAAGGACCGCGGAGCGGACCTTAATGTCGGTGACATGATCATCACCGGAGGCAACCTGAACCTTGGCGATGACGCTCCCGTTGAAATAATGCAGTAAACCGGACCGCACTATGTTCAAGGGACTGATAAGACGACCCATAGCGGTCATCATGGTGCTCATAGCCGTCATGGTGCTGGGCATAGCGGCCATACGCAAGCTGCCGGTGTCGCTGGTGCCGGACATCGACATACCGCAGATTACAGTGCAGGTCACCAGCCCTGACCGCAGCGCACGCGAACTGAACGAGGTCATGATCGCACCCCTGCGCCAGCAGCTCGTGCAGGTGCCCCACCTGACCGACATCACATGCACGGCCCGTGACGGCAGCGGTCTCATAGAGATGACCTTCGAGTACGGCAGTGACGCCGACTACATCTTCATTGACGTGAACGAACGCGTGGACCGTGCCATGAACGGCTGGCCACAGGAGGAGGAACGTCCCATGATAGCCCGCGCCAGCGCCACTGACATACCGGCCTTCTTCATCAACGTCTCGCTCAGGAAGGAGGAACGCAGTTTCCTTGAGATGAGCGACTTCACCCGCCAGGTCATAGTACGCCGTCTGGAGCAGCTGCCGCAGGTCGCAATGGTCGACATATCGGGCCAGGTGTTCCCGCAATTGCTTATCATCCCCGACATGGAGAAGCTGCGTGCCCTGGGCATCGACGAGAGCCAGCTCAGCCGGGCCATCCAGGGCGCCAACGTACGTCTGGGCAGCCTCTCGATACGTGACGGCGAATACCGCTTTGACGTGCGCTTCGAGTCGACAGTCATGACCCGTGAGGACGTTGAGAACGTGTATCTGAAACTTCAGGACCGTGTCTATCAGATAAAGGACCTTGCACGGGTCGTAGAGCAGGAGCAGAAGGTCAAGGGCATGATAACGTCACAGGGCCGCCAGTGCGTGACCCTGGCCGTCATCAAACGCTCCGATGCCCGCATGGCGGACCTCAGGAAGGGCATATCGGACCTGATGGACGCCTTTGGAAGGGACTATCCTGACATGCGCTTCGAGGTGACCCGCGACCAGACCGAGCTGTTGGACTATTCGATAGACAACATGGTCCGGAACCTGCTGTTCGGAGCCCTATTCGCCTGCCTCATCATATTCTTCTTCATGCAGGATTTCCGCAGCCCCCTTCTGGTGGTCATCACCATACCCACGGCGCTCATCCTCTCGTTCTTGTTCTTCCATGTACTGAAGATATCCATCAACATCATATCGCTGTCAGGACTGGTGCTGGGTCTTGGCATGATGGTCGACAACTCGATCATCACCATTGACAACATAACCCAGCGCTGGCAGAAAGACGAGGCTCTGGCCGATGCTTGTGTCCTGGGTACGCAGGAGGTGTTCACCCCGATGCTCTCATCGGTCCTGACCACCTGCGCCATCTTCATCCCGCTTATCTTCATGAGCGGCATAGCAGGTGCGCTGTTCTATGACGAGGCCATGGCAGTAACCATCACCCTGCTGTCAGCCCTCATAGTGTCGGTGCTGGTCATTCCGGTGTTCTACTACCGGTTCTACAGGGAACAGCCCCGCTTCACACCCAACCGTTTCATTGAGAAAATCAGCGTCGGAAACATGACTGTCGGCTACGAGCGGCTGTTGAAGTGGTTCTTCCGCCACAGAGGCGTCATGTGGGGCATCTTCGGTGCCGCATTGCTGCTCACAGGCATACTCTTCACGAACCTGGACAAGCAGAAGCTGCCCGCGCTCTCACACAGCGACACCCTTGTCAGCATTGAATGGAACCAGCGTGTTTCAGTGACAGAGAACAACAGCCGCTGTGAGCAGATCGTTGCCCAATTCCCGGAAATGGTCGAGCAGTACACCTGCATGACCGGCGCACAGCAGTTCGCGCTGTCACACACAAAGGAGACGGGCTTATCCGAGGCCATCATCTATCTGAAAGCCGGCAGCACGAAGGACATCGGGACCATTGAGGACAAGGTGGGCGGATTCATCCGCGCCACATGGCCCGATGCCACATACTCCTGCCAGGCCAGCGGCAACATCTTCGACATGCTGTTCTCCGAGAAGGAGGCCCCGCTGGTGGCACGCATCAGACGCAGCGACGGATCCACCCCGGACCCCGAACAGCTCACGTCACTGCTGTCCGCCGTCCGCACCGCACTTCCCGGCACGGAGATACAACCCGTGGAATGGAACGAGTACATCGAGCTCATCACCGACCCGGAGCGTCTGGCGCTGTATGATGTCAGCTTCGGTCAGATACTGGGCTATCTGCAGAACTCCATGAACGACAATTCGGTCCTGCGCATATCAAAGAGCGACATGTCCATGCCGGTGGTCATAGGCATGGGTGACAGACAGGCCCGCGACCTTATCCAGGACAGCTACATCGAGACCATGGGTGGACGTGTGCCGCTGGAGATACTGCTCAAGGAGACCCGCAACCGTGACTTCAAATCCATCACATCTGGCGTGGACGGAGAATACTACCCGCTGGTGCTTGACGTGAAGGGCAGAGAGGCGCGTCAGGCCATGGAGGCGATATCCGAAGTCGTCAAGGCCGATGACCGTTTCGACGTGAGTTACACCGGCTCGTATTTCACCAACCGCGACATGATACGCGAGCTGTGCGGCGTGCTGCTCATCTCCATCCTGTTGCTGTTCTTCATCCTGTCGGCCCAGTTCGAGAGCCTGGTGCAGCCGCTCATCATCATGAGTGAGCTCATAATAGACATTTTTGCCGTGCTGGCCACCCTCTGGGTGTTCGGCGAGAGCGTCAACCTGATGTCCATGATAGGACTGGTCGTCATGTGCGGCATAGTCATCAACGACTCCATCCTGAAGGTCGACACCATCAACCGCCTGCGTGAGCGGGGCTACGGCCTTAAACGCGCCATCATGGAGGCAGGCAGCCGCCGTCTCAAGGCCATCATCATGACATCGCTCACCACCATCCTCGCCATAGCCCCGTTCCTGGTGCGCGGCGACATGGGCAGCGACCTGCAGTATCCCATGTCCCTGACACTGATTGCGGGCATGATAGCCGGTACTTTCGTAAGTGTGTTCTTTGTCCCGATAGCCTACTATGTCATCTACCGGAAAGAACAGTAATGCGGTCTGTAAAGACTCCCGTCAGATAGGGAAACGCAGCCATGCATTCAGCATAATCCTGATAATGATTGTGCTCATGCTGGTCGGTGCGGCCTGTATACCGCTGATCACGGTGCAGTACAGCCCAACACCTGATAATCAGAGTCTTTCCGTATTCTTCAGCTATGACGCGTCGGCCCGTGTTGTGGAGTCGGAAGTGACTTCCCTGATTGAAGGAGCCATGAACACCGTCAGCGGAGTGAGCGGAATCACTGCCACTTCAGGACACGGCTGGGGCAGCGTCAGCATGACCTTCAAGGAAGGGACAGACATGGAGACCATCCGTTTCGATGTATCGACACGTCTGCGCCAGATACGGGACAAGCTACCGACCGGTGTCTATCCGTCAGTCAGCGGATCGGCCGGCGGAGGCGGCAACGGCACTGCCACCATACTGCAGTATACCATCAACGCCGACATGCCCGCATCGGAGATAGTCCGCTATGCCGAGGAGCATCTGGTGACCCCGCTGTCACGCATCGAGGGTGTCGATGAGGTGGGAACATCGGGCGCCATGCCCTTCGAGTGGGTCCTCACGTTTGACCCGAATTCGCTAAGGGCCGTAGGGCTGTCTCCCGGAGACCTGAGTTCGGCGCTGAACGGCTATTTCCAGAACAGCATTGTGGGAACTCAGGTGATCAATGGCAATCTCATGTTGGTGCGCATGAAGTCACGCGACCTGCAGGGACAGTTGGAACAGATACCGGTCCGCAAGGTCGGTGACCGTCTGTACCGTATGGGCGACTTCGCCACCCTAAGCTATCAGGAGCAGACACCATATTCATACAACCGCATCAACGGGCTCAACACCATCGACCTGTACGTGCAGGCCCAGGACGGCATCAACACACTGGCCGTGACCGATGCCGTGAAGCAACGCATGGCCCAGCTCGAACAGCAGTTCCCCGGCAACTTCGCCATACGTCTGAGCTATGACGCATCGGAACACTTGAACAATGAGATACAGAAGATATTCCTGCGTGCCGTAATGGCCCTGGCCATACTGCTGATGTTCGTGCTCCTGGTCAGCCGCAGTTTCCGTTATCTGCTGGTCATTGGGCTGACCATCACGGCCAACCTCATGAGTGCCTTCATTTTCTACGCACTGTTCGGAATAGACATAGAACTGTATTCCATGGCCGGAATCACAGTATCGCTGGGCATCATAATCGATACCGCCATCGTGATAGCCGATCACTATACCTATTACGGCAACCGCAAGGTAATGATATCCATAGTCGGAGCGCTGCTGACAACCATTGCAGCACTTCTCATTGTGTTTTTCCTGCCTGAACAGTCCCGTCAGAACCTGACGGATTTCATCTGGGTCATTGTCATAAACCTGACCCTGTCAATGGTGATAGCCTTCCTTTTCGTCCCTGCCCTGCTCGAGAAGATACCGCTCAAGAGCAAGGGTGTGGTAAAAAACAGTACAAGCCGCCTGCGCCGTCTGATACGGACCACAGACCGTTATGTCCGTGTGACGGAATGGGGACGTTCGCACCGCTGGGTCTATATTGTAGCCATTGTGCTATTGTTCGGCATTCCCGTGCAGCTGCTGCCGGCATCGGTCCATCATAAGGAATATGTGAACGATGAAGACCGTGACAAGGGCGGACTGGTAGGGCTCTACAACAGCACCATAGGCAGAACATGGTATCAACACAACAAGGCATGGTTCGAATACCTTCTTGGAGGCACGCTGAACATATATCAGAAGCACCACGGAGGCAGTTTCAATATGAACAGCCATGACGAGGAGCAGCGCGAAGTCGTCTTGAACGTCTATGCCGACATGGCCGAGGGCATGACCGTACAACAGCTCAATGACGTTGTCATGGAGATGGAGAACTGGCTGCAGCAGTTCGATGAGATAAGTCTGTTCCGCACCAACCTGAGCGGGACATCGGGTTCCATTGAGATACATTTCAAGGACGAATACCAGAATACCCGTTTTCCGTATGAACTCAAGCAGCAGCTCTGGTCAAAGGCAATCCGCTACGGAGGTGCCACCTGGAACATACCGGCTCTGGACAGGAACGACCAATACCTGAGCAACAGTGTCTACCGCACAGGCTGGTCCAACAGCATCAACCTGTACGGCTACAACTACGACCTGCTGTACCGCTATGCCGAGGAACTGATTGACTCGCTCAAGACAAACCGCCGTGTATCCGATGCAGGTTTTTCGGCAGGATACAGCTCATACGTGGCCAATGAGTTCTGTCTGGACCTTGATGCGGAAAGGATAGCACGGACAGGCATAAATGTCGGACGTTACTACTCTTATCTTGGCGAACAGTTGTATGACGGGCAGATAGGCCATGTCTTTGACGGTGACAGGATCATTTCCGTACGTCTACGCTCCAGTGAAACGGATTACTTCGATTTGTGGCACATCAGGAATGACATGGTTGACATAGACAGTGTGGAGACCCGTCTCAACGATGTGGGAACAATAGTCAAGCGCCGCACCGGTCTGGACATAAAGCGTACCGACCAGGAATACGTCATCTCAGTAGGATATGACTTCATCGGCTCGTATGACCTGCAGTACAGAATGGTCAGTGATAATATCGACCGTCTGAACAAAACGCTGCCCATGGGCTTCCGTGCCGGTTCTGACAGCTATTACTCCGGCTGGAACGAACAGAAGCAGAAGAGCGCACTGATATTCGTGGTCATTCTTATCATCTTCATGATATGTGCCGCCCTGTTCGAGTCGCTCAAGTATCCGCTGGCCATCATCACTCTGATTCCCGTCAGTTTCATAGGCATGTTCATAGCCTTCACCGTCATGAACATATCGTTCGGACAGGGTGCATTTGCCGCCATGATCATGCTCTGCGGCATAACGGTAAATGCAGGCATCTACCTGACATCGGAATACAGGACCATCTGCGACACTACCGGACGAACGGGGTTGAAGTCATACGTGAAGGCCTTCAACCGCAAAATTGTGCCTACCATGCTGACCATTCTGAGCACCGTGCTCGGCCTCATACCGTTTCTCTTTGACGGTCGTCGGGACATGTTCTGGTTCAGTTTCGCAATTGGCGTCATGAGTGGCATGCTGTTCTCGGTAATAGCCATTGTGCTGGTAATGCCGGTTTTCTTTCCGATGGAATCTGGCAGGCATTCTGTATGAATCAGAACATTTGACACAAAAGCGGCGCATCCGACAGATCAGGATGCGCCGCCTTCATTATTCTTGTTTCCTACATTCAGAACTTGAATGAAAGACCGGCACGGATATCCGGGAATCCGTTGGAATAACCTACCTCACCCATTACTGAGACATTGTCAGAGAAGAAATAACGGCATCCGACAAAATCATTTGAGAACAGATAGGTAGAAGTCGTAGAATATGCTTCAGATGTAACTTCAACTCCGTATAAGACAGCATCATACTTGTCTTTCTGATATGCGAGACCCATACCGAACATGGCATGTACCTCAAACTGCGGAGTAATGTTCAAACCGTAGGTCACACGTGGTGTAACACCGATTCTGTTCTCATTCCAATAGCTGTATGAGTTATGTCCATAATCTATTTCACCGCCTACTGTAAAATGTCCCTGCCACCAGCTGTCAACCAGAACATAATCAACTGACACTGCAGAACCGACAGGTTCTAATCCAATTCCGACATTTGCCAGCATAGTACCTTTCTGCCACTGGGGAGCAAGTTCTGCCGAAGCACTGTAAGAAACCATTGTCAATGCGGCAATGGCTAAGATCTTTCCAATTTTCTTCATAATGATACGGTATTAATGATGTTTATATTTTCGTATTCGTGTGCAAATATGCAAATAAAAAATGTAACAGCAGTTCAATCTGCATCAGAATCCGTCAGCACCTGCATCTGACAGTGTGCGCAGTCAAAACGCAAGGGGAAACGGTGTCCGTCCGAACTGCAGAGCGAAAGCGGTTCTTCAAGACGTACAGGATCTTTTACCTTTGGACAAGCACCAAAAGCACGTCTCAGGCAATGGCGGCAGAACATTATCACCGTCTTCCCGTTCGGCAAGCGTCTTTCAAAGGCATCGGCAATTGTCACGACCCCATGCTCCATATAGAAGGAGCGTGCACTTTCATTCATCACATTGCCCAGATATGTCAGGCTCGCAAGCGGATAATCCTGCCGGACGACAGTTCCCCTTTCGGGACGTATGCGGCGTGCGGCCCTGTTCATCTCCAAAGCCTCCGAAACCTGACGTCTCAGTTCAGAAAGGACCGATGACGGGATGAACCAGTTCTCCGACATATCCGTCTTTACTTCTGCAGCTTCAAAAGGAGTGTTGCCAAGCTTTGACAGCTGTGTCCTGATATTGCTCTCCTGACTGCTCTTTGCCGGTTCCTTCTTCCATTCAATTGAGCCCGATGCCTCCACGCCGTCCTCATCGGCCATCAGCAGTCTGAAACCATCGGGAGTTTCGGAAAGAACGATTCTGACCTTTATTTTACGTGATGCACTTTCCTTTGAGAGAATCTTCTCGAACTCCTGATCATAGTTACGGTAAATCTCCGTACCTGTACGGACTGTGGGCATCTGGCCGTTTTCAAGGAACAGGAATACACGGTCCCCTTCCACACGGTTCACACGGTATCCCTGAAGCTGGCCGTCATGTCCCTTGAAGCACAGGCCGTCTCCATTGTGGAACTGCCTGGAACCGGACACTTTCAGCCACCCCCGCCCCACACCGTCAAGCGTACCCATACGCTCACCTGTTGACTTTGGAGTATCGAATGAGAATATGTCCGCTCCGCGTCCGAAAAGGAAATAGTCTGTAAAACCGCGGTTGAAGCTCTTCTCCGGAGCAGGATTGAACAGATAAGTGCAATGGCCGGACGAAGCGCGGAAGTACTCATTTCTGCGAGACACGATACGGTCCATCTTCCAGCTGTAAGCCGCAGCAATGTTCTTCACGTACGACACATCCTTTAGACGTCCCTCTATCTTGAATGAGCACACTCCGGCATCGGCCATCTCCTCAAGATAATCCAGACGGTTCATATCCTTCAGTGACAGCAGATGTCTGCCCTTGACCAGCACCTTGCCCTGTGCATCCTGAAGGTCGAACTTCAAGCGGCAGAACTGTGCACATTCACCCCTGTTGGCGCTGCGTCCGAAACAGTACTGAGAAGCATAACATTGCCCGCTGTAGCTCACGCACAGGGCGCCATGGACGAAACATTCCAGCTCCACATCGGGACAAGCCTCATGAATCTCACGGATCTCATGTATGGACAGTTCACGCGCCAGCACCACACGGGTAAAGCCACACGATGCCAGGAAACGGACCTTCTCTACGCTGCGGACATCGCACTGTGTGCTGGCATGCAGGGCTATCGGAGGAAGATTCATCTTCAGGACGGCCATATCCTGGACAAGCAGGGCATCGGCCCCGGCTTCATAGAGCTGCCATATCAGCTTCTCCACGTCCTGAAGTTCATCGTCCCTGAGAATGGTATTGACGGTCACATATACCTTTGCCCAGTAACGGTGCGCGAATTCGCACAATGCAGCTATATCCTCCACACTGTTTCCGGCGGCCTGACGTGCCCCGAAACGTGCCGGACCAATATATACGGCATCGGCCCCATGCCTTATCGCTTCAATGCCGCACTCCAGATTCTTTGCTGGAGCAAGCAGTTCCAAAGTCTTTCCCTGTTTCATGATCAAGTTACCAGATTTCAGCCCTGTCTTCAGGTGCAAGATACATTGCATCGCCAGGCTTCACTCCATATGCGCTGTGCCACTGCTCCATATGTCGCAGGATGGCATTCACACGCAGACGCGAAAGCGAATGCTCGTCACTTTTCGTCATCTGATGCACAAGTTCCTCGCTTGTATTCTCAGCCCACGAACAGGAATATGCAATGAAGAAGCGTTGCTGTGGGGTCAGTCCCAGTTTTTCAGGCAGCGGATTCTTCTCCAGTACGCGGCTGAAAGCTTCAAATGCCACAATCAGTCCACCCAGATCGGCAATATTCTCGCCAAGGGTAAGTTTTCCGTTTGCATGAAGTCCGTCAAGAACCTCAATGGAATCAAAGAAATCCACCAGTTTTCTGGCACGTCTGTTGAAACGGGCCGCATCCCTGACAGTCCACCAGTTCCTGAGATTGCCGGCCAGATCGAACTGGCGTCCCTCATCATCGAAACCGTGAGTCATCTCATGTCCTATAATCGATCCGATGGCCCCGTAATTGAAAGCATCATCGGCCTCCATGTCAAAGAACGGGTACTGGAGAATGCCGGCAGGAAAACAGACCTCATTGACCGATGTATCGTAATATGCGTTTATCTCCTGCGGATTCATGTACCACTCGGTACGGTCTACCGGTTTCTTGAACTTACGGCTCACCATGTCCTCCCAGAAGAACCGGCTTATCTCCACATTGTTTTCGAAAAGGCTCTTTCCGGGATCTATATTCATCCCGCTGTAGTCCTTCCAACGGTCAGGATATCCTATCTTGAACTTGAAGGCCCGGAGTTTCCTTTTTGCATACGACTTGGTACCTGGGCTCATCCAGTCTTGCGCGTCAATGCGGCTGGCAAGAGCCTCCTGGAGATTCCTCACCAGAGTCTCCATACGCGTCTTTGCCTCCTTGGGAAAATACCTCTCCACATAGATCCGGCCAATAGCATCGCCCAAAGTGCCGCTTACGGTAGCAGTCGCGCGTTTCCACATGGGTTTCTGCTCCTGCTGCCCGCTCATGGTCCTGCCGTAGAAGTCAAAATCGGCCTCATCCATGCGGCTGTCCAATCTGGCTCCGTTGGAATCGATCAGCTGCCATTCCATAAGCACCTTCTGGTCCTCAACAGATTCCTCATTGAAGACCCTGATTGCCTCGCCGATGGCCTTCGGCTGACCGACATCGACATAATCGACACCGCCAAGTCCCAGACGTTCAAAAAAGCGTTGCCAGTCAAGCCCCGGGAATTTTCTGAGCAGACGGGAATAAGCCATCTTGTGATAGTTCGATTCCGGATCCCTCAACTGGACATTGCTGCTTGATGCCCGGGCCAGACGGAGTTCGATGCGCCAGATTATGCGCATGCGGCGGCAGGCCTCCTTTTCGTCATACCCGGCCAGCATGAGCATCCTTACCACATGCTTCTTGAACGCAGCCCTAATATCACGGGTGTGGCTGTCACGGTCAACGTAATATTCCCTGTCGCCAAGAGTCAGTCCACCCTGACACAGCCCGACAATGTTCATGCGGCTGTTCCTCATGTCGGGTCCGATACCGATATCAAGATATCCGGTCACACCGTGAGGATCCAGATCAATCATTGCATCAAGCAGTTCCTGCCTGCTGCCTATTGCGGCAATCCGGTGACGGGCTTCATCCAGCGGACTTATGCCTTCCCTGTCCCTGCGCTCCGTGTCCATGACCAGGCCATAGAGAGCGGAAATGCGGGCGGCATCACTGCCGGGGGCATGTTCCCCTGCAATGATGCCGTCAATGATATCCTTTATCCTGCTCCGGTTCTTTTCAGCCAGTTCGTCATATGTTCCGTAACTGGAGTACTGTGCCGTCAGCGGATTGGCCTTGAGCCAGCCCCCGCAGCTGAACTGCCAGAAATCGGTTCCAGCCGAAACGCTTCTGTCAAGGTTTTCCTCCCTGATTCCAGCCGTGCAGGACATGTATTCTGTCAATTACCAGATTACAGCGCGCTTTTCCTTCGGCAGGTAAAGTGCATTGTCTTCAGTGATGCCGAATGCATCGTACCACGCGTCAATGTGAGGCAGAGTGCCGTTCACGCGCCAGCGGCTGAGTGAATGGACATCGCTCTTTGTGCGGTTGCGGATCTCCTCGTCACGGATGTTGCCGGCCCACACGCCTGCGTATGCCATGAAGAAGCGCTGGTCAGCTGTGAAACCGTTCTTCTCGGGCAGAGGATTGTCCTTGGTCGCGTTCTTGTATGCCTGATAGGCTACCATCAGACCGCCATGGTCAGCAATGTTCTCACCAAGGCAGAGAGCGCCATTGGCCTTCAGACCAGGCAGGACTTCAATTCCGTTGAAATGATCGACAATGACATTGACGTGCTCGGTGAAACGTTCAGCATCACCCTCAGCCCACCAGTCGTTCATATTGCCTTCCTTGTCGAACTGACGGCCCTGGTCATCGAATCCGTGAGTCATCTCATGACCTATTACAACTCCGATGGCACCGTAGTTGAATGCGTCATCGGCCTCCATGTCAAAGAAAGGATACTGGAGAATACCTGCCGGGAAGCAGATTTCGTTGGTCGTAGGATTGTAATATGCATTGACGGTCTGGGGTGTCATGAACCATTCGGTATTGTCGACCGGCTTCTTGAACTTGCGCTCAATGGCATCGGCCAGCATGTAATGTGACACCTCAATCATATTCTCGACATAGCTCTTTGAAGGATCAATCTCCATCTTGCTGTAATCCTTCCACTTGTCAGGATAACCAATCTTCACGTAGAATGCGTCCAGCTTTTCGTGAGCGCGCGTCTTGGTGGAGTCACTCATCCAGTCCTGCTCGTCTATGCGCTGGCCAAGGGCAATCTGCAGGTTCCTTACCAGTTGTTCCATACGTGCCTTTGATTCAGCCGGGAAATACTTCTCGGTATAAAGCTGTCCTATGGCTTCACCCAGAATACCGCTTACGGTGCTGGTGGCGCGCTTCCACATGGGCTGCTGCTCCTTCTTGCCGCTCATGACCGTGCCATAGAAATCGAAGTTGGCCTGGTCGAATTCCTGGGTCAGCTGCGATGCGTTGCCGTCAATGACCTGCCATTCCATATATGCCTTGTGGTCCTCGAACGGAACCTCGGCCAGGATGCGCTCTACCTCGTGAATCGGTTCGGGCTGGTTGACATCGATCTCCTCAATCCCTTCCATGCCCATTGTCTTGAAATACAGGTTCCAGTCAATGCCCTTGTAATCCTCAAGGAACTGTGCATACGGCATCTTGTGATAGTTTGCTGCCGGATCACGCTGCTGTACGCCATTATAAGACTTGTCGGCAATGAGAGTCTCGATTTTCATCACACTCTCCATCTTCCCGGTTGCAGTCTCCTCATCGAAGCCGTAGAGCTTGAACATGCGGACAATGTGCTTCTTGAAAGCCTCACGGATAGCAGTCGTGGCTTCATCATTATCCACATAATATTCCTTCTCGCCCAGTGACAGACCGCCCTGGCCTACACCTACGATATTCATCTTGCTGTCCATCATGTCGGCTCCAATGCCTACGCCGAAATAGCCGCTTGCCATTCCGTCATACTCAAGAGCGATCATGGTCGGGAACACCTGTTCCTGACTGCTGATTGCCTCAATCCTGTCAATGTAGGGTCTGATAGGTTCAATGCCATCGTTGTTACGGCGAACCGTATCCATAACCAGGTTATAGAGGTCAGCAATCTTCTGGGCATTACTCCCCTTCTCATGCTGGGTGCTTACAATCTCATCGATAAGTCCCTTGAGCTGCTCGCGGTTGTTCTCGGCCAGCATGTCAAAGCTTCCGAAACGTGAATACTCGTCGGTCAGAGGATTGTTCTTCATCCATCCACCGCAGGCGAACTGGAAGAAATCATCGCCCGGAACAGCTGTCTGGTCCAGATTCTCCAACTTTATACCCATATCGTCTCCCTTTGGAGCCTTCTCTGAACAAGCGGTCATAGCCATTAATGCCATTACTGTCAAAATAACGTTTTTACTTTTCATATTGATTATAATCCTTTCAAACAGGCCGCAAATTTAGCAATTTTATCGCGTTGTATGATTTATTTTACAGCCATTTTGCCTAATATTGTATCCTGTTAAACCTTTATATTTCAATTCAGTCCAACTTAACACTGTATAAACACCTCTGATATGTCAAAAAGAATAGTCCTTGCCGCAGCAGTTGCGGCCATTCCGCTGTTTGCCGCCGCACAGCAGCTCAAGCTGAACGAAAGCGGGTACTTCGAGACCCGTGGAGTCAACGTTCTGGTTTACAACAACACTTTTTCCGGAGGATTCAATGACGAGAAGAACTCTGGTCTGGAAATCATCCACCACGGAGTACGCACGGTGCAGGGCGGTGCAATACGCCTGAGCAACACCCCTGAGCAGTGGGACCTGGTTCCCGCGACATCAGGCCGCAAAGTGAATGCCGATGCCAACACTGTCGAGCTCACCCTTTCATACAATGATTTCAATTTCGACAGCCGTCTGGTTGTGACCGGCAAGGACGGACTTGTTGAGGTACAGGTCTGGCTTGACAAGCCCCTGCCCGAAGAACTGGAAGGCGATGCCGGATTCAATCTTGAATTCCTGCCTTCACAGTACTGGAACAAGACATACATCATGGACGGACGTCTTAACCGTTTCCCCCGCTATGCCGTAAGTGAGACCACAGCCCGCCCCAACAGCGAGAAGATCAGGCAGTACAAGGGCTACAAGACATACGATGACCGTGGAACCGCCCAGTTCGTCGATCCTCTGCCAATGGAAACCGGACGTACCATCGTCATGGCTCCGGACGCTCCCGAGCGCATGATCACCGTCAAGTCCTCTGCCGACATGAATCTCTATGACGGCCGCATGATAGCACAGAACGGCTGGTACGTCCTGCGCAGTCTTCTTCCGGCCGGCAAGACCGGCAAGGTCCTGACATGGACCATAACTCCCAACTCCGTCAAGGACTGGGTACGCCAGCCCAACATCGGATTCTCACAGATGGGCTACCTGCCTTCACAGCCCAAGGTCGCAGTCATCGAGCTTGACAAGAACGACAGGATGCAGCCTTCAGCATCGGTATTCAGGATCTCCGAGGACGGCAGCATTGTCAAGGCCTTCACCGGTGACGTTACAATGTGGGGCCCCTATTACAAGTACAATTATGCCAAGTTCGATTTCAGCAAGCTGGAGAAGCCGGGCATCTACTACATAGAGTACGCAGGAGTCAAGACCGACAACTTCATAATCGACAACAGCGTATATGACAAGATAACCGATGCCACCAGCGATGTCTGGATTCCCATCCACATGAACCACATGACCGTGAACGAAGGTTACCGCATCTGGCACGGCGAACCGTTCAAGGAGGGCTATCTTCAGGCCCCTGCACCGACAGACCACTTTGACCTGCACTCACAGGGCCCGACAACCGACACCAAGTACAAGGCACTGGAACTCATTCCAGGCCTGAACATAGGCGGATACTTCGATGCGGGCGACTTCGATATCGAAACCGGTTCGAACATCAGCGTCGTACAGAACATGGTCAACATCTGGGAACGTTTCAAGCCCATGCGTGACGAGACTTTCGTAAGCGAAGACCAGCGTTACGTTGACCTGCACCGTCCGGACGGAATACCCGATATGCTCCAGTTCATCCGCCACGGTGTGCTGAATCTGGTTGCACAGGCCGAGAACATAGGACACATGGCATCGACCCTGTCGAATTCCGTACTTGACAACTACCACCATCTGGGCGATGCCGCTGCCATTACCGACGGTCTGCATTATGATCCGTCACTCAAGCCTTATGAGATTTCGGCCGATGGAAAGTCAAGCGGAACACCCGATGACATGTGGGCCTTCACCACCCGCGATGCAGGTCTGGACCTCCGGGCAGCAACCATGTTCGCTGCAGCCAGCCACGCCCTGCGCGGTTTTGACGATGAACTTGCCGAGCGCGCCCTGACCCAGTCAAAGCGTCTCACGGCCGAAGCAAATGAAATCAACGCCAAGCGTCAGCAGAACAACGCCCGTTTCCGCGGAAATGGCGGCAACGACATGGCCACCAACCTCCAGCTCTATGTAGCCACCGGTGACAAGGCATATCTTGACCGTTTCACCGAACAGATATGGCCGGCACTTGAGCGCAACGCCAACAACGCCATAGGCACAGCAATGGATGCCATACCGTACATGGATGCCCAGTACAAGGAGAAGCTCCGTCCATACGTTGTCAAGTACAAGGAATATCTGGACCGCATATCCAGTCAGAATCCCTATGGTGTACCTATCGGCACCGGCAACTGGGCAGGCAGCGGCAGTGTGGTCTCGTTCGGCACCACTGCAACATTCGCAGCCATCCATTTCCCCGACATCATTGACAAGACCTATGCATTCAACGCCATGGCATACATGTTCGGATGCCATCCGTACCACAACTACTCTCTTGTGGCAGCTGTAGGTGCAACCCATCCCAAGTCAGTCTTCTACGGCAACAACCGCGCAGACTTCTCGTTCATTCCAGGCAACGTGGCTCCGGGCGTACTGTTCCGCAATCCTGACCATTTCGAGAATTATGACGATTGGCCATTCCTGTGGGGACAGAACGAGGGTACCATTGCCGGCAACACCAGTTACCTGATATTCGGTTCGGCATTCAAGAACCTCATCAAATAATGAACATTAAACCAAACGTATTGATATGAAAAGACTTATCTCTGTACTGGCTTTGACATCGGTGCTCTTTGCCGGAAATGCCGCAGCCCAGGAAAGACTCTACACCAGGGCATTTGCTCTTGGCGATGTGGAACTGCTTGACGGACCTTTCAAGCACGCCCAGGATCTGAACGTGAAAGTACTGCTGGAGTACGATGTCGACCGTCTGCTGGCCCCGTTCCTCCTGCAGGCAGGACTTGAACCCAAGGGCGAACTTTTCCCTAACTGGGAAGGACTGGACGGACACATTGGCGGACATTACCTGTCAGCCATGGCCATACATTACGCATCGACCGGAAACGAAGAGTGCCTTAAACGCATGAACTACATGCTTGACGAACTGGAACGCTGCCAGAAGCAGTCGGAACACGGATTCGTGGGCGGTGTGCCGGACAGCGACAAGATCTGGGACGAGATACATGGCGGCAACACAGGTATCCTGGGCCGTTACTGGGTACCCTGGTACAATATGCACAAGACCTTTGCCGGTCTGCGCGACACATGGCTCTATGCAGGAAGCGAGCGCGGCAAGGAGATGTTCCTGAAACTGTGCGACTGGGCTCTCTGGGTAACCGAAGACCTGACACCGCAGCAGATGGAAAGCATGCTGGGAACCGAATTCGGCGGCATGAACGAAGTGTTTGCCGATGCCTATCAGATTACAGGAGACCAGAAGTATCTGACCGAGGCAAAGCGCTGGACACATCACCAGCTCTTCGACAGCATGCTGCAGGGAGTCGACAATCTGGACAACAAGCACGCCAACACCCAGGTCCCCAAGGTAGTGGGCTTTGCACGCATAGCAGGCGTTGACGGCAACAATCCGGATTATGTCAAGGCATCGGACTTCTTCTGGGACAGAGTGGCCAACCACCGCTCGGTAGCATTCGGAGGCAACAGCCGCCGCGAGCATTTCCCGCAGGCAAGCGACTACCACAGCTATGTCGAGGAACGTGAAGGACCGGAGTCATGCAACACCAACAACATGCTGAAACTGACCGAGGACCTGTTCTTCATGAATCCCGAGGCAAGATATGCCGATTTCTACGAGAACGCCCTATACAACCACATCCTCTCGACCCAGCATCCCGAGCATGGCGGATATGTATATTTCACATCGGCCCGTCCCGGTCACTACCGTGTATATTCACAACCCAACCAGGGCATGTGGTGCTGTGTCGGTACCGGTATGGAAAACCACGGCAAGTACGGGGAATTCATCTATTCGCATTTCGATAACGACCTGTACGTGAACCTGTTCATTGCTTCAAGACTGGACTGGAAGGACAGGAATGTGACCATAGAACAGCAGACCCGGTTCCCGGACGCCGAGACCAGCGTCATCACCGTTACGCCGAAGAAGGGAAAGGCCAAGTTCCGCATGCTTGTACGCTGCCCCGAATGGATTGTCCCCGGTGAGATGAAAGTGATGTGTGACGGCCGCAATTATGCCGAAGGCGCTGAACCTTCAAGCTACATTGCCATTGACCGCAAGTGGAAGAAAGGTGACAAGGTCGAGATAGTAATGCCAATGCACATGCGCACCGAAATGCTTGAGAACGTTGACGATTACGTTGCCATCAAGCACGGCCCCATACTCATGGGTGTCAAGACCGGCACTGACAATCTTGACGGTCTTATTGCAGGTGACGGACGCTGGGAGCACATTGCAAGCGGAAAACTGGTTCCCGTACTTGAAACCCCGTATATAATAGGTGACCGCAACAGTGTGGACAAGGCTCTTGCCGCAGCAGGCAACTCAACGACACCAGCACTGTTCGCCGACAGCAAATGGGCCGGAGCCCAGCTGGTTCCCTTCTACCAGATTCATGACAGCCGCTATGCCATCTACTATCTGATGATGTCACCCGAGCAGTACCGCCAGCATGAGGCCGAGGTTGCCGCTGCCGAAGCAGCCCGCATCGACCTTGACAACCGCACCGTTGACCGCGTGCAGACAGGCGAGCAGCAGCCCGAAGTTGACCATCAGATGAAGGCTGAGAACTCAAGCAAGGGCAACTACGAGGGTGAAGCATGGCGCGATGCCAAGAACGGAGGCTTCTTTGAATACACCATGGCTACCCAGAAACGCACCGACCTTTCCCTCATGGTCCGTTACTGGGGCAACGAAAGCGATTTCAACCGCCGATTCACCATTCTGGTTGACGGAACGGAAATTGCATCGGAATCACTCTCGCGCAAGTGGAACAAGGCCGAATTCCAGAACGTGACCTACCAGATTCCGGCAGAGCTGCTGGAAGGCAAGGAACAGGTCACAGTACGTTTCCAGAGCAGTGACCGCACCGTGGCAGGCGGTGTCTTCATGGTACGTCTTGTACGTCCGTAAACTGCAAGAACTGCAAGGAGGGGGGGGGTAACTGTTTATCAGTAGCCCCCTCTTTTTTTAAGGAAGCCATATACCTGTTAACTACAATATTGAGTACAGATATACCAATAGTTCGTTAATAAGTTTATAAATGTATAGTTATCAATTATTTGCAAGTTCAACAGTCCGTTTTTGTTACATCAGCTGACAACTTTACGGCAGTAGAACAAAGATTGAAAAAAGTGTTATTAATGTATGATATTTTCG
>JAZUEH010000142.1:0-33948 GCA_045640065.1 Bacteroidaceae bacterium
GCTGCAATGGTGGAGCGATTTATTTCCATGTCCGGAATACATGCGGACATGAGATTTAATAACACTGATTTCAAAGAACTTTTGTTCTACGGCGTCAGAGCCGCAGGATGATTTTTATAAAACTAACGAACTATTGATATAAGGTATGAAAAAGATAATAGGCCAGCTTCTCCGGACCATCCAGTTTTTGGCGGTGCTGCTGTTGTGTGCCTGTTCTCCCGATGATTTTCAAGTGGAGAGCGCAGACCTTGACGGCACCTGGTATGCCAGTGACGGTTTCTACTACATTTTCAATACCGATGCTTCCGGACGGTGTCAGGATGCCGATGGATATGGACTGGATTTCAACTGGGAACTCAACGATAAGGAACTGACTCTGAATTATATACAGAACGGCAGCATACCCAAACCGGCCAGAGAGATATATCATATTACAGAATTCAGTGCTGATATGATGGAGGCGCATGAAATAGCTTTTCCTGATGAGTCTGTAAGATTCTACAAACAGTAGCATACACATAAAAGGGATTGTCATGTCAGAAACTTCAAAGTCATCCGGCAAATTATTGAGAGTATGTGCAGTTGCATTCCTGTCACTGCTTGCGCTTGTCGTTCTGGCTGTTCTTGTCCTGTCGTGGACCATTTTCACCCCCTCCCGTCTCACGAAAACTGCACAGTCGGTCATGGACCGTTATGTGAACTGCCCTACGAGTCTTGGTCAGGCTAAACTTTCGTTAGTCAGAACCTACCCTTTCTTGGGCTTCAGACTTGAGAATCTGACTGCTCTTGACGTCATGGAGGAGTCTCCATATGATACTTTGGCACATGTGGGTATAATGGACGTGTCTCTGGATTTCAAAGCATTGACAAAGGACAGGAGGATTGAGGTTACGGACCTTTTCCTTCAGAATGCCGCCTTCAACATGTTCACATCGGAAACCGGAACAACGAATCTGGATTTTCTCAAATCAGGTGACAGTGACAGTATAGACAGTTCCGGATCAATGGATTTGTCAGTCAGTCTGGAAAGTCTTGTGCTTGAGGACTTTGCGGCCAGATATGCAGATCTGTCGAAGGGCTTGGAAGCACAGGCCGTAGGGCTGGATATGAAAGCTGCCGGCTCTATGTATCAGAGCGGACTTGACGCACGGGCAAGACTGACGTCAGACCGGCCTGCAAGATTCTCCATTGCAGGTGATTCCTCGTCTCTGGCAATTGAAGCCAATGCCATTGATCTGAATTGTGAAATGGCTATGAAGGACATGGACGGCAATGCATCAGTGAAGCTTTCGCTTGACAGTCCGATGCTGATTTCAGACAGTATGCGGATATCTTCGGCTACTTTGGGGATTGACGTCAACGGGCTGATATTCAATATGTCAGATAGCGTTTTAGAAAGTGCTTCTGCAAAGTATGCAAGTATTACCGGCAGTGCTGTCGAACTCACACAGGCTCATGTTCCAGGCAGCAGCATGTCTGTGCAATGCGGGGACTTTGACGTGGTCCTGCCGGATGTTTCCTTACTGTCAGATACTGTCAGCATTGGCGATTCACACATCACACTGGGGAATTTGCTGTTCTGCATGACAGACGGTACAGGTGCAAGTACAGACGTAAAGACTTCCCGACTGGAAGCGTCCATGAACGGATGCGGTTCTCTTGATTTGTCACAACTCACTGACAATATTGAACTATCGCTGGTTGAGCCAAGTTTTGCATCCGGTGGTGAAAGCCCTGTGTCTGCAAGCATTTCGTCACTTGCGCTAAGTCTCAGCTCACGTTTTGACAGCATTTCCATACATGCAGAACCTGAACTGTCTGTATCAGGACTCCACCTCACTGTAAACGGTAACGAAATGGTTCCAGACTGGCCTGTCTCGCTGAAGTCGGTAATTGATGCTGACAGGAAGCTGCAGTCTTTGAAGTTTCCTCTGAGTCTTGAAATTGATGGACAGAATCTGGATGCCAGTGCTGATCTTAATCTTGTAAATGGTGCGGATAATGCTTCCGGTACAGTAGGCTTGAAATTCAGTCCTCTTGATATAGAGACACTGATTACCATGGTTCCCGATGCTTACAGCCATGTATTTGACAGCATTTCAGCCAGTGGAAGAATAGGTCTCAACGCCACTGCAAGAGGAGCATTGAAAGGTGGAAAGCCGGTTTTGGATAAGGCGGAAGCTCATGTCCAGTTGCAGGAAATTGACGCGGAACTGTATGATACAATAAGTGTCAGGACCAGTGGTGCGACTGTGACAGTAGATTATCCGTCAGTTAATTATGGCAATACAAATAAAACTGTAAGTGCAGATGCCGACTGCAGTTTTTCCGATCTTGAATTATGGATGACAGGACAGTCTGACATTGAAGCCCAAGTGTCTGGAATGTCGCTTGGATTACAGGTGAAATCGCCGTCTGATAGCCTTTCGTTCGCAGCTGCCGTGGCCGACATGGCAATTGATGCGGCGACGGTCCGGATGGATACCATATCTGCTGCATTTGACTGTCTTTCGGCTAAAGCTGACATAGCCAAGTCTGCCGGCCAGACAGACATCAGGCTGTCGCTTGGAATAGATTCTCTCCTATCCTCTCTAGGTTCTTTGATGAACGCGAATCTTGGCAGCTCAAGTTTCACAGCTACTGCATGTTATGATGAGTCAAAGACTGACCTGCTTCAGAAATGGACTCCCAATCTCAATGCCCGGATAAACAATGCTACGCTTCATCTTGACGGCCCGGATCAGGACATATTCATGCCAACTCTGGACATGGATTTCTCGCTTGGTCATTTTGTGATTTATGACAGCCGTGTCCAGCTGGGACGCTCTGACATTTCCCTGATAGGCGAAGTCTACAACATCGGGTCATATCTTGACGGTGACAGCCTGCTGACAGGCAAGCTGTATCTGGAATCGGATTTCGTTGATGTGAATCAGATTATGGAACTCACCAGCGGAATCGGAAAAGCCGGAACTGTTTCTCAGGATACGGCCAAGAATGTCAAAGACGGGCCTTTCCTTGTGCCCGAGGGACTGGATGTCACAATGCATACTGATTTTGGAGAGATTGAGTATGAGAACAAGGTATTCAATACGGTTGGCGGTGACATTACGGTCAGTGACGGTACTCTGGTCATTCAGGAACTTGGATTCTCGTCCAATGCGGCCGAAATGCAGCTGACTGCCATCTATGATACGCCATCGCTTGACTCTTTGTTCCTTGAAATGGATTTCCATCTGCTTGACATTGAGATAGACGAACTTATAAGTCTTATTCCTTCAGTCGATTCCGTTGTACCAATGCTGAAATCGTTTGATGGACGCGCCCAGTTCCATCTGGCTGCAGAATCTTTCCTGAAACCGGATTATACACCAATCATGTCCACTCTGATGGGGGCGGCCGCAATTGAAGGTGTCGGTCTGGTCGTAATGGACAATGAGGTGTTTGACGGCATAAAAGACAAACTCATGATGAGCAGGGATGCCAGAAATGTGATAGACAGTCTTGAAGTTGAGCTTTCAGTCTTGCGTAACAAGGTCATGCTATATCCGTTCAAGGTCACTATGGACAAGTATACGGCTGTCATAGGCGGTCGTCATAACATTAACAAAGATCTTGATTGTCTGTATCATATTGCACTGATAAACAGTCCGTTGCCAATAAGACTTGGAGTGAGTGTGAGTGGCCCGATAACTGACATAGCCTCCAGTCCTCTCAAACACATAAGTCTGGAGAAACCGGAGTATAGCACTATGTTCGTTACAGAGAAACACACCGATTTGGACGACATGATCCAGGGACTCCGTTCCAACATTCTGAACACCCTGCGCTCCAACGTCCGCTGACAATCAGAATTCAATTGACAGACCGTCCCAGGCAAACTGCATGCCTTCCGGGAACTTGGCGTTCATGACCTCATGGAGTCCGGCCCGATGGCTCATGTGGATGAACCAGGTAGCATTGGCTCCCACTCTTTCCGCAAACAGAACTGCCTGACGAACGTTCTGATGTGTAGGGTGTTCCTTGGTGTGGAGCGCATTGACCACCAATGTCCTGACATCTGAAATCAGGTTGAAGTTATGTTCGTCAACTGACTTCATATCAGTAATATACGCAAGGTCTCCAATGCGGAAACCAAGAATGGGTATGTTGCCGTGCATGATACGGATGGGAAGGATTTCCGTCTGTCCGACCTTGAATTTCCGTCCAGGCTCAATTGGAATTGGCTGCATGTTTGCAGTACGCGGTTTCTTGCTGTCTCCAAAGCAGTACGGTATACGCTGTCTTATGTCGTCAATCACATACTGTTCTGCATAGACCGGTATATTGCGTCCGGTACAGTACGGCCTCAGGTCATCAAGTCCTCCTACGTGATCATAGTGCTCATGCGTCACTATTACGGCATCAATCTTCTCTATGCCTTCTCTCAATGCCTGCTGACGGAAATCCGGCCCGCAGTCAATGAGTATGTTTTCGCTGCCGGTTTCAATCAGGGCCGATGTACGTAGCCGTTTGTCGTGCTGGTCATGAGACATGCATGTCGGACAGTGGCAGCACATTTCCGGTATGCCTATTGAAGTGCCTGTTCCAAGGAATGTAAGTTTCATATACAGTTCACTTCCATTGATAAAGTAATTGAAAACATGTCTTCTACGCTTTCCGTGACGGCTTTGGCCAGTGCCATGATATCCTGTCCGGTCGCGCCGCCCAGATTGACAAGCACCAGAGCCTGACGGTCGTGTACCGCAGCCTTTCCCATATTGCGTCCCTTCCATCCGGCTTTTTCGATGAGCCATCCTGCAGGAATCTTGACCAGGTCCGGATCGGGAGTAGCATATGACGGCATATCGGGATATCGTGCAGTCAGGTCATCATATTGTGCTCTGGTGACTGTAGGATTCATGAAAAAGCTTCCGGCATTGCCAAGAACCTGAGGGTCAGGAAGTTTGGACTGTCGTATTGACCGTACTGCCTTGCTGATGTTGATGGGGCTGGCTTCTCCGAGAAGGCTGACTTCATGTTCAAGATTGCCGTATCCTAGTTTCGGGGATGGTTTCAGACCGAGAGTGAATATGACATGGCTAATGGCGTATTGTCCTTTCAATTCATTCTTGAAAATACTCTGACGGTATGCGTATCGGCATTCTTCACAGGTGAATTCCCGGATGTTTCCGTCCTGGAGTGATACGGCTATGACGGTGTCGATGACCTGATCGGCCTGTGCTCCGTATGCACCAATGTTCTGAACAGCCGCAGCACCTACCTGACCCGGAATGGCGGCAAGGTTTTCAACGCCCCACCATCCCTTGAGAACGCAGTAAGTCACGAAATCGTCCCAAGGTATGCCCGAGCCGACCCTGACAGTAACATAATCTGACGTAATGTCCAGTATATCAATGCCCTGAACGGCCGATTTCAGGACTGTCCCATGAAAATCGTCCATGAACAGGAGGTTACTGCCCTGTCCTATTGCAAGTATCGGCCTTTCAAGTTCCGGCAATACTGCCTTCAGTTCCAATTCCGATGCCCACTCGACCACGGCATCGGCCTTGACATCCATGCCGAACGTGTTGTATTCTTTTAATGATGCGTTGTTAGTGATTATCATAGCCGCAAAAATACCTAAAACAAATTGCATGATGAGCCCTTTTTTGCTAATTTTGCACTCCGAAGATGAAATAAGCTTACCCCAAAAAGTCATGACAGAGAAAATTGAACAGCTCATTCAGGAGGTCAAGGACCTGAAGGCAGCATCGGCCCAGGAACTGGAAGCCCTGCGTCTGAAATATCTCAGTAAGAAAGGTATCATCAATGATCTGATGGCCGATTTCCGTAATGTTCCTGTTGAACAGAAAAAGGTTGTAGGTCAGAAGCTTAACGAGCTCAAGACTCTTGCTCAGGAGCGCATAAATGCCCTAAAGGAAGTGTTTGAAAACGAGAAGGCCCAGGCTGAAAAACCGGATCTCACACGTACGGAATACCCCATTGGGCTTGGAACACGTCATCCGCTTTCAATTGTCAGGAATGAAATCATTGACATTTTCTCACGTCTGGGTTTCGTTCTGGCCGATGGTCCTGAAGTGGAAGATGACTGGCACGTTTTCTCATCAATGAACTTTGCCGAGGATCATCCTGCCCGCGACATGCAGGACACTTTCTTCGTTGAAGCACATCCCGATATCATTCTGCGCACGCACACCTCATCGGTCCAGAGCCGTGTCATGGAGGTTACACAGCCGCCTATCCGCATCATCTGCCCGGGCCGAGTATACCGTAACGAAGCCATCAGCTACCGCGCACACTGCTTCTTCCATCAGGTTGAGGCCCTGTACGTTGATAAGAATGTAAGTTTCTCTGATCTCAAGCAGGTACTTCTGTACTTTGCACAGGAAATGTTCGGACCGGACACGAAGATTCGTCTGCGTCCAAGTTATTTCCCGTTCACCGAACCGAGCGCTGAAATGGATATAAGCTGCAACATCTGCGGCGGCAAGGGCTGTCCTTTCTGCAAGGGCACTGGTTGGGTTGAGATTCTTGGTTGCGGCATGGTCGATCCCAATGTGCTTGAACTCAATGGAATAAACAGCAAGGAATATACAGGATTCGCACTTGGAATGGGCATTGAGCGTATAACCAACCTCAAGTACCAGGTGAAAGACCTGCGCATGTTCTCGGAGAACGATGTACGTTTCCTGGAGGAATTCGAATCGGCCAACTGATTTTGACAAAGAAGGAATTATTTATAAGGTGCAGCCAGTATTTCAGCCAGGCATGGCCCAAGGCGGAAACTGAGCTGCACTTTTCGTCTCCCTACCAGCTTCTGGTGGCTGTGATGCTTTCAGCCCAGTGTACAGACAAGAGGGTCAATATGGTCACCCCCGCCCTGTTCGAGGCCTATCCCACTGTTCAGGATATGGCAAAGGCAGAAGCCCATGACATATTACCTTATATAAAGAGCGTCTCATATCCCAATTCCAAAGCAACACATCTGGCCCAAATGGCCCGGATTGTAGTTGAACGGTTCAAAGGCGAGATTCCGCATGACATGGATGAGCTGCAGACCCTCCCGGGCGTAGGCCGCAAGACTGCCAACGTCATGGAGGCCGTGGCTTTTGGAGGTCAGGCCATGCCGGTCGATACCCACGTTTTCCGTGTAAGTCATAGAATAGGTCTTGTTCCGGACAGATGCACCACTCCGTTGAGTGTCGAGAAGGAACTTATAAAGTACTTTCCCCACGATGTGCTTTCAACTGCCCATCACTGGCTCATCCTGCATGGCCGATACATCTGCACGGCCCGCAACCCCAAATGCGACAGATGCGGATTGTCAGAATTCTGCCAATATCGCAAATGTTGAAAAAATATTCTTTCTTTATTCTATAAATATGTATTATTCATACATGGATTTGCATGTTATTCAGTTTTGTTATATTTTTGAGACCCAAAATTGATTAAAATGAGATTATCCAAGTGTTTTCTTTTGGCTGCGGCCATGATTCTGTCTTTGGGCTCCTTTGCCCAGAATGGCAGAAAGGATGCTGGTGGTACCGCTCATACTATAAGCGGTCGCATTTATGATGCTGATAACGGTTCTCCGCTCGAACTGGTGAACATTGTATTTGAGAACAACGCTTATTGGGCTGTAAGTGATCTTGATGGACGTTTTTCTCTGAAGATGAAGGACGGCGACTATCACTACGAGGTTTCATACATTGGATATGAAACAGCCAAGGGAGTACTCAAGGTCAACGGAAAGGACATCACGAACTTCAACATCAAGCTTCAGCCGTCCAGTCTTTCTCTGGCAGAGGTCGTTGTTACCGCCAAAGAGCAGGCCATGGGCTCGTCTTCAATTATAGACAAGACTGCATTGCAGCATCTGCAGCCGAAAAGCATCGAGGATATGCTTCAGCTCACCCCGGGCAGCATTACACAGAATCCGAGCGTCAATTCTGTCGGTCAGGCCAGTATACGTGAGATCGGTGTGAATACCAATAACTCCATAGGTACATCCATAGTTCTTGATGGAGCACCCATATCAAATGATGCCACACTTATGACATTCTCCACCGCAATCAGTGGTACGAGCGACAAGTCAAGACAGTCTTCAACGGGCAAGGGTGTCGACCTTCGTACAATCTCCCCTGACAATGTCGAGTCCATTGAAGTCATACGAGGCATTCCGTCAGTTGAATATGGAAATCTGACATCAGGTGCCGTAATTATCAAGACGAAAAAGGGAAGCACTCCAATTGAAGTCAAGGGTAAGACAGACCCCAATTCAAAGATGTTGTATATGGGCAAGGGCTTTACCGTTGGTGCCGGTACAACCATGAATGTTGCTGTTGACTATACATCATCGTATGACGATATCAGATTCAAGGCCGAGGGTTACGAACGCATTACCGGTGACATTGGAGTATCACGCACATTCTTCAGTACCCGTCCGCTCAGTGTCAATGCCAAGGTGGCATATTTCCAGAATCTGAATACGGTAAGAACAGACCCACAGCAGCAGGATGCAGAAGAAAGCAAGAGTGACAACAAGGGCGTACGTCTTTCACTTAACGGAGACTGGAACCTCAAGACCGCTGTCATTTCTAACCTTTCATACAATCTTTCTCTCAATTACAGCCATCAGCGTGACACCAACAAGGATTTCATGATTCTGAAATCAGGAATGCAGCCGATCGGCTTTTCAACTGAAGAGGGTGAGCATGTCGCTCCATATCTGAAAGGAAACTACTATTCAGACTATTACATTGACGGAAAGCCTCTTGATTTCTTTGCCCAGATCAAAGGTACAAAGAACATTCTGGTAAGTGAAGATTTCTCTTCCCAGTTCAAAGCCGGTCTTGAATGGGCTTACGATGTGAATAAGGGCGAAGGTCTGGTATTTGATCCGACACAGCCGCCAGTCATCAACGACATTGAGACTGTCCGTCCAAGAGCTTATACTGACATTCCGGCAATGAAGACCTTCTCAGGTTTCTTTGAAAACAAATCAATCATTCCTGTTGGAAAAACCAGTCTGACCACTCAGCTTGGCATCCGTATGGCAAACCTGTTCATTGACCGCAGCTACCTTGATGCAGATAACATTTTCACAGTTGATCCGCGAGCCAATATCGAGTGGAGCATTCTGAACAAGAAGAACAACAGCTTCTTTGACAATCTGTCAGTCAACGGCGGATGGGGTATCACATCAAAGATGCCGTCACTTTCCTATCTGTATCCTGATAAGGCATATTTCGATCAGCTGTCATTCAATCACATGAATCCTCATTTTGCCGTAACATCGACGAAAATTGTGGAAAATACAGGCAACATAAACATCAAGCCGTCTGTCGGAAACAAGATTGAACTCGGTCTCAGCTTTGAAAAGGGCAAGGTCAACGGTATGGTGACATTCTTCTATGAGAAATATGACAATGAATTCAGTTACCGTACAATGCCTCTGACTCAGACATTCAACGTCTATCAGTACGATCTTCCGAATCATTCAATGGAAAACGGCATTATTGACAAGAACGGAAACATTTCATATCAGTACAGCGAGAACGGCAGCCTCAAGAATGGTGAGCTCTCCCCCACTTCAATCATGTCTGATTCAATGTTCGTGGCATACAGCATGCCTCAGAACAGTTCAGTCACTACAAAGAAAGGTATTGAATACAGTTTGAATTTCGGCCAGTGGCAGGCATTGAGAACTTCTCTGTCAATTGACGGAGCATGGCTGTGGGTCCGTCACGGAAGCGATCAGGACTATTGGTCAATCATGAGCGGCAATGTCAAAGGTGATTATTATCCGTTCGTGGTACTGCGTCCGGGAGGCTCAGGTTCCATATCTGAAAGAATCAACACCAATTTCCGTTTCATAACCCATATACCTGAAGTCAAGATGATTTTCACCACAACAGCCCAGGTCGTATGGATGGAAGCCGATCAGGCGAGCTACATTGACAAGGATGGCAATAATGTATGGTACACAAGCCAGCAGTTTGATGGAAAGGAATGTCTTGCCATTGACCCTGTAGGATACATGGACTACGCAGGCAATTATTACAATTGGGATGTGAAATTCCGCGACAAGGCATACAAGGATGCCCAATATGATCTGATCAATACATACACACAGCTTGGTTATTTTGACAGAGAGGTTTATCCGGGTCACATAATCTTCAATTTCCGTCTTACAAAGGAATTCGGAGACCGTTTCGAAATGTCATTCATGGCCAACAACATGTTCAACACCTACAAGCTTCATCATAGGGAGACCACCGGTGGATACTCCAGACTGACAATAGATCAGTATTTTGGAGCTGAGATTAAATTGAAATTGTGATTCATACACTATTTATTAACTAAAATTTTCAAGAATGAAAAAAGTATTGTTTTTCGCATGTCTTCTTTGCGGAGCATTCGCATTCACATCATGTGATGACGATGAGGTCGCCAAGAAGTATGAAGTGAAGGTAACCGTATCAGCCGATGGCGCTGACCTTGCTTCTTTACAGGACCTTTCTGTAAAATGCATGAACCAGAGTGGTAATGTTGAAGCTTCAACATCTGAAACCGAGTATATTTACAAGCTCGTTGCAGGAACGTACACAGTTCAGGGTTCAGCATCAAACGATGAATTCAATTTCCTCGGTGAGGAGACTTTCACCATTGCCGATCAGGATATGGCTGTCAGCCTGAAGCTCACTCCTGCCCCAAAGGCCAAGAGCGGACTCATTTTCAAGGAAATTTATTACACTGGCGTTCCTTCATATTACTTCAAGGATGGTTTCTATGAGTTGGTGAACAACTCTGACGAAGTACAGTACCTTGACGGTATTCTCTTCACACAGATCGACCGCGGTTATGGTGACGAAGGTTCAAACTGGATGGATTCACTTGGCAACAAGCCTAAGGATTTCTACCCGCTCGACGGTTATGTATTCCAGTTCCCGGGTTCAGGAAAGGAATATCCTGTTGAGCCGGGCCAGTCTATTGTAATCGCTTCACAGGCTTACAATCATGGTTCTACCGGTACTGATCCACGCGAACTCACAGAAGAAGATGCCGAATCACCTGCAGGTGATCTGAGCACTGCCGATTGGGAACTCAACATCCCTTCAAAGCCGACAAACTACGACAATCCTAATGTTCCAAGTCTGAACATTGTCTGGTCAAATGCAACTACTATCTGCTTCTTCGGAGTATTCGGCTTCCCATTGTGTATTGCCCAGGTTCCGGAGGGATATGCTTCAGTTGAAGAATTCGTAAACGACTCTATCAACTACAATTCATATGCAGGCGGTCAGCCGAAGCTCTGCATCCCGACATCAGCAGTTATCGATGCCGTTGATGTACAGCGTCATGGCGAATCTAAGATTGTCAAGGTATTCTGGCCGACTGAGGACGCAGGTTACACCTATGCAACCGGTGCAGATCCTTCAGATCCTGAATACTCAACCGATTTCGAAAGCTGGATTTCTCCTTCATACACTGGCAAGAGTGTACGCAGAAAGTGCACAATGGTTACAGAATCAGGCCGTGCATATTTCAAGGATACCAACAATTCAACTGAAGACTTCATTCTTGGCGGTCAGACTGCTGTTGTCAGAAGACAGTTCACTCAGCCGGATTGATGATATTACTCTAATTGACAGGGTGGCATCGGCCACCTTGTCAATTATTTAAATTTAATCATATTCAATTTTCATGTCATGAAGAAAGTATTGTCTATAATTTTAGTATCAACATTGTCATTTCCTGTGTTTTCACAGAATGTTACTGACGCTAATGAACCGCAACCGGATAAAGCCTGGTACGGGCAGGAGCTGTTTCTTCAGAACATGATGTTCAATTCATCGAACCCTGTTTCGATTTCATACAATCCCTACTCCAGTCTTAATAGTGTAGATGGCAGTTACAGCCGTCAGGAAGGCTCTTTCAAACCGGTTGATGGAGCCGGTAATTCAAATCTGGTGGATTTCAACATCTATGGAACCAAGAAGGTCAACAAGATATCATTTGAAGGTTCGCTTCAATATAGCATACACGACCTGAACAATTCCAGATGGGGTAACACCGTACTTACTTCGACAAAAAACCCGTTCATCATAGCGGACTCCCTGATCTATGACTCGATTCCCAATGATCAGAACCGCGAAATATTCAACCTTAACGGAGGTTTTTCATGGCAGACGACCGATCGCCTGTCATTAGGCCTGAGGGCCAATTATAAAGTCAGCAGTAAAGCCGACCAGGCAGACCCGAGATTCGAGGCTCATGGAGCCAGAGTATCAGTCAATCCCGGTATGGAATACAAACTGTCTGACAAATTCAGACTCGGACTGTCACTCAGTGCGGAAGTCTATCATGAAAATGTTCAGATGGATGTGGAGGACAACCTTCTGGATCCTGCCCATACCATTGTGTTCCTGTTTCAGGAAATAGGCAACTATTCGGTTGAGAATGTCACCGGATATCTTCGCAGATATAACGGCAAGGTGTTTGGCGGTGCATTACAGAATGTGTTTACTTCAGGTAAGGTTGCCAATTTCATGGAATTGGGCGGTTCATATAATCTTGAGGAGGCTATTGACGGTGGCAGCAGCTACATTAAACGTGGTGGTGATTACAAACAGCTAGATTTCCAGATCAGTGACAGGTTCCAGATCAAGGGAAAGAATACGCTTCACAACATATCACTCAATGCTGGAATGCTCATGGGCACTTCCAAAAACTTCAAGCAGAGTTCCAATTATGACAAGTTCCACAATATTGAGTGGACAATCCTTTCCACTGAAGTAACTCAGAAGGAAAAGGACATCAACGCAAATCTCTCATACCGTTTTGACCTGCTCAAGAACGGACGTTCACATTTGACTGCCGAACTTAATGGCGGTATGGATATGGTCAGCGTCAATCAGTACCCGGATGAGTATTATTCCAAATATACGTTGGCAAATGCAGGACTCTCCGTTTCAAAACGGATTTGGATTCATAAGTTCTGCCTGAACATTTCTGCCGATGGAAGTTATCACATGCCTCTTAAGGAACTTGATTATGAGCTTCCCGTCAATCCTGCCGGCAAGAAGAGATTCATGAACGGCTATTTCATTCCGAAATACCAGTATTTTGCCGCTGAATATCTTAGCGCCGGTGCTTCGGTCGGAATCTCCTACCCTGTTGCAAAGGGTCAGAGCCTGAATCTTACAGCCGGTTACCGCCAGTCCGACTATAAGGGAGAATACAGCCGGTTTGATAACCGCAAATCAACTTATGCGAAACTGACTTATACTTTTTAATTGAAAACCTGTCATAATTAAAGGGACTGAAAACCGGTCCCTTTTTTATCGCCGGATATTGATTATGAAAAAAAATCACATAATTATTGCATTGGCACTTGCTGTCGCGTCGTGCGGGAAGGAAAAAATCCCAGGGTTTGCCGTTGTTGTTGACCCGGAAAGTTATTCACAGGTACAGTCTGAGATAGACGCATATCTGGGCCTGGTTGAAAGCCGTGGTCTGAAGCCGGTTCTGGTAATTGACCGTTGGGGTGTACCTGACAGTATCCGTCAGACTCTCATTGACCTTCATGACGATGCTGTCAATCCCATAGAGGGCTGTGTCCTTATTGGAGACATTCCAATAGCCCGTACCCGTGAGGCCCAGCATATGACAACGGCTTTCAAGATGAATCAGGACGGCGAGTTTGACCGTACGCAGTATACGGTTGCATCAGACCGCTTTTATGACAGCTTTGATCTGGAATGGGATTATCTGGATCATGATACGGCCAGAAGCGAATACTTCTATTATCGTCTGCGCAGCGAATGCCCGCAGCGCCTGTCCCCCACTATCTACTCTGCCAGAATAATGCCGCGCAGCAATGAATCCGGCGACAAGTACGAGAAACTGCGCCGCTACATGAAGCGTGTTCTTGAAGCCGATGCCAACAACAATCCTCTTGACCGCATGTTCTATTTTGGCGGATACGGCTACATTTCAGAATCTGTCACTGCCAGGATTGACGAGAAGGCCGAGCACTTTGACCATTTCCCATGGATGAAGGACAGCCGCGAATCGGTCATTTCATATCTTGACTGTAATCGCGAAGACTTTGTCAAGGACATTTTCATGCGTGAAATGCAGGATCCCGACATTGACTGGGCTATTCCGCACCATCACGGCAGCCCTGACATCGAGCATCTCAATGACACCCCCATAGGCAGCGACTATTATGAGGCCATTGACTGGATCAAGGAGTACATTCTGGAGCAGACAGCCAAGGGTAAGGCAAAAGGACGCAGCATGGACCAGATAAAGAAAGCCATCAATGAGCATTTTGGCTGCACCTTCCCTGCAGAATGGTTTGAGGGAGAACCTTCATATACCAGCCTGGACGGAATGAGAAACCTGTATTATTCCGATTTCGATACATACAAGCCACAGGCACGCATGGTAACGCTTGACGGCTGTTACAACGGCTCATTCCATCAGGATGAGAACATTCAGGAGGCATATCTGTTCGGCGAAGGCAACGGTACTCTGGTGGTTATGGGCAATACTGTCAACGTGCTTCAGAACAAATGGGTCAGCCATTTCATAGGTCTGGTCGGTCTGGGAGCCAGAGTCGGCAACATGTCCAAGTACGGAGCATTCCTTGAGGCTCATGTCTTCGGAGACCCCACTTTCGCATTCACACCCGGTGCTGACTGCGGTTTCGACATCAACAAGGCTCTTCTTGACAATTCGACTTCATTCTGGAAGAAACAGCTGGACAACCCCTACCCGGCCATTCAGATTGTAGCAATGGACAAACTGGCCGAAAGCGGCGAGGACTGCTCCGGTCTTATCCTTGAACGTTTCAAGACCTCAAAATCAGGAATCGTACGTCTGGCCGCACTTGAAGAACTCAAGAAATACCATAACGATGATTATGTCAAGGCACTTGAACTGGCCTTGTCCGATGCCCATGAAATGACTCAGCGCTTTGCTGTAATCCAGACTGGCAAGTGCGGTGATCCGCGCCTGGCTGCACCTCTTGTCCGCACGGCTCTTACCAATCTGCTGCCGGAAAGGGTCGAATATGAACTTTCATCGGCTTTGCAGCTCATGGACTCCACTCTTGTCATGAATGCGTTTGACAGCATATATCCGACTATGGGATGCTACAGGAACGATCCGGCACTTTACAAGCAGAAGCGCGAGTGGTTCCACCGCCGCTGTACCGATATGGTCAGCCGTATTGAAGCTTCCATGTTCGATCTTGAGCAGGACCGTTACGACTGGATAATGGACATGCGTACAACACGCAATAACCCATACCACATTCTTGTTCCAAGAGAACTGGAATATCTTGCCAATCCCGCTGATGAAGAATATCAGACTGTACTTTGGGAAGCTCTCGGCTGGTATAACCTGTCGTATCAGGCTCCTGTCATTGCCACAGCGGCAAAGAAGGTGGCTGATGATGAACGTTTCCCCGAAAAGGTACGTCAGGAGGCATTGAAGACCTACAACAGAACAAAATAATATTGAACAGATATGAAGAAATCATTGTGCGCAGCAATTGTAGCGATGGCAGCACTGGTGTCATGCCAGAAACCGTCCCAGCCGGGATTCGCCATCGTGATCGACAGTGAGAGTTACAATCAGGCCAGACAGCAGATTGACCGTTATCAGGAAGTGGTAGCCGGTCGTGGACTCAAGCCTATTCTGGTAATTGATGAATGGGGCGTTCCCGACAGCATCCGTGCAAAGCTCATCGAACTTCACAATGCAGAAGTCAACCCTATTGAAGGATGTGTCTTCATAGGTGACATTCCAATTGCACGTGTCCGCGACGCCCAGTTCCTTACCAGCGCCTTCAAGATGGACCAGGACAGCAGGTTCTCAAAAACGGACTACTGCATATCGACTGACCGCTTTTATGATTCCTTTGATTTGAAATGGGATTTCATCGAGCAGGATACGGCACGCAGTGAATATTTCTATTACTCAATGCGTTCCGATTCCGAAATGAAGCTCAGACCGACCATCTATTCCGCACGTATCATGCCGCGCGACAACGCCCGTGGTGACAAGTACGAGAAACTGCGCCGTTATATGGACCGTGTCAATGAGGCCGATGCCAACAACAACCCCATTGACAACATGCTTTATTTTGGAGGTCACGGTAATGTGACTGATTCGTACGAAGCACGTATGGATGAAAAGCTTGAAATGTACGACCAGCTTCCATGGCTTCGCCGTCAGGAGAAGGGCATCATGTTCATTGATTTCAGAAGGGATGAGTTCATCAAACCGCGTCTCATAGACCAGCTGCAGATTCCGCATATTGACTATGCCCTGCTCCATCATCATGGCAGCGAAGAGGAGCAGCTTCTTTCCGGAACACCTTTTTCTTCTTCCATGGCTACGCAGATGAATTCCGTGCGCAATTACATTCACGGAGTGGCCCGCCGCTATTTTGAATCAGGTAAAACGGCAAAGGACGTGAAGGCTTCAATGGAGCGGTCTCTGGAATCTCCAATTCCCGAGCAGTGGATTACCGAGGCAACTGATCCGGCAGTCATAGCCGAAGACGAAGCCTACAGCTATGCCCAGGATCTCCATGTCGCTGAATTCGGCAACTACAAGCCTCAGGTACGTATGGTTTCTCTTGATGCCTGCTACAACGGCTCATTCCAGGAGACTGAAAGCATTCAGGAAGCCTATCTGTTCACCGAAGGCAGCGGTACTCTCATAGCCATAGCAAACTCCGTGAATTCCATTCAGGACCGTTGGATTAACCGTTATCTCGGAATGGCCGGTCTTGGAATGCGTGTAGGCTACTTTGCTGTCATGAACATCACTCTTGAGACTCATGTATTCGGTGATCCCACATTCACATTCACTCCAGCTGCAGATTGTGGCTTTGATGTTAATGCCAACATGACCAACTATTCGGCAAAATTCTGGAAGAAACAGCTTGAAAGCCAGTATCCTTCAGTGCAGAATCTGGCCGCTTACATGCTTGCAGAACGTTGCGAAGGCAATTCATCGGACCTTCTTTTCAACTGCTTTGCAAATTCCGGTTCAGGCATGGTCCGTCTGGCATGTCTCATTGAACTGGCAGAATACAACGATGCCAACTTCCTCAAGGCTGTAGAACTTGGTATCAATGACGGTCATGAGATGACACAGCGTTTTGCTGTCAATTATGCCGGAGAATGCGGTCACAAGGAACTTGTTGACCCGCTGGTATCACTCTATTGCGAGAATTCCGTTCCTGAACGCGTCAATTTCGACCTCAGTTCAGCTCTGGCTTCATACGATTCAGCTTCGGTGGCATCGGCTTTTGACAGAATCTTTGCCGAGCATGCCTTCTATACGAATAATGACAGCGTCAGAAAAGAAAAACTTGCTTATCTGAACAAACAGACCACATGGTATGTCGAGGGTGTTGTGGAATCCATTACTGATAAGGACATGAAGGAGAGATCCAGAATTTCCGAAATCCGATCCATCCGTAACACACCTCTTCATGCCCAGGTTCCTATGCTTCTTGATTATATGAACGAACCGCAGGAACCGGCCGTCCAGGCTGCCATCATGGAGAGTCTGGGATGGTTCGAGCATTCATACCAGCGTCAGGCAATTGCACAGAAGGCCGCTCAGATCAAGGATGACGAGCGTTTCGACGCAACCGTCAGAGACCAGGCACTCAGAGCTTATAACCGTTTGAAATAAAGCAGAATGAAAATATCCAAGATACTGGCTTTTGCAGCAGTTGCCGTTATGGCATCCTGTGCTAAGCAGCAGCCCCAGCAGAGGGGATTTGCCATCGTGATTGATCCTGCCAGTTATGAGAACTGCCAGCAGGAAATAGACCGTTACTGTCAGACCGTTGAGAATCGCGGACTCACCCCTATCCTGGTCATTGACCATTGGGGCGTTCCCGACAGCATACGTCAGACTCTTATCGACCTGCATTCCAGTTCTGTCAATCCCATTGAGGGCTGCGTACTGATAGGCGACATTCCTGTGGCCATGGTACGTGACGCACAGCATATGGCAAGTGCCTTCAAGATGGACCAGGACAATTATCCCCGTTTTGACACCCATATCCCTTCTGACCGTTTCTATGACTGCTTTGACCTGAATTTCAGGTATATTGACAAGGATTCGACCCGTTGGTTCTACTATTCCCTTGAAGCCGATGGCGCCCAGACACTTGAACCGACCATCTATTCGGCACGCATCACTCCACGTGACAATGAACGTGGCGACAAGTACGAGAAGCTGCGCCGTTACATGAACAGGGTCAACGAGGCCGATGCCCACAAGCAGGAATTCGACCGCATTCTTTTCTTCGGCGGAAGCGGCAATCTTTCCAACTCTCTTGTGGCAAGAATGGATGCCAAGTGGGAATTCTATGACCAGTATCCATGGATGCTTGACCAGAAGCAGTCCGTCACCTATATGGACTACAGCCACGATGAATACATCAAGGCCCGTCTCTGTGACGAACTTCAGGATTCCACCATTGACTATGCCCTGCTCTCACACCACGGAGATCCCACGATTCAGTATCTCAGCGGAGGCATGGAACCGGAAGCCATTCTTCAGACTTTCGAATTCTCACACTACCATCCACAGGCAAGGCTTGTGTCGCTTGATGCCTGCTACAACGGTTCATTCCATAAGGATGACAACATTCAGGAGGCCTATCTTTTCGGTGAAGGCAACAGCACGATGCTGGTTCTCGCCAACTCTGTCAACTCAATCCAGGACAAGTGGGCAAACCGTTATACCGGTCTGTTGGGATTAGGCATGAGAGCCGGTTATCTGGCCCGATTCGGCAGTTTCCTTGAATTCCACCTGTTCGGTGATCCCACCTATCAGTTCGCCCAGTCGGCTGACTGCGGTTTTGACATCAACGATGCCATTGTGAATGCCGATGACAATTTCTGGGCAAGTCAGCTTGACAACGAATATCCGGCAGTCCAGAATCTGGCTGTTCACATGCTTGCAATCAGTGACACCAACTGGTCCGATGCCATTTTCGATCGTTTCTGCAGTTCCAGATACGGAATGGTACGTTTTGCCTGTCTCATGGAGCTGACACGTTTCCGTGACCAGAACCTGCTCGAGTGCATCAGACTCGCCCTTAATGATGAATTTGAGCCGACCCAGCGCTTTGCTGCAATCTATTCAGGCAAATTCGGTCATCCGGACCTTCTTGCCGACATGGCTGCTCTCCGTTGCCAGAACCACCTGACTGAAAGGGTCGAGTTCGATCTTGACAATTCGTTCCGCTGCTATGATTCCACACTCGTATGCAATGCTCTTGAGAAGGCACTTGCTGAATGCGGCAACTATACCAACCCTGACAGCATAAAGGCATGGCTCTATGACCATCTGGAATTCTATCTGAACCTTACGTTTGACATACGCGAATACCTGAGGGACAGCACATCGACCGTAAGAAAAAAGAATCTTGGACTGTCAACGCTCAGAAACAATCCGGCCCATTACGTCCTTCCGGAAGTCATGAACTGGCTTGAGACACCCGCGCTTGATGAGGATTCAGTTGCACAGAAGACAGCCTGGGAAGCACTCGGCTGGTTCTGGATGTCATATCGTCATGAAGACATTGCCAACCTTGCACTCAAGGTATCACAGGATGACACATTCCCGGCAACAGTCCGTAACGAAGCACTTAAGACATATAACAGGGTAAAATGAAAAAAGGCATACTGGCACTTATAGGCGCTTCACTTTGTCTGGCATCGTGTCAGAAGACACATACTCCAGGCTTTGCTGTGGTGATTGACCCGCAGAGTTATGAAGAGGCCAGAACTGAAGTTGACGAATATCTGAATACTGTCAAGAGCCGAGGCCTGCACCCTATTCTTGTCATAGACCGCTGGGGTGTTCCTGACAGCATCCGTGCCGAACTCATCGGACTTTACAATGACAAGGAATTCCCTATCGAAGGCTGTGTATTCATAGGTGACATCCCAATTGCAAAGGTCCGTGACGCCCAGTTCATGACCAGTGCCTTCAAGATGGAGCAAGGCGGCCGTCACGCAATGGCCGACTATTGCGTATCGACCGACCGCTTCTATGATTCATTTGATCTCCAGTGGACTTTCCTGCAGCAGGATACCGTACGCAGCGAGTATTTCTACTACAGTCTGGACACTGACTGCCCGCAGGTTCTCAGACCGACCATCTATTCGGCCCGCATCATGCCGCGTACCAACGGAAGCGGTGACAAGTATGAAAAGTTGCGCCGCTATTTGCAACGTGTCAATGAAGCCGATGCAGTCAACAATCCCATGGACCATGTCCTTTCATTCGGCGGACATGGAAACCTTTCGAATTCGTGGACAGCGCGCATGGATGAAAAGATTGAGATGCGTGACCAGCTTCCATGGACCAAAGGCCAGTGGAATGGGATATTGTTTATGGATTTCAGGGAAGAGGACTTCATCAAGGATGCCCTGATTCAGGAACTTCAGAAACCTGGGCTTGACTATGCAATCCTTCACCACCACGGCAGTGAGGAGGAACAGCTGCTTTCGGGTACTCCTGTTTCCGCATCATTTGAAACAAATCTGATGTCCGTACGCGACTATGTCCATACCCAGACGCGCAAATATGCCCATTCCGGCAAGACCATGGCCGAAGCCAGGAAGAGCATTGAACATTATATTGGTTTCCCATTTCCCGAGGAATGGATGAAAGAGGCTTTCGACGAAGCTGTGATTGCAGCAGATGAGGCTCGCGCCTATGCTGAGGACATTCATGTCGATGAATTCTCATACTATCATCCGCAAGTGCGCATGGTCAATCTTGACGCATGTTACAACGGCTCTTTCCACATGGACCGCAGCATTCAGGAGTCATACCTTTTCAGTGAAGGCAGCGGAACACTGATTGTACTGGCCAATTCGGTCAACTCAGTACAGGATGGCTGGATAAACCGTTATTCGGGTATGGCTGGACTTGGTATGCGTGTGGGATATTTCGCTGTCATGAACAATAATCTGGAGAGTCATGTGTTCGGAGACCCCACTTTCAGTTTCACGCCCGCGGCAGACTGCGGATTCGATGTGAACAGGGAAATGACGGATTACGATGCCGGATTCTGGAAGAAACAGCTTGAGAACGAATATCCTGCTGTACAGATACTGGCTGCCTATATGCTTGCCGAAAGATGTCAAGGAAACCATTCAGACCTTCTTGCGGCAAAATTCAGGAATTCGCAGTATGGAATAGTCCGTCTTGCTGCCCTTATGGAACTGGCCAACTACAATGATGACAACTTTGTGGAATGTATCCGTCTTGGTCTGGATGACGGTCTGGAAATAACCCAGCGTTTTGCTGTGCTTTATGCCGGTGACAGAGGCGATGAAAGTCTGCTGAAACCTCTCATGAGCCTGTTCTGCGAAAGCCATGTACCTGAACGTGTGGCATATGACCTTGGCAGCACGCTAAGTGCCTATGATTCTGTCAGTGTGTTCACCGCCTTCAACGAGGAATTTCCCAAACACTCATACTATCTGAATCAGGACAGCATACGTAATTTGAAGATGCGGATACTTGACCGAAACACATCACTTGTCGCAGATGGCTTCGATGATGAGGTGCTCAATCCGGCCTACAGCGAAAAGTATCGCATCAACAATGTCAAATCACTGAGGAACTATCCCGCCCATTTCCTTGTGCCAAGGATTCTGGATTATCTGTCCGAACCAAAAGAGGTTCAGCTCCAGTGCGCCATGCTTGAAGCTCTGGGCTGGTTCGAACTGTCATATATGGCACCTGTCATTGCCGGGAAGGCACAGCAGATCATGAATGATGACCGGTTTGACGAATCAATAAGGAAAGAAGCACGTCGTACATATAACAGATTGAAAAAATAATGAAGAAATCAAGAAACATTATCGTCGCTGCGGCACTTGGAATGCTTATGGCATCGTGCGGCGGCAACAGGACTCCGGGTTTCGCAATCGTAATAGACCCGCAGAGTTATGAAGAGGCGAAAACTGATGTTGATGAGTATATGAATACGGTTGAAAGCCGTGGACTCTACCCTATTCTGGTCATTGACCGCTGGGGCATGCCTGACAGCATACGTACACGTCTTATCGAACTCCATTCAGACAAGACCCATCCCATTGAAGGTTGTGTGTTCATAGGTGACATTCCTGTAGTTATGGTACGCGATGCCCAGCATCTGACCACAGCTCTCAAGATGGACCAGTACAACCCGTCATTTGACCGCAATGAATACTGTATTCCCAGTGACCGCTTCTACGACTGCTTCGATATGGATTTCAAGCTTATCGATCAGGACAGCGTGAGAAACGAGTATTTCTTCTACAGTCTCATGGCTGACTGTTCCCAGGTCCTGCACCCCACCATCTACTCGGCACGTATTTTCCCACGTGACAATGAGATGGGCGGCAAATACGAAAAGCTGCGCCGTTATCTGCAGCGTGTCAACGGTGCCGACAATCTGAACAATCCGCTTGACAGCGTATTCTATTTCAGTGGCGAAGGTTTCATTTCCGAGTCTGTCGATGCCAGAATCGATGAGAAGATCGAGCTTTATGACCAGTTCCCATGGATGAAGCGTCAGCATCAGACAATCGACTATATTGACTGGAAACGTGATACTTATGTAAAGGAAAGACTTCTGCAGCAGATGCAGCTTGAGTTTGACTTTGCAGTCCTTCATCACCATGGTGCTCCTGAAGTCGAATATCTCAGCGACTATGCTTCAATAGAATCAATTGATGATGCAGCTGATGTCCTGCAGCGTTACATGCGTGAAATGATGCGCGAGGGACAGCGCAAAGGCATGAACAAGGCCGAAGTCATGCGCCGTGTGGAGAAGTTCTTCGGATGCGAATTCCCGGCCTCATGGTTCGAGAATGCGTTTGATGAGGACATTGTCGCACAGGACAATGCCGATGATGAACTTGAAGAGCAGAACGTCAACATCTATTTTGACGATTTCACGTATTACCATCCGCAGGCCCGCATGGTATCGCTCGATGCATGCTACAACGGTTCCTTCCATCTTGACCGCAGCATACAGGAAGGTTATCTGTTCGGCGAGGGCAATGGCACTATGATTGTCATGGCCAACACCGTTAATGTGCTGCAGGACAAATGGGTGGATCATTTCATCGGACTCATGGGCCTTGGCATGCGTGCAGGTCACATGGCTCAGCTTGGAGCGTATATGGAACAGCATATCTTCGGCGATCCGACATTCGCATTCACATCGGCTGCCGACTGTGGCTTTGACGTTAACCAGGCACTTCTGGACGGCAATGAAAAGTTCTGGAAGAAGCAGCTTGACAACGCCTACCCTGCTGTACGCATTCTTGCCATGGAGAGACTGGTGGAGATGGGTGTCCAGTGCAGTGATCTGCTGGCCGATATGTTCAAGACATCGGAATCAGGTATAGTACGCCTTGCCGCACTTATGGAACTGTCCTCGTTCCACGATGACAATTTCGTCGAGTGTCTGGCACTGGCACTGGCCGACGGTCATGAAATGACACAGCGTCTTGCTGCCAATATGGCCTGCAAGTCAGGTGACAGCCGTCTCATTCCCGGACTGGTTGCCATTGCTGACAGGAACAATACATCGGAACGCATCGAATATGATGTCACCAATGCCTTGCATACCTTTGATTCCATTCCGGTAATCGAGGAATTTGACCGTCATTTTGCAACGGTTGACTGCTATCTCCACAAGGACAGCATTGGAGAACTTATCAGACGTTCACTCCTGAGCTTTACACGTTCAACCGTCCAGGAAGTTCGTGAAAAGCTGTTCGATATGGAAGCTTCACAGACTGTAAGGAAATCCGGCGCTCGCGCACTCCGCAACAATCCTGTCCACAGTCTTGTTCCCGAACTTCTTGAAATGCTGTCGAATCCGGAAGAGGATGATCTCATCCTGACTGTACTTTGGGAGGCAATGGGTTGGTATAACATCTCATATCAGGCACCTGTCATTGCAGCAAAGGCTCTCGAAATCAGCGCTGACGAAAGATTCTCGGAGCGTGTCAGGAACGAGGCTTTGAAGACATACAATAGAATTGTCAGATGACATTGGATCTGAAGCGTCTGATTCCGGTACTGCTGCTGGCTTTGACTTCTGTTGACGCCGGTTCTCAGGCCATATTCCGTTCTGATGTCAGCTATCCGGCACTGGCTCCTTCCAGAATGCAGGCCGATGACTCACGCCCTGTATTCTGTGATAATTCGGAATCAGAATACTTTCCCGAAATAATAACGCAGTTTGGAGGATCCTGTGCGCAGGCATCGGGAATACACTATCTGTTCACGTATGAAATGAACCGTTTTCTGGACCGTCCCGCCAAAGGACATCCGGAAAACGTGTTCAGTTACCGTTGGACTTGGCATCTGCTGAACGGGGGACAGGATGAAGGCAGCATTGCGTCGGACGGCATTGAGATTGTCATGAAAGCCGGCTGCATATCCGTGAAGGATTACGGGAATGAAGAAAATGATTATTATTACACATGGCCCAGCGGATACGACCGCTACTATCGGGGAATGCCATATAAGGCAAAGTCAATCAGAGAAATTGACTTGAGTACCATGACCGGCATCAACACTCTTATGGATTATTTTCTGGACAAGCATGACGGACACAAAGGTGGTGGTGTGGTGTCATTCTCTCTGACAGGCGATTCCAACGATGGAACAGCAGCATGGGGATATGGTCCGTATAATGGTCCGAGTTCCTGCGGAATGAACAGTACCATCAATATGGAAGGGTCAGGCGGAGCGCATGCAATGACCCTTGTCGGTTATGATCTGGCATTTGAAAAGGACTTTGACGGTGACGGCATGATTTCAGAACCGGAAAGAGGTGCATTCATTCTCGTCAACAGCTGGGGCACCTTCTGGCAGTCAAACGGCAAATCATATATGCCTTTCTATTACTTCCTGAATGCCGGACAACCGAATGGTGTCAATTCCTGGGATTCGAGAGCCATGGCCATTGATGTTGAATACAAGGAACCGAGTCTCTGTTTCCAGGTCAATTTAGATTATACATCGCGTAACGACCTGACGTTCCGGTTCGGTGTCGCTGACGGTGCTCAGGCCAAACAACCGGACAGGAAGGGAATAATCCATTATCCGTTCCCTGCGGCACAGGGAGGTGACAATCTGATGAGAGGAAACTATTTTGCATCGGGTAAGAACATAGACATGGGGTTCGATGTGTCAGAGCTTGAACCTTATGTCAGTACCTTAAAGGCTCCATGCTATTTTCTCATCATCAACAAGTCGGTTTTAGGCAAATCCGGTTCAGGACATGTCAATCAGGTACTTGTCCATGATTACCGTTCTGGAACTGATATCGTCAGCAAATCGGAAAATGATGCTGATGTCGGTATTTCCTTGGGTCTGAGCTATATCAGAATCCCTACCCGTCCGTGGTTCAAGGATGCCAAAGGAAAATGGTATGATGTGTGCCGGACATCGGCCAATCCCATTACAGTCAATGACGACTATACCGCATATCCTGATTATTCCGAACCTATGGCGGTGCGTACGGCCGAAATGGATTATGCCAAGATGAAGGTGCATTTTGACGGTGAAAGCCGCAGTGTGAAACTGGACATTACACGTTATGAATAAGTTGTTGAAAAGAACATTTCCATTTGTAATTGGACTGTTGTGTCTCGTTTCATGCCGTGAGGACAAGGCTGAACATCACGACCCCGTACATCAGGAACTTGTCATTTCACTTGAGCCAGGCATGTGGACATATTATTCCGTGAGCCAGGAAAAGGTTGTAGGACAGAGTGTCATTGGCAATGAGTCCGACGATTCCAAGTGGTCGGAGCGTCTTGACTGGGATCTGGCATTCTCAGAGTACGGCATGCGTACGAACAGTCTTACATCGGGCCAAGGCCATGCCGGTCTTGCCGTCCTCCCGGACAGTCTGTATGAGCTTGCCGATTATGGTTTTCTGGAGTCAATGGAGTATGTTCAGGATACGCTTGACGTGAGAATGGCCATTCCACTCAAAGAGTGATTCTGTGGAATACTTTTTTCCTTTTCAGAACCTCGTTTTTGAACATTTTGCTAATTTTGCGGAAATTAAATTGGATTAAACCATTAACTAACACATATTATGACAATTGATCAATTCAATTTTGCCGGTAAGAAGGCAATCGTCCGCGTTGATTTCAACGTGCCTATTCAGGAAGGTAAAATCACTGACATGACCCGTATCAACGGTGCTCTCCCCACCCTTAAGCTCATCCTTGACGGTGGCGGTTCACTCATCATCATGAGCCATATGGGCAAGCCGAAAGGCAAGGCCAAGAAGGAACTCTCACTGGGTCAGATCGTTGATGCCGTAAGTGAAGCTCTCGGTACTCCCGTCAAGTTCGCTCCTGACTGTGCAAAGGCTCAGGAAGCTGCTGCAGCTCTGAAGCCGGGCGAAGTCCTGCTGCTTGAAAATCTGCGCTTCTATCCTGAAGAAGAAGGCAAGCCGGTTGGTATAGATAAGGAAGATCCCGCATATGAGGAGGCAAAGAAGGCCATGAAGGCCAGCCAGAAGGAATTTGCAAAGACTCTTGCAAGCTACGCTGACTGCTATGTCATGGATGCCTTCGGTACAGCTCACCGCAAACATGCATCGACAGCCGTTATTGCTGACTATTTTGATGCAGATCACAAGATGCTCGGCCTTCTTATGGAGAAGGAAGTCCAGGCTGTTGACAATGTACTCAGCAACATCAAGCGCCCGTTCGTGGCAATCATGGGCGGCAGCAAGGTATCGACCAAGATCGGTATCATTGAAAATCTGCTCGGCAAGGTTGACAAGCTGGTTCTCTGCGGCGGTATGACATACACATTCTCAAAGGCTCACGGTGGCAAGATTGGTGATTCCATTGTTGAACTTGATAAGCTGGATGTAGCTCTCGGCGTTGAGGAAATGGCCAAGAAGAACGGTGTTGAACTGGTTCTCGGCGAGGATTCAGTATGCTGCACAGGATATGATTTCTCAACCTTCTCAGTAAAGGAGGGTGCCAAGATTCAGGTGTTCCCGTCAAATGCCATTGAAGATGGTTGGGATGGTCTGGATGCCGGTCCAATCAGCCGTGAGAAGTTCGCAAAGGCAATTGAAGGTGCCAAGACCATTCTCTGGAACGGTCCTGCCGGATGTTTCGAATGCGAAGAGTTCACAGCCGGTTCACGTGCAATTGGCGATGCCATTGCCAAGGCAACCAAGGAAGGCGCTTTCTCTCTGATCGGTGGCGGTGACTCTGTTGCATGCGTCAACAAGTTCGGTCTGGCTGACCAGGTCAGCTACATCTCCACTGGCGGTGGTGCTCTGCTTGAGGCCATCGAAGGAAAGGTTCTGCCGGGTGTGGCAGCCATCAAGGGCTGATATACATCTCCAAGCATTGACAATTAATTGGGGAGACTCATTCCGGGTCTCCCCTTTCTTTTTACCGCATCAACATTTTGATGTATATTTGCTGTCAGGAAATGAAATTTTATGGACCAGAATTCCAAGGTAATCGAGAGACATTCACGCATTGTTGAAGCAATACTTCAGTCCAGACTTAAAGATGCTCTGGATATGCTATTTATGCAGATGGAAGGGGTGACTGACTGGCAGACAGTATCACGATTTGAAGACCTTCAACGTGAATACGGATACATGCTCCAGTTTTTTGCAGGCGGAGCCCGTGACGATTCAAGACATAGTCTCTATGCCGGACTTCAGGCACGGACATACCTGCTTGCTGCCGATGCCAGAATAGCACGGCTCAAGCCAACGTCAATGACCCTGTTCTGTCAGAAGCTGCGTCAGTACTCTCAGAATTCCGTTACGACCGATGAGGCAAGACTGGTTTTTGAAACTGACTCAGCTCCGGTTGAAGTCCGCGAAAACATGCTTGAAAAGTTTTTCGATTCAGTCTGGACAAGTCCTATCTGGAGCAGACAAGATGCCGAAAGTATGGCAAATTTATGCGAATCCCAATATGTTGTAAAATCAGATATACTATTCGTTGTGAGTTCGCTGCTTTTAGCCCTGTTTGAACGTCTTGACCCTGAAAAGTTCCTGCTCCTGTGCCGTTTGGCTGAATCGGAAGAAAAGGAACTTTCTGCACGTGCTCTGACTGCCATTTCACTTGTCGTTCTCAAATATACCGATGTACTCCATCTCTTCCCTGCTCTGGAATCACGTCTGTTGCTTCTGTCGCAGAATGTGTCATTGTCTGAGAGAATGGCCAGAATCTGTATGGCTCTTCTCATGACCAGACAGACAGCCCAGATTGACCGGCGCATGCGTGAGGAAATCATTCCTACCATGCTTTCAAATCCGAAACTGGGAGGTCTGATGTCCGATGTCATGGACAGCGAAGGGGAAAGTCCTGAATGGAGTGAAAACGAAGACCTGTCCAAGGTCCGCAACAGTCTCATGGAAATGACGGAACTGCAGATGGAGGGAGCCGATGTATATATGAGCACATTCTCCAATCTCAAGAATTTTCCGTTCTTCAGAAAGCCATCGAACTGGTTCCGCATTTTCTCTCCGGAACAGCCCGATGTACGTGCCAGTCTTGGAGACAGCGGCATAGAGAAATCCATTATAGGAAAATCCATGCTATCCAGCGCAAGCTTCTGTAATTCAGACAAGTATTCATTTGCTCTTGCCTTTTCACAAATTCCGGCAAATCAACGGGAAATCATTGCCGGTCAGTTGGAGGGACAGTTTGACGAGGAACAGATGGAGGAACTGTCCAAGGCTCTTCCAAAGGAAGGAGAAGCAACAGAAAGTCAGTCCATACGCCAGTACTGCCAGGATCTGTACCGCTTCTTTAACCTGTTTTCCAGAAGACATGAGTTTACCAATCCTTTTGAATTCAATCTTAATTTGCTGTCAAACAAATATTTATCATTATTTATCAAAAGTTCGGATTCAATATATGACATAGCTGTCTGGCTACTCCGGAAAAGTTATTTTCAGGAATCTGCCCAGATATTTTCCAATATGGAAGCTAATGGAGACAGTCATTGTACTGACTACCGGTTCTATCAGCAGATGGGCTACGCCTGGCAACGTTGTGGCTCATGGGAATTGGCTCTTGAAGCATACGACAGGGCTGATCTGCTCGAATCCGGCAATTCATGGACACTGCGTCATCTGGCTCAATGTCAGCGAGTTATAGGTAATTATGAAAAGTCGCTTGAGCTTCTGCTTGAAGCTGAAAAGATTCAGGCCGACAGCATGTCGCTTCAGATTCAGATAGGCGAATGCCTGGTTGACCTGAAACGTTATGACGAAGCCCTGCAGCGTTTCTACAAGGTTGACTATCTGAAACCTGACTATCATAAGGCATGGCGCGCAATTGCCTGGTGCGCTTTCCTGGCAGGCAGACACGACAAGGCTTCCCTATATTATTCACGTCTTGCCGAATCGGGTAATGACGGGACCGACCTGCTCAATGCAGGACACAACAGTTGGGTTCAAGGAAATGTAAGTCAGGCAGTTGACTATTACAGACGTAGTCTTTCGGTACTTGGACATGACGATTTCATGGCGGAATTCGACAGTGACATCCCCACCCTTGCAGAAAAAGGCATTGATAAGGCCGATTTACCCATCATGAAAGACTGCATATGTCAAAATTGAGGACTGTCAGCAGCTTTTGTTTTATCTTTTGCCTATATTTGCACTAATAGAACAATGAGAGATTATATTACCAACAACAATAATTAACCCACAATGAAAGCCAACAGACTTTTAGCGGTGCTTTGTGCATCGGCCTTGGTTCTCGGAACACAGAACGCAAGTGCTAAGAAGACCACCGATGGCCCTCTCAAGCCATCGGAAAGGTTCGTCCACAATCTGGGCGCCAACCCATATCTGCCCCTTTGGGAGCATGTACCTGATGGAGAACCCCATGTATTTGAAGATCCTGACCGTCCCGGTCACTATCGTGCATACATCATTGGTTCGCATGACGTACGATTCGGCAGCTATTGCGGTCCGGATATCCGTATGTGGTCTGCTCCTATCGAAGACCTTAACTCATGGCGTGACGAAGGTCCAATCTTCACTTTCCAGGCATCGAACGGCCGTTGGGATGTAATGTACGCTCCTGATATGGCCGAGGTCATTGAAAAGGACGACAAAGGCAAGGACATCAAGGTATATTACCTGTACCCCCATTCACGTGGTCCAAGACGTGAGGCTATGGTCTGCAAGGGCTATCGTCCGGACGGTCCTTTCACTCCGCTGAACCTTGACGAGAACGAGGCTGCCGTTGCAGGAAGCTGCATAGGCTTTGACCCGTCAGTATTCATTGAGAAGATTGAAGACAAGAACGATCCTGATTACGCAAAGGGTTTCCGTGCATATGCATACTGGGGCTTCCAGCACTCGACCTTCGGCCAGCTGGACCAGAACACCATGTACACGGTACGCGAGCCAAGGGAGGAGAATCTCATTGATCCTTTCCTGCCGGTAGGAAACGGCCAGCAGCGCGGCAGACGTGGCGGTGACCAGAATGCCAATGCACCAGCTCCGAAATATGCCATTGCTGAAGGACAGAATCCCGGAGACTTCAATTTCTTCGAGGCTTCATCAATCCGTAAGGTAGGAAACAAGTATGTCATGATTTTCTCAGGCCATTCAGGCACAGAATACGGACTCGGTTCAACCAACTCGGCTCTGCGTTACTGCTATGCCGATGCTCCCAGCGGCCCTTGGTACAGTGGCGGTGTTGCAGTCGATTCACGTGGTGTCACCCTGAACGAAGACGGTACAAAGCTCATCACTACCAGTTATGCGCACAATACCCACGGAAGTATCCAGCAGATCGGTGACCAGTGGTACATTTTCTACCATCGTCCTCCACGCGGCTTTGGAAATGCCCGTGAAAGTGTCGTGGCTCCTGTCAAGATTGAATGGGACGAGAAGCCATGTTCAGAAGGCGGTAAGGTGGTTCTCCGCGGTTATGATGTTTCAAGAGATGAGATTTGGGAAGCCAAGGCATCGAACGGCAACCACTACACCGGTGCCGAAGTCACCTCCGAAGGTTTCAACGTATACGGTCTGAATCCTTACGGCTACTATTCAGCAGGTTACGCATGCTTCTTCTACAATCCGAACAACCGTCAGATTGCTCTGAACGATACATGGGACGTATGGTCAAACGAAATGACCGCCAATATCGAAAGCGGTGACATTATCGGATACAAGTACTTCGGTTTTGGAGGTCTTGACAAGGATGCCAACGGCGTGAAGGCATTTGACGCCTGCACATCAAAGACCCATTCATCATTCAATGTATGGCTCAAGTCAGTCACCGAGGGCGGATTCACCATCAAGGTCATGATGGACGGCCCATGGACCAACGACATCTGGAAGGGCAAGCAGATAGGTAAGATCAAGGTTCCTTCATCAGCATCAAAGGAGAAGGTCGAGAAGTACACCATCGACGTTTCGGAATTCGTTGACGACATTGACGGCAAGCATGCCATCTATCTGGTATTTGACGCAGCAATTGATGGTCCTACCTGTGAATTCTACGGTATGGGATTCAGCCCGGCTGTAACATCACTCAAGCGTCCTGTTCCTCCTACACTGAACGTCACCATCGGTGGAAAGGCAATTGAACTGCCTGCAACTCCTGTACGTTCAACTGAAGAGAACGGTTACGTCAACAACGAACACTACGAAATGGACTACCAGCTGGAACCCGGCCAGAAGTCAAAGATCAAGGTTGAGTGCCTGTGGTCAACTATGGAGTTCTGGATTGACCAGATCAAGGGCGATGAAGGTACAGCTCTCATCACAGCCACATACCTCTACCCCGGTACAAGCAGCAAGCAGACCAAGTACTACAAGATCAATATCAGCAAGTGACCAATGGGCCAGTCCCCGTCTGACGGGGACACCCCTTGACATAATGAGGCCGGCTAAAACAATGGGTTTTAGCCGGTCTTAATTGTACCCGAGCGCCTTCAGTGCTGCCTGGTACCTGTCATTCAGAATGTTGAACTTATGCCACAACGGTCCTGTACCTGTGGCCGAACATCTCACGCATTATCACGCCAAGCGAGAATATGTCACTGCGGGCATCAATCACGGCCTTGTCACCACGGTTGGTTTAGCCGCGAACGTTTCCTTTTTCAACGGAAACTTTTACACAATATTATCCGTTAATTAAGGAAATGCCTATATTTGCAAAAAAATAAGCTAACATGACCTTACGCCAGACCTTTCAGAATATAATAGCTCTCCATCAGGAGGAAATGCCGTATGACCTGATAGAAAGGGACTTGTCCATACCTGTTGACAAAGGGAAAATTGTCACAGTGACCGGTGTCAGACGGTGCGGGAAATCGTCTCTGCTGAAACTTGCTGTCAATGACCTGTTGAATTCGGGCATTTCACGTGACAGGATTCTGTTCATTGGGTTCGATGACGAGCGTTTCGAGGCCATGAACACTGCCGATTTCGATGAAATACTTCAGGCATACCGTGACATGTATCCCGGACAGTCATTGAAAGATGTGTATATGTTCTTTGATGAAATCCAATTGAAAAAGGGATGGGAACTGTTTGTTCTGAGGGTATATAAGGATTACTGCAAAAACATATTCATTACCGGCAGTACAGCCGAAATGCTTTCGGGCGAAATGGCATCGGCCCTGCGCGGCTATCCTGACGAATACAAGGAGCAGGTTCTGTCATTCACAGAATACCTGAGATTCAAATCCATCTCGGCAAACGTATATTCTGAGGACGGAGCATCGGTCCTGAGAAATGCGTTCAGGGATTATTGCCGTGAAGGCGGTTATCCGTTGGCCGTTCTTACAGAAGAAAGGAGTGAAAGGATCAAGCTTCTGCAGTCATATTTCAACACCATGCTGTTCAGGGATATGATTGAGCACTATGGCATAAAGTCATCACCTGCCACTGTCAGATATTTCCTGAAGCGTGTCATGGAGAATCTTAGCAAGCCGACAAGTCTGAACAATATCTTCAACGAACTGAAATCGGCCGGAATGAAAGTGACAAAGGATTACCTTTATGACTGGATTGACTATGCGTGCCAGATATTCCTGTTCCATAGAGTTCCTGAATATACACAGTCTGTAGCAAAAGAAAACGCCACCCCTGCCAAGTATTATGTGGCCGATATGGGATTGCGCAATGCGGTTCTCTCCGTTCAAAGTCAGGATGAAGGGAAATCACTTGAGAATGCCGTTTTCCTGATGCTGAATCTGACCCTGGGCGAAGAGGACAGGCTGTTCTTCTACAAAGGCCAGAAGGAATGTGACTTCGTTGTTCAAAGACAGGATGCGGTGGCAGAACTGATTCAGGTATGCTGGGAACTTGACAGTTCCAATGAAGAACGCGAACTGGGAGGTCTGCTGGAAGCATCGGCCCGTACAGGTTGCAAAAATTGCACAGTCATAACATTTGACCAGCAGGAAACCATAGAATATCAGGGGTTGTCCGTATCGGTCAAACCCGTCTGGAAACATCCATTAACTACTTTGCAATAAGTCAATGAAGAAGACAGTATATATTGGGTAACCAGGTATTTGGATGACATATTCCACAAACGATTGCTATTGACCCACTGGCCGGTACACTGGCTGATGATTTTGGCTCACCCGAAAAATAATGGGAATGAAATGAAAAACACCCGTCACCTGTCACCATGGTACTTAACTGTTTGTACATAAATACGTTATGTGGTGACAGGTGCTTTTGGGCCTGTCACCCTTCCCAACATCCTTGCGCCCCGTTTCAAGTGAAAGTGTCTTTTTGTAAAATAGGTTGACTCTCAAAAACATTAAATTATGGAGTCAACAAAGAAGTCGAGACTGGAGCTTCAGATAGCCCAGTTTCAACAA
>JAZUEH010000143.1:0-14276 GCA_045640065.1 Bacteroidaceae bacterium
TTCTCATAGTCATGTACCCAGAAACCGCTGTCGACTATGACCTTGCGGGTCATGAACGCATTCTTGGTAAGTACCAGCAGGTCGCTGCTTTCGGTACGTTTCTGGCTGTCGGTAAGGTCAATTGGTATTATCTTCACTATGTCATTTCCACCAAAGTAGTTCTCCTTGACAGCATCGTCACGCTGCAGATGATATGTCTTGCCGCAGTAGTACGGTCCGTATCCACTGTAGATTTCGCACAGGCAGCCAACCGTCCTGTCCCAGAAAACGAGTTCGAACTCCCAGCCCATGCCGCCGTCATCATGCACGGTACAGGTCTGGGCGTACTTGGACTGCAGCTTGGTCGGCTTTGAAATGGCGCCCTCGGTAGTGGAGAACTCATATATGCTGCCGTTTTCACAAAGAATGGGGTATGCCACACCTTCGGCCCCTACTGAGGGGATGATCAGTCTTGTAGGCTTGAAGTCATCATATTCCGATACGGTAAGTATGTTTTCAGCAACCAGAGTCTTCTCGTTAAGATAATATATGGTGGGCACATCACTGCCACGTCCCTTGTCCGATGCCGTCTGCCATCCGTCGGCTCCCTGGCAGGCGATGATGAGCGAACCGCTTGACTGCACCATGTCAATGGCATGCGATGCGAAAGGCGTGTCCTCATTGTTCACGGCAAAGCAGTCGTCCGTGGTGAAATGCCTTTCTGCACCTTCTTCGGTAGGAGTGAGCATGAACGAGATCATGCTGCGGCCGTCGGCATCCTGACTGAGGACCGCAATGCCCTCCTCATACGGGGAATTCACGTTCACTGTGAACGGGAAGAACGATTTGCCGTCACTGTTGCTGACTATAAGACGGCACTGGTATGTGCCCAGATACTTGGCTGGGTACTCCAGGTCCTTCCCGAACGAGAATGGTTCCTGGTTGATTTCCCAGGTGTATGACACCTCCTTTGGGGTATTGGTCTGACTTATTACAGGGCTGATGCGCAGCACGTCGTTCTTGCTTATGTTGTATACCTTGCTGATGCTGGTCGAATCAATGATGATTTCTGACAGCGGGCGGGTGGCATCGGTCGTGTCATCACTTATGCATGAGCTCAGGAAAGACGTGAATGCAAGGGCCGATGCAAGGCATACGATTGCGGCAGGCTTGGCTGATATATATCTTTTCATAGCGTTTCGATGTTCGTTTGAAGACAATTATTCTGCGCTCTGCTGTGCGAACGGATCCGGGAAATCGAATGGGAAATCCGGATACATGGAAAGAATCATATCCCTGTTGGCCGGATCGTTAAAGTGCTCGTACATGGGCGAGTAAATGTATTTGCGCATAATGGTCTTATACACATGGAAGTCTCCGTAAGGGACATTCTCCAGATTCTCTCCGTACAGTGCCACCATCTTGACATACGATTCAGGCAGTATTTCACTGAGAGCATGATAATACTCGACCATTTTTATCATCTTGTACGGATGCCATACGCCCAGTTCCTTTTCATACCAGACCTTGTCGCCCTTGTAGTCAAGCCATGCCGGCTGCTCGATTGCATTATCGAACTGTATCACCCGGACCTGATCCTTTTCGGACAGGACGGGAGTGAAGTTGGCATTCTCCTTGAGACGCAGTACCAGACGGTAGTGTATATATCCGTCCGTATAGTTACCTTCCAGTCTGGAACGGACTACCGTAACGGGTATGTTGCCATGAATGCTGCCGGCGGGAATGGTCAAGTGATCCGGAATGGAGTACTGCACTCCGTCATCGGCCCAAACGAAACTGCTGTCCTTGGGGACATATATGAGCTTCTGAATGGAATCGGACGGCATCTGCCTTTCAACCTGGAAACCGAATTCACGGTCCTTGTCGCTCAGCGTTCCCATTATCATTACCGGAACATTGAGAACGTGGGTCGTGGAATCGGTTGACATGACCGAAAACGAGAACGTCAGGGTATCGCGGCTGAAATAGATTCCGTTGTCATCGGGATTGTATGTCATGTAGTCGGTTTCACTGCACGATACTGACAGGAATGCAGCCAGAACAGCTACTGTTATATATGTTGCTCTTTTCATCTCGTGTATGATTAATAGCGGTTGGCGTATTCGGCATCGGGTATGGGTACCACATAGATGGCGCTTGAAGGCTGATAGACAACTGTTCCGTCGGCCGATGTCAGGGCAAGGTTGAGACGTTTGCTGTTGAAGAACATGAGTCCCTCTCCGAAATATTCCTTGAGACGTTCCTGATTCAGCAGGTCCAATGTCAATGCACGGTCCGATGCCAGAGGTTCAAGCCCTCGATGACGGCGGACGGTGTTGTAGTATTCAAGAGCCTTTGCGTTGTCGCTGTCCATAAGGCATTCCGCCATGATATAGTACATTTCAGGCATACGTATCAGATTGATGCCGGGAATGAGTTCCTGCGGACGGTTGGCCGACATGTTGTTGAGTTCGTATATGTCAGTGAACTTCGACAGACGGTAATGCAGTTCGCCACCGGTTTCAACGGCGGTGAAATAGGCAGTCTGACGGTAATCCAGTCCATCGGCATCGGTATTGTACAGGTCCATGAAATCATCACGCGGATCCAGCGAATAGAAAGACTGCTGCTGTTGGAGCAGAGTGTTCACATTGGAATAGAAATCGGCGTAATAGATTCCGAATATGCACTCCTTGCGTGAAAGTATTCCGGCCACATCATTAATGACTTCAGTCTTTTCCTTAAGTGAATACGGGCTCTCGTCAATGACCTTTTCCGCATATTCGGCGGCCTTGGCCCTGTTGCCCATGGTCAGATACACACGGGCCAGCTCAGCACGTACAGCATGCAGGTTCAAATGGGTCTGACGGTCCAGCATGAACTGAGTTTCACCGGCATGTTCCTCTTCGCCAGACAGCAATGTCTCAGCCTCAAGCAGGTCTGCCAAGATATGAGAGTAATTGGCTTCAAGACTTTCAAAGTCAGGAGTATTCAGCGAGAATTCCGTCTGGTAAGGTATACCTCCGGCGGCCTTGTCAAGAGTGTATTGAGGTGCGAACAGACGGACCAGATCAAAGTGCATGAACGCACGCATTGCAAGCGCCTCACCTTTATATATGGTATAAGGGAATTCGCCTGCATTGCTTACCGCAGGTGCGGCCAGGACTGAATTCACGTTCGAGATGTTGTGATACATCTCTGTCCATACACCCTCGCTCCAGTCACGGACCTCGGAATATTCCCAGTTGTAGGTTCCCATGTTGTTGGAGAAATCGGACCACTGGCTGTCCATGTTCTGGGCCAGGACCTCGACTCCGTAAATGCTCAATGCCATTCCGTAAAGGGACTGCTGGCGCATCTGGGCATATGCTCCGAAAAGGGCATCCTCAATGCCTTCGGATGTCTGGAGCATTTCCTCGCGCTTGACCTGCCCATCGGGAATTATATCAAGATAGTTTTCGCATGAGACTGCCAGCATTGCTGCTGCAACCATTCCGAATATATGTCTTGTCTTCATGATTGTCTCCGTTTAGAAGGTTGCCGATAAGTTGATTTCACATCCCTTTGAATAAAGGTAATCCGTACCGCGTTCTATCTTCACACTAGACAGGCGGATCATGTCGGTAAAGTTGAGTCCGCACCGGAGCGAACGCATGTGCAACCGGTCACACAGCTCGCGACGGAACTCGTAGCTGATGTTGAGAGTACCCAGATTCATGGTATTCTCCTTCTCGGCGAAACGGTCAGTCTGTCGCGGCGTGGATGAATCGGCTATGTTCTTGTAGAAAGCCACATCGCCTTCCTGCTTCCAGCGGTCGTCAAACACGCGGCTGTCAGCATTGTATTTCGGATTCGAGCCTTCGACCTTAGTGGAACGTGTGGTGTTATACAGCCAGCCGCCCATGCGCAGATCAACCAGAGCATAGACCGAGAGGCCTTTCCAATAGACCGATGTATTGACTGTTCCATTGTATGCAGGCTGGGTGTCGCCTATCAGTACCTTGTCGGTGGCATCATAATCAAAGGTCTTTTCGCCATTCAGCTTTATATAGACCTCGCGACCGGTAGCCGGATCGATTCCAGCCGAACGCACCAGCTTGAGGGCCGATACGCTCTCGTCCTCGGCATACTGCGGCAGCGGATACGAATATGCGCTGGCCATCTCACGGTTACGCTCGTTCATCTCCTTAAGAGCCTGGTTGATCTTTGTGATCCTGTTCCTGTTCATATATCCGGTAGTACCAAGCTTCCAGTTGAAGTCTGAGGTGCGGAATATATAGCCGTCTATCTGGAACTCGATACCCTTGTTCTGAAGCTCGCCCAGATTGCCCATGGCCTGAGTGACACCTGTTGAAGGAGCCATAGACTTGTTCAGAAGCAGGTCTGTGGTATTGCGTATGTAAGCATCGAACACGAAATTCAAACGGCGGTCAAACATGGACAGGTCAATGCCGGCATTGTAGTTCATGGTACGTTCCCACGCCAGGTCCACATTGCCGATGGTCATCGGGACTGCGCCTATTCCGTTCTTGTACTCATAATTGTTCGAATACTGATACATGGTCATTGCCTGGAAAGGCGAGAATGAGACCTTGCCCGTGTAACCGGTTGACAGACGCAGCTTGAACACGTCAAACTTGCTCTGGACATCTGCAAGGAAGCCCTCGTTCATGATATTCCAGCCTATACCGGCCGACCAGAAGTTACCCCAGCGGTTATTCTCGCCGAACTGCGACGAACCGGTACGGCGCCATGTGCCGTCTACGAAGTAACGGTTGCGGAAAGAATAGTTGCCTGAAAGGAAGGTGCTTACCTCGGCCGATTCGCCCTGGGTTCCGGCCGGGGCCGATGTGGTGGGATATCCGGCAGCATTGCCGATGAATGACAGCAGGTCATTGTAGAATCCTATGGCGCTCACATACTCGCTGCGGCTCTTGGAATGGTCTATCTCCCACCCTGCCGATGCGCTGACAAGCGATTCGTCCTTATAGAATCTGTTATATGATCCTACAACATTTCCACTGTAGCTGTTGCCGGTAGTCACGCCCCTCTGCAGTGAACCGCGCTTTGACAGATCGGCCACATTCTTGAAGCTGCGTGACTTGGGTGACGTGAAGTCGCTTGAACCGCTCTTCTCTGTAGATACGTTGAAATGTCCTGTAATCCTGAACTGTTCATCAATTTCCCAACGGATGTCGGTACTGTTGGAGAAACTGCGGGAGTCCGATTCCGAGAACGAGCCCAGCGTTGCCTCATACAGCGGATTGTCCAGATCCCATGACAGGTCCGTATTGACACTGCCGTCCTCATTGAACATGGGATCATAGGGATTCATGCGAGCATACTGCGAGAACGAGCCGTAAGGAGTGTCCTTTGTGGAAACCTCGGCGTATGTGCTGCGGTTTGATATCTTTATGTTGTTCTTGATGAAATAGTCAAGGTTGAAGCCCACGTTATAACGTCGGCGAAGGTCATCCTTCATGACACCATGGGTGTTGGAGAAACGGCCTGTAAGTTCGTAGCGTATGTCGGCCGCACCGCCGTAGATGCGGAGTGAATGGTCATTGCTGAATGCCAGACGGGCCGGCTGGGAGAGCCAGTCACTGTTCTGTCCCGCCTGTATCATCTTGTACCTCTGATTGTACATTTCATCGTACTGGTACTGCAGGGGCAGGCCGGTCTTGGCATCGATGGCCTTATGCGCATCGTAAAGTCCTGCCAGACGTTCGTATTCCAGTTTCCGGGCAGGAGACAGAAGCCGGTAGTCATCGAGCTTGGGAACCTGAAGGTTTCCTGTAAAGTTGTATGCCACATGGATTGTGCTGGCGGCTATGGCCTTACGTGTAATCACAATCACACCGTTTGCCGCCTTTGAGCCGTAGAGCGCTGTGGCCGAAGCATCCTTGAGCACGTTGATGCTCTCAATCTCGTTCATGTCCAGGTCATAGAGCTGGGTCATGCTGATTTCCGTTCCGTCAAGAATGATGGTTGGCTGATTCACGCTCTGGCCTTCGTTCGAGAATGATGACATGCCTCGCATAATGAGCTCAGGCACGTAATTCGGATTCGAACCCTGGGAACTGTTGACCTGAATCTCTAGTCCCGGAGTCAGGGCTGCAATGGCTGTCATGATGTTGGTTCCGGTAACCATCTTGAGCTCTTCGCCCTTGATCTGTGTTACAGAACCTGAGAAAGTGTTCTTGTTGCGGTTGAAGAAACCGGTTATGACCACATCCTGCAGTGCCTGGGTATCGGGCTCCAGCCTCACGGTCATTCCCTTCTTCATATCCCCCGGCTGCAAAGTGAGATTCTTATAGCCGGTATAGCTTAACTGCACGGTATATCCTTCAACATCAATGTCAATTGAAAAATTCCCGTCCAGATCAGTCACAGTTCCGCCGGTCAGCTCTCCGTCTTTCCATACTGCCACAGTTACTCCTATAAGAGTCTCACCTGTCTGACTGTCAGTAACGGTACCTGTGAAAGTCCTGTCTCCATCGGCTGCAGCATGAGTCTGCAACGTGACTGAAAGGAACAGCACCGTAAGCAACGCAAATAAAAGTTTCTTTCTCATCTGTTTTTATGAAAAAGGAGTTAAGGGCCTGTTCCCCTAACTCCTTTCCGGTGATTGTTAAATGATTACTTGTTCATCAGAACCTTGACTGACTTGCCGCCAACCTTCATGATGACAATGCCTTCGGCCTTGTCGGTCTCGACACCATTGAGGTTGTACATCTTGCCTTCTTCCATGATGGCCTTTGTCTCAACTGCCGTCTGGGCTTCGGTTGAAAGCAGCAGTGTATTAGGCTTACCCATGTATGGACCCTTGGCGATAGCCATGCTGCCTATTGTGACAGTACCGTCTTCTTCCATGGTAAGCTCGACAGGAGTCTTGCTCAAGTCTGTGGAATACAGGCTTATCTCATCGTAAGTATTCATGTCGAAGTTCAGAATGCCGTATGAAATGGTGGCCTTCATGGCATCATTGGCATCGGGTTCGATTATCATGGCTCCGTAGTTCATGTAGTAGGTCTCATATCCCATGAAGCTCATGACAACGAAGGTGTCATAATTGGCATCGTATGAAACGGTCAGGGTATCACATGTCGGCACTGAAGCGCCCTCGGCAATGTAATTGAAGGTAACCGGGTTGAGCTTGATGTCTCCGTTCCAGAGAATCTTCTGGGCTTCCTTAAGGTCGGTGTTGGCGATGAGCTTGACAGGGGCTCCCATGTATGGACCCTTGGCTATTGAGAAGTCGCCTACTGTCACTGTTCCGTCCTCGTTCAGTGTCAGCTCAACAGGATTCTTGGTCATGTTTGCCGAGTACAGGCTGATCTCGTCAAAGGTATCCATGTCAAATGCCAGAGTACCATAGGTCATGGTAGCCTTGTGAGGATTACTCTCGTCTGGAGTGATGGTCATGCCGCCATAGTTCATGTAATATGTCTCGTTACCGAGGAAACTCATTACCACATAAGTGTCATATTTCTCATCATAGGAGATTGTGATTGAATCACCAAGAACGACTCCAGCGTTCTTTGCCAGATATGCAAAGTCAATGTCATTGACCTTGAAGCTGCCGTTCCAGTCCTGAGCCTTTGGCATGACCTTTGTAGCCTTGATCGAACTGAACCATACGGCAAGGGCTTCTCTCTCGCTTCCCATCCATGTAGTGGTTGCATAGCAGATTTCACCGATGGTCATGTTGCCGTCTGCATCGAACGTAACCTGGACAGAGTTCTCCTGAAGGTTGCCGTCACGTGTAGCAAGGTACTTATAGTCATTACCTTCAGTCACACCGAGGAATTCAAGGCAAGCGCTGGTAATGGTAGCCTTCATCGGATCCTCATCGTCAGGAACCAGATACATCAGGTCATAATTGAGTGTGTATGGATTGCTGTAATCCATGAACTTTGTGACTACGTATGCATCCAGATTCTCATCGTATTCAATCACAATGTCACCTTCAAGTCTGGCATTCTCGACAGCACCCAGATTCATGGCGACATTTCCTTTGGCCTTGTATGTGCCGGAATAATCGAATGCAGGAGCCTCCTTGGCCTTCTTGGCTACACCGCCACCATACCAGAATATATAGCTCAGAGAATCAAGTTCGCTGGACTCGTTGTAGAAAGGCACGGCAAATGTGCAGCCTGTTGACATTGACAGATTGTCGCCTACAAGATTGAAACCTATGTTGCCTGACAGCGAAATCCCGTTAGACGGAGCCAGATAGATGCTGTCATATGCAATTACCTGGGCTGCATAGTACAGGTTAAGGATATTGCCGTCAAAAATGCCGTCCATGTTGATGGTGCCGAACTGATCCCAGGCCCATGTCACATCGTACAGCTTGTTGTCATCGGTCTTCTTTGTGATGTCCATTTTCAGGCTTGTGGGCCAGCCTTCAATTACACCGTAATCCCATGTGGTTGTGGCATTGAATTCGTATGAACCTGAAATGTCCTTGATCTCAATCTTCTCCTTTTCCTTGAGAGTGAGCCTGACGTTTGTCAAAGCGGCAACGACAGTACCTGATTCTGCACTCCAGTCTGAAACGCTTACGAATGTGAAGTCAGGAAGAGTGATCTCAGTACCTTCATCGTTGATTTTGTAGTATTGCGAACCGTATCCTATTGGTCCGAACGGGTTATGGCCTTCAGCATCGGCCATCCACAGTCCGAGTGCGCCCCATGCGTCATAACCGCCGCCATTGGGATTGGTGACCTTCAGGGCTTTTACACCATCCTGAGTCTTCAACGTTGCCTGCTGGTAGCTGTCGCCAACACCGCACAGACCGTCAATCTCGGCATCGAAAATACCGCTCGCATCCTTGAAGATTTTCACTTCGCATTCCTCAAGGATCTTGTCCTTGTAACTGTCATCGTTGTACTGGATGTCGGCTGTAAAAGTCCATGTGCCGAAAAGTTCGGTAGCACTCTGCACCTCGGCCTTGGATGGCATGGAAAGTGCAAGTGCCGCCATGATTGTAACAAATGAGTAGAATTTCTTCATGCTTGAATTTATTAAAGGTTTTACGTTATATCAATTTGCTTACAAAAATAGTACAATATCATTTGACTAACAACTTTTTCAGAGCATCTCCTGCCGATGGACGCGGGGCGCTGTATGTATGAAGCTTCCCATCGGGGCCATAAATCAGGAAATGCGGTATTCCCGACACATTCAGCTTGTCGCACAACTTGCCGTCACTGTTCCACCACTGATTGCCATGCATGTCGAGTTCGGACATTTTCCCGCGCCATGCCTGTTCCGACTCATCGATAGAAATGCTTACAAACACGACATCGGAACCGTTCATCTCCCTTTCAAGCGCCTGAAGATATGGAACTTCCTTGCAGCATGGGATGCACCATGACGCCCACAAATCCACATACACATACTTGCCGCGGAACATGTCAATTGATACGCGCTCGCCATCGGCATTTACAAGCTCTATGTCAGGGAAAGGCGCACCGGGAGTCGATGAAACCCTTTCCATGAAGGCATCAATGAACGACTGGTCTATGCCGTAGGCGCTTTGGGCGGCATTCAGTACCTCAAGCCCCTGTTCGTAACCATTTGAGAAATTGAAATTCCTGATGAATGAATTGAGCACATTACGCTGAAGCCCTTCACGCACGGCAGCGGTTGAATAGTTGTCACAAATGTACTTGAGACGTTCATCCAGAGTGCCCTTGGGAATAGCCTGCGATGCCGTGTTCAAAGCCGACTGATGCAGAAGTGCATATTCCGAATCAAGAATGGCATCAGGCTGGCAAAGCATGGCGTCATCCGTACCGAATATGTTGACCTTGCTCCCGTTCATGCGGTTGAATACGGTACATGATTCAAACGACTGCAGATACGACCATACTTTGACATACTCCTTCACATGGGCACTCACCTTGCGGTTTCCGGCAATATCCTTTTCCAGACTTCCGTATTCCGATATCATGTCCTTCAATCCCTGAACGTCCATTGACTGGGCATCGGTCCACACCTTACGGCTCAGGCTGTAGTAGAGCGCATTGAAACTGTTGAGTGCTTCCATGCCTGCATCAGCAATCGCTTTTGCACGTCTGTCTCCTAAGCCGGACAATATCCGGGCCGATGGACATTCGCCTTCAAGATTGACAGAAAGGCAGACCGTATCCTGCACAGCCATGAAGGACAGCGGCAAGGAATACTGCGACGTTCCCTTCACGCATACCATGCTGTACATCCCCAGAGGAGCGGTGGGCATGGTCTGGCTGTATGAACCATCAGGCAAAGCCTGCATTGGCGAATCGTCATCATAGTCAATTCCAAGTGGATATACAAACAACTGCATGTCATCGGTCTGACTGCCTTCCTGCAGGGAAACCATTACGGTTACCTGCTCTTTCTGTTCCTGATCAGGCTGCTGGCACGATGTCATTCCCAGGACAATGCATCCGGCAGACAGCAATAGGTTTTTCTTCATAATACTGGTTATTCTCATTTTATAATCACTTCAAGTTCACAGTCAAAGGCAAAGCGCGCATCCTGGCGTTCATGGAGTGTCCTTTCCATTGTTTCCCTGCTGCGGACCAGTTTTTTTCTTGCTATGGTCCTGCCATTCATTTTCACCTTGACAGGCTTGTCCAGATTGACAATGCTGTCATTCAGACCGAACGTCAGTCTTGAATAACCGCACCGGTCAATGCTTATCACATTGTCCCTTACACTGAGACGCACCTCCTTGCCACGCGCCATTTCGTCATCCGGCACGCTGACCCAGTAGAAACTGTCGTGCAGGACCTCCTCCTGACGCCATACTATCGTTGAAGGATAAGGATTACGGCGGTATTGCGCCATCCAGCCAACAGCAAGCGTATCGGCCTGATCCATCCAGTGGGACTTGCCTGCAACGATATGCCCTTCATGAATATATCCTTCAGGGTCAGAATTCTGCAGGGAGTCCAATTCCGCAATGCGGGCAGAACATTGCCTGTTGCGGTCATAGGCCGAATCAAGAGCCCCGCACCAGACCATGAAAGGGGTGTTCCTCAAGTTGACAAGCGACACGTCACCGGGATGTCCGGCCATCATTGAAGCGGCAGCCCAGGTATCGGCCATGCGCGGTGCCAGACGCCACACTCCATCACCTCCGGCACTGTACCCCATAATATAGACCTTGTCAGGATTCACGCCCAAATGGGAATATGCAAAAAGAATGATGTCCTTGTAGAACTCGTCCAGGCCGGGTTTGAAATGCATGTCCCAGTCATCGTACGGAGCACGCGGGCAGATATAGACGCCTTCTGCCGGTCTGTAAAGATGCCACTGGTTCTGCCATTGGCTGTCATTCAGGTCCTTCGGTGCATTTCCTCCACCGTGAAGGGAAATATAGAGGCTGTAGCCGTCATCGGGCTTCTGGCCGGACACCGTGCATGAAATGGGCATTTCAAGGTCTCCGTGAATGATTTTCCTGTCCAGGGCAATGTAGTCAGTAGCTGAACGTACCTCTCTGTACCAGTTGTCAATCACATCGGCCCGGGCTGCAGCAGCCTGTTCCCTATCGAGAGATTTCCGCCTTGCGGTATTTCCGGCACAGCATGGCATGATTGCCATAAATGCCAGAAGTGTCATGATTATTCCCTTTCCCTTCATACTGATGAATGCGCAAAGTTATCACTTTTTAAGAAGGAACTGTCATGGCTTTTGTATAACTTCGCGGCAAATTTCATAGAAATGGCATTTTTATCAATTTTACTTTCTTTTCTGCTTGCAGGCCCCTTTGACGGAGCCATGCAGCCTGTAACATCGAAGAAAAACATGGAACTCGTTGCCGCCGATACGATGCGTCTGAGTTTCGATCTAGATATTTCCAACGGATGGCATGTCTATTCCACTAACCAGACGGGAGGCCCCACAAGCGCCGAGATCCAGCTTGACTCGATTTCCGGAGCAAGGCTTGCAGGAGACCTGAAGTTTGAAGGTGACGAGCAGAAGCATCAGGACGCCATGTTCGGAGCCGAAGTAAGTTATTTTGAAAAGCATGTACGTTTTGTTCAGGATGTGGTTCTGGAATCTCCACAGTGGTATATTGAAGGAAATCTCACATACGGAGCCTGCAACGATGAAAACTGTCTGCCCCCCACTCACCTGGAATTCACCCACAGTTCAAACGCTGCCGGTCCTGCTGAAACCGCAGAAAGCAATGCTGCGCCTGGGGTAACGGATCTGAGTTCTCTGGACGGATATGATGCAGAGCAATGGGCACCCGTCAGCTACAGCGGGACACCGCTGCAGCAGGACCGCGGTCTGCTGGCTCTATTCCTGACAAGCATGCTGGGAGGTCTGCTGGCGCTGCTCACTCCATGTGTCTGGCCCATCATCCCCATGACCGTCAGTTTCTTCATGAAACGTTCAAGCGACCGCCGCAAGGCCATGCGCGATGCCATAATCTACGGACTCTGCATCATGGCCGTTTATGTAAGCATAGGTCTGGCCGTCACGCTCATTTTCGGTGCCAATGCCCTCAACTCATTGGCTACGAATGCAATAGTCAACATCATATTCTTCGTGGTTCTGGCTGCCTTCGCATTCTCGTTCTTCGGTCTGTTCGAAATCACCCTGCCATCGGGCTGGAGCACCGGCACAGACCGCAAGGCCCGCAATTCCGGTTTCGCCGGTCTGTTCTTCATGGCTCTGACACTTGCCATTGTATCGTTCTCATGCACAGGCCCTATCATTGGATTCCTGCTGGTCGATGCAGCCCAGAACGGCAGCATCCTTGCCCCCACCATCGGCATGACCGGCTTCTCCCTGGCTCTGGCAATCCCGTTCGCACTGTTCGCCATGTTCCCCGGCTGGCTTGAGTCCCTGCCCCGTTCCGGCGGATGGATGCAGAAAGTCAAGGTCACCCTTGGTTTCGTGGAACTTGCATTCTCACTGAAATTCCTATCTGTAGCCGACATGGCTTACGGTTGGGGCATCCTGCCACGTGAGCTTTTCATAATCCTATGGATCATCATGGCCGTCATACTTGGCCTGTACCTGCTTGGAATCATTAAATTCGGAAAGAAGAAATCATCAAAGAAATCCAAATCAGACAAGCCGGGACCGGTCTCAATCGTTGTCGGTATAATTTCCCTACTCTTCGCGGCATGGCTGGTTCCCGGCCTTTGGGGTGCTCAGCTCAAGGCCATAAGCGCATTCTGCCCACCCATGTCAACCCGCATATTCAAGAGCGAGGCTGCAGTAGTGGAGGCCGATTACACCGACTATGCCGAAGCTCTTGCCGCCTCAAGGAAGAGCGGCAAGCCGGTGCTGGTGGACTTCACAGGTTTCGGCTGTGTGAACTGCCGCAAGATGGAGGCCGCCGTATGGACCGACCCGGATGTATCGGCCAAGATCAGTAACGACTACATACTTGTTTCCCTGTACGTTGATGACCGCACGGCTCTGGAACATCCGGCTACGGTAACCGAAAACGGCCAGACCGTGAAAATACGCACTGTAGGCGACAAGTGGAGTCTGCTGCAGCGCCATAAGTTCGCGGCCAACGCCCAGCCGTTCTACGTGATTGTCAATGCCGACGGCAATATGCTGGCAGGCCCCTACACCTTCGACCAGGATGTATCACACTTCATGGATTTCCTGAAACAGTGAAAAAGACAAGCATACTGTTCCTCTGTCATGGCAACATCTGCCGCAGTCCCATGGCCGAATTCATATTCCTGGCACTGGCCAGAGCCAAGGGAATAAGCGACATGGTGCATGTGGAATCCATGGCCGTTTCGACCGAAGAAATCGGGAACCGCATCTATCCGCCTGCCCGCCAGTGTCTGCGCCAGCATGGCGTATGGTTCGACCCTGACAGGACCGCACGTCAGGTCCAGGCCGATGACTGCCTGCGGTTTGACCTGATTGTCTGCATGGACCGCAGCAATCTCAGGTGGCTGGACATGATTCTGGACAGGAGCCGCCTGACCGCCTCCCAGAAAGATGATATCCACAAAAGGACAAGACTCATGATGTCGTTCTGCGGAAAGAACCGCGATGTGGCTGACCCATGGTACACGGATGACTTCGAAACCACATTCCAAGACGTTCTAAGCGCCAGCGAGGCACTCATCGCCACAATCAAGTGAAGTTACGGGTTACGGTTACGCCTGACTATATGAAACAGATAATAAGAATCCTGATAATGGTACTTGTCTGTACATCATGCGGCAGGAACCACCCCATACGCACGCTGTCCCGCATTGAGGCCATACTGGACTCTGACCCGGCGGCAGCCCAGGCCAGCCTTGACAGCATCGATG
>JAZUEH010000144.1:0-11979 GCA_045640065.1 Bacteroidaceae bacterium
GCCGTTTACCGGTGTGCGCCGTTCCGTCTGCGTTGACCGGCTGTACTACAATCCTGACGGTACAATCAGAAAGGTCGTACAGACACACAAGCAGAACGATTGATATAATGAATGCTACTCAGTCAGTATTTCGATGTCCTCATACGCAACTCTTTCGCCGGCATTCATGCTTTCGGCATCAATGCGCAGCAGGCTGGAACTGACAGGACTGATGTTGACACTTTGCCAAATAGGGTTATTGACGATGTTTGAGAATTCGCCTTCGCTGATACGTTTCCATTCGTTGTCCGTCATAGCCCATAGCGAGTAGTGTGTGATGATACCTCTGGCACCCTGTCTCTGTGGGGGAAGATACCGGAATCCCTTTACCTTTCTTGTACCTTTCAGGTCTATCATAATGGAGCGTGAAGGTGAGCCATTGGCGCCAGTTACTGTGACATTGTATCTGGTCGAGAGCTTTTCACCGGAATTCGGAATGTCGGCATTGATGTCCGGTGCATAGAACACGCTCATACGGCTGATTACGGGTTTTGCCTTGGTGTCGGTAACGGTCAGGCGAAGACTGGTGGCAGTCACTTCCGGAAAACAGATTATGCGCTTGCGGCCGATGGTTTCAAGGCCATCGCCCTGATCGGCAAGCTCGTCCTGTAATGGCATCCATACGCCATCGGCCAGAACCTCGACCGTGAATTTCTTCACACGCTGGCCTCGGGTAATGTCCTCGCACACCATGAAGCGGCTGAATGTCACCGGCTTCTTGAAGTCGAGAATATAAGTGTTGTCACCTTTCTTTTTCGGCTTGATACCTTGTGCCAGATCATTGTCGAAAATCCTGTGCACCATATCGGCAAAAGCGGCGCCACGGGCACTGTCAATGGGCGATATCAGACCGTTGGGCATAATTGGAAAGTTCAGGAGCAGGGTGCTGTTGCGGCCCACACTTCTGTAGTATGTGTCCATCAGTTTCGAGAGTGACTTGACCTGTGTGTCCTCGGTCTCGTGATAGAACCATCCCGGACGGATGGAAGTGTTTGTCTCGCCCGGACACCACACGTCACCATTCTCCATGCCGAAATGAAGGTCTTCATACTCCGGATCCTTGGTGCTGCTCATCAGGCTCCAGTTCCGCTGGCCTATGTTGCCGGCCTCTGTGCCTACCCATCGCAGGTCACCGCGGCGGTTGGCACCATCGTTCCAGATTACACAATGTGGCTGCAGCTCGCGAATCATACTGTATGTGTCGTCCCACTGATAATATGTCAGGCGGTCTATCCTGCGGGTCTCGTTGGTACCGCCGTACCAGCCGTTGCCTCCATTGGCGCCATCGAACCAGACTTCAAACACATCGCCATAGTTCGTGAGCAGCTCCCTGAGCTGATTGCGGAAATATGTGACGTACTCCTCACGTCCGTACTCCGCATGGTTCCTGTCCCAGGGTGAAAGATAGACGGCAAACTTCAGTCCATACTCCTTGCAGGCATCGGCAAGCTCACGCACCACATCTCCCTTGCCATCCTTCCAGGGCGATGACTTTACGGAGTAGTCAGTATATTCCGATGGCCACATGCAGAAGCCGCAGTGGTGTTTGGCAGTGAAAATCACACCCTTCATTCCAGCAGCCTTGCAGGTGCGCACCCATTGTCGGACATCCAGGTCTGACGGGTTGAACAGTTTCACGTCTTCGTTGCCGTAGCCCCATTCCTGTCCGGTGTAGGTGTTGAGCGAATAATGCAGGAAGGCATACATTTCCATATCCTGCAGCTTTATCTGGTCCTTACTGGGTACAGGGTCGACAATTCTTTGTGCAAAAGACATGCATGAACTGGCCAACAGTGCCAGAATGATGATTCTCTTGTTCATTTTCTTCTTTTTATGCTTAGTCCTTCCTGGGTAAGTGGCATGAACCTGATCTTTCCATCCTTATCGAAAGACAGGTATTCGGCGCAGACACTGCGGCGGCACTGTCCGCCGGGCTGTCCGTTCTGCATGTATGAACCGTCATGATAAATGTAATACCACTGTTTCCTGAACTGGATGACCGAAGGATGGATGGTGAATCCGTAGTTTGCCGATGTACTGATGAATCCGCCGTATGTCCATGGACCTTCTATGCTGGTCGAGTAGGAATAGGCCATCTGCTCGGTCTGGACTCCCGGTGCATCGCTTGCATATACCATGTAGTACAGTTTCCCGCGCTTGAAGAGCCACGGTCCTTCCGAGTAGTTTCTGAAAGGAACCTTACGTATCTCACCGTCAAGTTCAATCATGTTCTTCTTGAGCCGAACCATATAGCAGTCACCGTTTCCCCATGCCATCCAGGGTGTTCCGTCATCGTCAATGAGCACTGTCGGGTCAATGTCCGCATTGGTCCGATACGAGTCCGGTGTCATGTCATCGGATATGAGTGGGGTACCGTCAGTTCGTGCAGGCTTGAAAGGACCTGTGGGCGAATCGCTGACGGCCACATCGACGGTATGCTGGTTCTTGTCCTTACGGTCAAGGGTCACATAATAGTAGTATTTTCCATTTGCCGGGACTACCTGTCCTGCCCATGAACCACCCGGCTGCGCGTATGGGAAATCCTTGGCCGAGAGTACAGCGCCATGTGACTGCCAGTGGATCATGTCAGTGCTGGAATAGCACAGCCAGTTCGGCATGTAGAACCAGCCACCGGGTCCTGTAGCATCTTCTCCTACATATGCGTATACGGTATTGCCTATTACAGTGAATGCCGGGTCAGCAGTGAACTTGTCAGTGAAGATGGGGTTCTGGCCATCGACCCTTTCAAGTGGTGAACCGGATATTTCCAGATTGCGTATGGCTCCGTTCCGGACCTGCAGGGCATTTGGGAAACCTCCGGGGAATCCGCGTCCTATGACCCAGGCCGATGCGTTATGGCGCAAGGCCTTTCCGGGGTAGGTCAGGGTCTCGGTCCGGCCGTCAACACTCAGTGAAAGCGTGGACTGGTCCCTCTTTGCATTGTAACTGGCACTTGCCTCCAGAATGTACCACTGGTCCTTATTCACAATATCACCTGCCCACAGGCGGTGTCCCTGCTCGTCTTTGTCAATCACTTCAACAAAGAAACGCCTGGCGGTGTTGTCATATCCAAGCGAGATGTCACCGGTCAGGGAGTTTTTGCCTATGAGAAAACTTCCTTTTCCCTCTTTGCAGACGAAAACCTGTTCCGTGCCCAAGGTCCCGCAACGTACATCGGCCTTTACACGCCACTCTTTCTGCAAGTCCTGGTAGAAAAGGGTGTTCTTGTCATCAATCTTGTATTCACTTACATCCAGACGCAGTTCATTACCGGGCTCATAGCCCTTTATGTTCCAGTCCTGTAATGTGTAGACTTTCTGTGCGCCGGCAAAAGAAAAGGCCAGTATGCACTGTAATGTGACAATCGCTTTTTTCATAGATGATGGTTATATGGTTGATACACTGATTTTCGCGCTTTTCAGTCCCTTGCCGGTCACGGTAAGGGTGGAAAGACCGGGCTGGGCTGTGCCTTGCAGTACAATTACCAGCTGGCCATGGAAAGCTTTCATTGTGGGTTCTGTGAAAGTCTCGGTCGAGGTGGCGTCACCGTTGCAGCAGCTGTTGAAGACTGCCGACTTGCCTTTGACGCTGAATGACAGCTGCAGGTCGGCATCGGGACACAGGTTACCCGCCTTGTCGACAATGCGTGCGGTCACAAAGGTCAGACTGGGGCAGTCCAGGGCATTCCCTTCACTGTCAGTGGGGAGCACCGGCATCTCGGAACGGTCAGCCACCAGTTCAATGTGATCCGGTTTGCCTGCAGTGCGGACCACCTCTTCGGCTACCTTGTTGCCATCGGCATCATATGCCACGACTTTCAGTTCTCCGGGTTCATACTTGACATCCATCCAGCGCAGACGGTATCGGTCCAGACGGTTATTGCCGGCAGCAGGATCGGCATAGGTTGACGTTCCTCCCCATGGCATGGGCGCCTGGATCCTATGGTCTTCATATTCCTCAAGGGTCATATCCGAGTGACTCAGGCGTCCCTGACTCTTGCCGTTCACAAAGAGTTCGGCCTCAGGATAGCTGGTGTAGCAGAAGACGGGAGTCGTCTCTCCTTCGCGACCGGGCCATGTCCAGTGCGGCAGCAGATGCAGGGTCTCCTTTTCAGGAGCCCAGTGAGTCCTGTACAGCCACATACGGTCCTTGGGCAGACCGGCAAGGTCATAAATCCCGAAATAGCTGCTGCGTGACTGACCGCTTCCATCATACGGCGTGGGTTCTCCCAGGTAGTCAAAGCCTGTCCAGACGAATTCACCAATCACCCATGGCAGCTTGTCCTGATACATCCAGTCATCATCGGGCAGATTGCTCCAGATGCACGATTCCAGGTCATAGCTGGAAATCTGTCCGTCAGAGTAGGCCTTGCCATGTTCCTCCTGTACCGGGAACTTGTACTCTCCGCGGCTTGAAATGGTCGATGCTGTTTCAGTGCCAAGGATTATTCCCTTGGGCGAGTTCTGATACCCTTCGTGATATACATGAAGCCGGTAGTTGAATCCCGGAATGTCACATTCCTGCCAGTTGCCGACCCTCATTGATGCTGTTCCCTGATCCATGCCCTGCGTACAGGGACGTGTGCCGTCCAGCTCATGGACAAGGTCCTGCATGAGGCGGGTGTACTCGCGTCCCTGTACTGAGCCCTGTTCCGGGACCTCGTTGCCTATGCTCCACATCACAATGGACGGGTGGTTGCGGTTAACCAGCACAAGGTTGGTCAGGTCACGTTTCCACCACGGATCGCTGTCAGGCGTCTCCCTTTGGTCAAAGAAACGGCAATAACCGTTCTTGACCTTCGGGCTTATCCACATATCGAACGATTCGGCCATGACCAGCATGCCCATCTCGTCACAGATGTCCATCTGCCACGGGGCCGGCATGTTGTGGGCAGTGCGTATGGCATCGCAACCCATCTCCTTGAGCAGACGGACCTGCCGGCGGAAGGCATCCTTGTTGAATGCCGCTCCAAGGGGACCCAGGTCGTGGTGCAGGCATACGCCCTTGAACTTGCGGACCTGCCCGTTCAGTCTGAAACCATCGGCCGTGTATTCAATGGACCGTATGCCCACCTTGGTCTCCTTGCGGTCAAACAGCTTGTCCTTCATCACGAATTCAGTGACAAGAGTGTAGAGATAAGGATTTTCGGGACTCCACAGATGTGCATTCCGTACAGAGAGAACATGCATGGTCTCGCCGGTGACTTCCATTCCGCTCAGGTTCACATCCTCAATGCTTTGAGCCACTATGCTTCCGGTATTGTCCAACAGTGACTGACGTACCTGGAATCTGTTGTTTGCGAAAGGTATTCTGCCGGACTTGACTTCCGATGACACACATATGCGGGCTTCACTGGCGATGGAAGCATCGGCCGAAACACCTGTCACCATAGTAGTGCGGGCAAATGTTCCCCAAGTCTTCAGATAAGAATCCGGATGAAGTACAAGACGTACAGGCCTATACAGACCCGCTCCCGGATACCAGCGTGCTGATTCTTCGATGTTGTGCAGATGAACGGCCAGAGTATGCGTCCCGGGAACCAGATCGCCATTGTCTTGTGGAAGGAACCGGGAAATGTCAAGACTGAAGGTGTTGTATCCGTAGGCCCAGTAACCGACCTCATTGCCGTCAATGTAAACATGCGGCTCGGCCATGGCCCCATCAAAAATCAGCTCTGCCGAAGTGTACCCCTCGGGGATGTTCATCTGAGTACGGTACCACCCCTCGCCGGTCCATGGCAGGGCACCGGTGCTTCCGGTCTTCTTCATGTTCGTGTCAAACGGACCAGTTATGGCCCAGTCGTGCGGAATGGTGACCTGCTGCCAGCCGGAGTCATCGAACTGTGCTGATTCCGCACCCTGCACGCTGCCGCGCTGGAAGCGCCAGCCGCTCAGCAGAAGCTGTTCCTTTGTCTGCGCCATCATGCCCGATGTGCAGACAAACACAAGAATACCTGCCAGCAAGGCTTTTCCCATTTGCCGGCCCTTTTTTACGTAATATCTGTTCTTTCCCATGATAAGAAGGGTATTTCATTTGCGAATATAGCCAATTTGTGGAATGGACAATTGATATGTCTGGGATATCGCCCTGAATTCTGACATTACTGAATAATCAGTCTTGAGAACGGTCAAACCCCAAGAACCACAGCCGGTATATGTCAAAATTTATGTATCTTTGCGTCATTATAAAAAACGTAGAATTAAATTGAATGATTAACAAACTATAACTTAATGAAAATGAGAAAGAAAGAGTACAAGTCACCGCGTACTAAGGTGGTGGCAGTCGTGCAGAGCAGCCTGATCTGCGCAAGTCCGGCTTTTACAGTAGATTATGTTGAAATTGAAGAACTTCAGGAAGACACATTCGAATGGTAAACCATTAAAACAAGCAGAGACAATGAAAAAGACATTCAAGACTATGCTTGCCTTAATGGCAGGCGTCATGACAATTGCTGCATGCAGCAACGATGACATTCTTGAGAACGTAAACGAACCGGTAGCAGCACCACAGTTCCACACAATGACGTTTGTGGCTAGCCAGGAGAATCAGGCAGATGCCACACGTACCTTGATTGACGACGACAACACCATCAAATGGACAAGCAGTGACAAGATCAGCGTGTTCGACGGAGTAGCTGACGCTAACAGCAATTTTGCCCATGAGTTCAGCTTCAAGAACGGCTCTACCTCATCGTTCACGGGTGATGCTACCGATGCTGCAGAGTACTATGCACTCTATCCATCCGTGGAATCAATAAAAGGACTGTCAGAATGCGATACTGATGAGAAATTTATAATGGCATTAGGATTAGAACCGGTGATAGATGGCAAGAGTGTCTTTGATATAATTGATGAATCTAGAGACTGGATTCAAATGGACGTAGATGAATACCCAGACTATCTGGAGGTGGATCTTGCGGATTTCTTATGTTCAGTAGGCCTTTCATCTGGTTATCGTGATTGCGTCTTTGAGTACTTTACGACAGGAAAGGTATTATTGACGTTGAAATCAGGTGTTCAGCGCACCAGCGACGACAAGTTCGAAAACGTAGTCATCCCGGCATATCAGACTGCTGTAGCCGGTTCGGCCGATCCCAAGGCAATGGTAATGATTGGACTGAGCACTGACAAGACAACCATTGATTTCAAGAATGTATGCTCATACATAAAGGTGACACCTGAATTTGACTGTCGTAAAATCTTAATCACAAGCAAAGGCACGGAGGATCTGGCAGGTACCGTAACTGTGGACTACAATGGCGGTTCACCTACAGCAACAGTATCAAAGGACGGCTCGAAGGAAATACTTCTCACAGGAACCATTGCCAAAGACAATGACTATTATATCGCTGTGCTTCCAGGAGCACTGGAAAGCGGATTCACAATCGATTTCCTGGCAGCCGATAGAACAAACATTTACGAGCGCAGCACTGACAAGAACCCGAATCTCGAACGCAGCAAGGTGACCAACCTCGGCACATTCGAGACCACTGGCACCTGGAACAATGTCATTCCTGTAAGCGGTACAGACGAAAATGGTCATACGTGGCTGCAGGTGACAACATCTGGACTGAAAATCGCATCAGAGGCTGCTGCAATCGGAACAATTCCTGAATATGCCGAAGGAATATGGGGTGATGACTGGCTCCTGCCGACACTGGAGGATTTGGAAGAAATTGTAGCAGAGTCAACCATCTATAAGTATGTCGCCAACGACCTTCTTGCAGAATTCGATGAACTTTCAGCAGAATATGAAGGAGGCATCTGGGTTAATAACGATAAGGATTGGCTCCGCAGTTACGGCTATGATACGGGCTATTATTATGTGGGACACTTTAAGAATGGTTCTTATACTCAGTGGGGGAAGGGCATACCACCACTTACTGTCGTATACAAATACGTTGGAGAGTAACGTCACAGCATAATACTTTCAACAGCCGGAAGGCATAGAGATAAACGGTGAGGCCGGTCGGAAAGGATTTCCGGCCGGTTTCTTTTGTGTCTGCAGATCAGGTTAATGGAGTTATGGTCCAGACCTCGGAGACTTTCTCATGGAAGACCTTATGTCCTACAACCATGCATATGATACCTCCACTCACGGAATGGGAATACGTTCCCTCGCGGTAAGCAATCCCGCGGGATTCACGCACGGGCAGACCATTTCTCTGGTTCTTGCACACCCTGAGCGGGGTGCTGTCAACGAAACTGATTCCGGTACACTTGCCCAGCAGGACTTTCTTGATGAAGATGGCCAGTGGAACGGCAACCTCCTTTTCCATTTCACTGCCTGACTGATCTGCCAACGTGTATTTCTTGACCTGTGAATCGAAAAACTTGCAGAAATCATCGGCAAGACAGGATATTTCAGTAATTTTATCGTCGGTGAACATGGCGGGAGTTTGTTGTGGGTTTTTGTTCAGTCCACAATAAATTTACAACAATTCTCGCTAATCACCAAATTATCAATTAATTATATTTCATCGAACTCACGTTATCTTAGCGCTTTTCAAAATAATCTGACCCTTTATGAAGAAACTGTTTCTGCTACTCACCGTCCTGCTCGCCATGGCAGGCTGTACACAACCCGAAGACCCGACAGGGGACGGCGGCAATGGCGACGGCCCCGGAAAGAAGAATGGAAAACTGAGCGTTTCAGTCAGCGAGTTGCACTTCACCGCCTCGGGCGGCGTGCAGACGTTCACCGTTACCACCACTGACAAGAACTGGACTGCCGGCACCTACAACAACTTCTTGACTTGTTCCACCAGCGGCAATACCGTGACGGTGACAGTAGAACCTAACACCAAGGTTGAGGAGCGTAAGGGCAATATTCTGGTCACTGCCGGCGATGAGAGCTGCAATGTGGCAGTCATCCAGGAGGCCAAAGGCGGCGGAACGGGTGGGGGTGATAACCCTGCCGGTACTGCTGACGGCTACAACCCTTATCCCGAATATGACTTCACGGTGTGCGACAACACCCTGTTCATGCGCGATGCCGTGGCACAGGAGATCACCTCGCTTGACCTTGAACATACCACATTCTATCTGTCGCTGAACACTCCGCCTGAGTTCATCCCTCAGCCGGGTGAGACATACATCATCAACAACCGCTTCGACCTCTTCCCCGACGGTGCACTGCTTTGCGTTCAGAATGTGGAGCAGACCAGCGAAGGCTACCGTGTATTCTACAATGAGCGCGTAGGACTGACGGGGGCGTTCAAGAGCCTCCACATTGACGAGCAGGACATAGACGTCAGCTCCAGCATCAAACAGATTCTTGACGGTAATGGCAATGAGGTCGCCTTCACACGTACACGTGCAGTGAATACTGACCAATGGACCATCACCGTACCCGAGGTTGGTTGGGATATAGGCAAAGGCTGGGAAATGACCCCGAAGATCACGCTCGACAACACCCTGCGCGTGCAGCTCATCATGGACGACTGGCGTATCTCCACACTCGATGTGAAGTACGATGTGAATGCCTCCCTGGGAGCCGACATCGCCATCAGCGGCGAGAAGGACATTCTCACCTTCCATCAGAAACTGCTCACCATAGTCTGTGGAGCAATCCCCGTAGGACCCATCCTCATCACGCCGAACATCGACATCTTCGCCCACTTCACAGCCCAGGGCACCGTCTCCTTCGAAGGCTCGGTGACCTACAAGACCGGTCTGGTGGCCACCGCCCACTATGACGAGGTCAGCTACCTGAGCGGAGACGTGCAGAAGAAGGACGGTGACAAGATCGAGTATTCCATAGGCCCGAAGATTGGCGGCACGTTCCAGTATGGATTGAATTTCGGCCCTGCCATCGGCATCTACGGTGCCGTGCTGGAGGTGGGCATCGGACTGTCCACGTCACTGTCCGAAGAGCTGACCCATAAGCTGAACATTGCCGACCCCATGACCTGGGGTTACTACGACGGATGGGGCCAGGCACTTCAGGAGGGCGAATACGCCATGTCGTTCGTGCTGGGAGGTAACGTGTTCCTGACGGGCATGGGCTTCCCGCTGTCATACACATTCAAGGACGTCAAGTTCCCGCTGGAGAGCCGTAACCTGATACCTACAGTGTCAAAGGAATACCGCTGTGACGTCAACGGCAAGGACATCACGTTCTACACCTGGATAAAGAACAAGTCCTTGTTCTATCCCGATCTCTTCCTGGACGTCGGTGACGGCGAGCGCTATCCCTTCGATCTGGATGCCGGCAAGGTAGCCGAGCTGGAAAACGGTGCTGACTCGGTGAAGATCACCGCCCAGGTGAGCATAGAAGCCGACCATATAGACCAGTTCAATGTCACAGCCATCTACCGCGACGTAGAGGCCATGCTGCGTCATTACCGCTACGGTGCCATGGTGCTGGTTGACGAGGATGAGCAGTATGCCATGGAGCAGATCCTGGCCGACATCTATGCCTGCCGCGGTGGCGACTGGGACGGCTGCGAGTGGACCACCGCCAGCTATGGCGTGGCCAACCTGGATCAGATCAGGTTGTGGTCCGGAAGCACCGAGGGCAGCCGTCACTATGAAATCATCATCCCCAAGGAGTGGCCGCTGGGCGATAACCTCTATGTGGGCAACCACAGCAGCAAGGTGAAGAACTTCAGCTGGTCGCTCGACTATGAGGGCGACACCCACTTCTCCAGGGTGGAGATCGACGACCCCTACTGCGAGTCGGTCTTCGTAGGCCCCGACTGCGATGTCTTCATACAGCACACCAAGTGCGAACGCCCCCGCATCATGTATCCCAAGCATGTGAAGACCCTGGACGTCTCAGGCAGCACCATCACCGGTTTCCACATGAGCACATTCATGACCGGCGAGGAGTTCAAGCCCAAGGAGGTGATACTCGACGACTGCCCGTTGCTCGAAACGATTGAGTTGGGACGCAGCGACGACAGCAAGAGGCTTACCGACCTCCCGCACGTCTCGGCCAAGAACTGCCCCAAGCTCACATCCGTCAGCGTGAGCCGGGCCGAGGGCAACAGCAAACTCTTCGACGACATTGAGATGGCAGGCGGTACCCTGTCGCTCTACGACGTCACGGGGCTCACCGACATCAACCTGAAAACGGGATGTGATCACTTCCGTGCCATATCGACAACGTTCAACAACTTCACCGCCACAGGGCTGAACACGCTGACGCATGTCTATTTCCATATGAACACCTACCAGACGGCCATCTTCTCCAACCTGCCCAATCTGCAGGACATTGACTTGGCACGTAACGTGTGCGAACAGATCTCCGTCACCCAGTGCAATGCCGTCGAGAACATCCAAATCGACAACTACTGGGAAGATTCCTACCGCGTAGGTGCCCTGTCCGTCACCAACTGCCCCCGGCTGAAGAGGCTCTACTGCCCCTGCATCGGCATGTCGTCGTTCGAAGCCTCCGGCCTCCCGGTTATCGAGAAACTGGACTGCAGCAGCAACAAGAACCTCACAGGCCTGATGCTGCCCGTCTTCGACCAGATGTTCAATGCCGGCTACACGCCGAGCTACGACATCCGTTACGAATATTACTGGGAAGAACTGCAGAAGGACAAAGGTTACGGCTACTACTACGAAGGAGAACCCGAACGCGGCTACCACCGTTACGAAGAGGACGACTGACTGATCGATAGTGTGGTCAGAAAAGAAATGCTCCGCCCGTGAGTGAAACCCGCGGGATTTACGCACGGGCAGACCATTTGGAGAGCCGCGGTGAGTGGCAGGCCGCCATCCACTCACGGAATGTGAATACGTTCCCTCGCTGGACCTTGCGGTAAGCAATCCCGCGAGATTCGCGCACGAGCAGACCATTTGGAGAACAGCGGTGAGTGGATTGCCGCCATCCACTCACGGAATGGAAATACGTTCCCTCGCGGTAAGCAATCCCGCGGGATTCGCGCACGAGCAGACCATTTGGAGAACAGCGGTGAGTGGATTGCCGCCA